>DAISWY010000019.1:0-26501 GCA_036826135.1 Gemmatimonadaceae bacterium | reverse complement strand
CGAGGGCGCCGCTGCGGAGCCCCACGTCGAGGGACACCCGTCGCTGCACCGCCTCACCGAGATACCAGATGGCGCCGCTCTGCCCGTCGACGCGGCCCTGGCTCTGCAGAAAACCCACCGTGGCGGAGAGGGTGATGGGGCGCGTCGCCGCCGTCGGGGCCGGCACCTTGATGAGCTGCGCCGCCGCAGGGGTCGCGACCCCGAGGGCGCACGCGATGATGGTCACGACGGCGGTGAGGCTGGTGCCGCGGGCGGATACCGCGGCGAGCCGACGGTGCACGGGACGGAGAATGCGGCGGTGGAGCATCGCTCATAAGTTACACCCCATGCTCGATCCCCGGGTCACCGAGCGGCGGAACCCCCGCACCGCCGACATCGATCTCGCCTCCCCGCTCGAGATCGTCGATCTCATGACGGCCGAGGATCGCTCCGTCGCGGAGGCGGTCGCCACGCAGCGCGAGCCGATCGCGCGGGCCGTCGCGCTCATCGAGACGGCGTTCCGCGAGGGGCATCGGCTCCTCTACGCGGGCGCGGGCACGTCGGGGCGGCTCGGCGTCCTCGACGCCTCGGAGTGCCCCCCGACCTTCGGGAGCGACCCCGCCCTCGTCCGCGGCATCATCGCGGGGGGGATGGCGGCGATGTTCCGGTCGCAGGAAGGGGCGGAGGATGCGCCGGAGGGTGGACGCGCCGACCTCGAGGCGGAGGGGCTCGTCGCGGGGGACGTGGTGGTCGGCATTGCTGCGAGCGGGACGACGCCGTACGTCCGCGGTGCGCTCGCGTATGCGCGCGCCATCGGGGCACGCACGGTGCTCGTCGCCTGCTCGCCGCCGCCCCCCGAGCTGGCGGAGACCCTCGATGTGCTGATCCTCCCCATCACGGGGCCTGAGGTGGTGACGGGCTCCACGCGGCTCAAGGCGGGTACCGCGACGAAGATGGTGCTGAACATGCTCACGACGGGCGCGATGATCCGCGTGGGGAAGACGTACGGCAACCTGATGGTAGATCTGCAGGCGACGAACGCGAAGCTGCGGGACCGCGCGGAGCGCCTCTTGATGGTGACCTGCGCGCTCAGTCGGGATGAGGCGCGTCGAGCGCTCGACGCCGCCGACGGGCGGGTGAAGGTTGCGATCGTGATGCGGCAACTCGGGCTCGACGTGGCGACGGCGCTCGCGCGCCTCGACGCCGCGGGTGGCGTCGTGCGACGCGTGCTCCCCGGGCCACCGCCCCCGGTGAGCGGCGCGTGACCGTCCTCGTCGGGGTGATGTCCGGCACCTCGCTCGACGGCGTCACCGCGGCCGTGGTGCGCTTCACCGAGGATGAGGCGGGCCGTGTGACGCCGCAGCTCCTCGCGCATCGCACGCTCGGGTATGCGCCGGCGATGCGGGAGCGGCTCGCGGCCGCCCTCGTCGGCGCCTCCCCCGCCGAATACACGCGACTCGATTTCGACCTCGGCGCGGTGCTCGCGGACGCCGCCGTCGCCGCGATCGCCGAGGCCGGCGTCGCGCGCGACGAGATCGCAGCGATCGCCTCGCACGGGCACACCGTCTGGCACGACCCGCCGCACGCCACCTGGCAGTTCGGGCAGCCCGCGATGATCGCCGAGCGCACGGGGCGGCCGGTGATCGCCGACTTCCGCGTGCGCGACGTCGCCGCGGGGGGACAGGGTGCGCCGCTCGTGCCGATCGCCGACGCGATGCTCTTCGCCGCCGACGATCGCTGGCGCCTGCTGCAGAACCTCGGGGGGATGGGGAACCTGACCGTCGTCCCGCCGCGCGGCGCGCTCGAGGGCGTGCGAGCCTTCGACACCGGCCCCGGGGTCGCCGTGCTCGACGGCGTGACGCGGGCGCTCCGCCCGGCGCTGCCGTACGACGTGGACGGCCGACTCGCCGCGCAGGGTACGCCGATCGAGCCGGTGCTCGAGGCGCTCCTCGCGGATCCCTGGTTCGCCGCGCCGCCGCCGAAGTCGACGGGGCGCGAGCGCTACACGGCCGCGTACATCGCGGACGTCATCGCGCGCTGTCGGGCCGCTCGTCCCGATGCCACCGACGCGGACATCGTCTGTACCGCCGCCTGGCTCACCGCGCGGAGCATCGGGCTCGCCGTCGAGCGCTTCGTGCCGGAGCCGATCGAGGAGGTTCTCCTCTCCGGCGGCGGCGCGCACCACCCCGTGTTGCGCGAGGCAATCGCGATGACCCTCGCGCCGCGCACTGTCCACCGGTTCGACCGACTCTACTTCGACGGCGATGCGAAGGAGGCGGTCGCCTTCGCCTTCCTCGGCTGGCTCCACCTGCAGGGCCGGCCAGGCAACGTGCCGACTGCCACCGGGGCACGCGGCCCACGCGTCCTCGGGGCCTACACCCCCGCGTGATCCATCCGCTCGCGGGACTCCTCGTCCCTGAGCTCTGGTGGGATCCGCGCGCCGGGTTCGAACACCTCGACGCGCTCATCGAGGATGCCCTCGAGATCGGCGTGGGTGGCTTCGTGGTCCGGAACGGCCCGCGCGAGGCGGTGCTGGCGTTGACCCAGGCGCTCCGGCGAGATGCGCCGCACTCGCTGCTGCTCGCGGCGGAGGTCGAGGCCGGCGTCGGCGGGACCTTCGCGACAGGTACGGCGCTCCCGCCCCTCGGCGCCCTCGGGGCGCTCCGGGACGCGGAGGCGTTCCGCCGGGCGGCGAAGCTGACGGCACGCGAGCTCGGGGCGCTTGGCCTCAACTGGGCGCTCGCACCCGTCGCGGAGCTCGCGGGCCATCCGGAGAACCCCGTGCTCGGCGCGCGTGCCGCGGGTGACGACGCGCAGCGCGTCGCCGAATGGCTCGTCGATTGGGTCGATGCCTGTCAGGCTGAGGGGATCCTCGCCTGCGCGCGCGGCTTCCCAGGCGCGGGGCGCGCGGCGGTCGATGCATGGGCGCACAGCGCCAGCGACGGGGTGGTGGTCAGCGAGGATGCCGCGACACTCTGGGCGACCGACCTCGTTCCGTATCGCGGGCTCACCGATGCCGGGGTCGCGAGCGTCAGCGTCACACCCGTCGCGTTCCCAGGGCTCGACCGTAGCGGCATCCCGGCCTGCCACTCGTCGGCGCTGGTCACGACCTTCCTGCGCGGTGAGCTGCGGTACGACGGGCTCATCGTCGCTGAGGCGACTGGGGCGCCCGCCGCACGGCGCGGTGGTCGGGAAGGGGACTCGGTGGTGGCGGCCGTGCGTGCCGGGTGCGATCTCGTTCTGGCGCCGCACGACCTCCACGAGGTCCTGACGGGGCTCGAGGCGGCGAACGATGCCGGGGCACTCGACCTCGAGGCGCTCGAGGCGACGCGGGCGCGCCGGCGCTTCTGGGCCGACTGGGCCGCCCCGCGCGTGATGCGTGAGCCGACGCTCGACGATGTGCTCTGGACGCGGCAGGTGGCGGACCTCCTCGTGCATCCCGTCCGCGGCGTGTTCCCGGCGCTCGACCCCGCCCCTGAGGTCGTGGTGCTCGACGATGCGACGCGGGGTCCCTGGGCACCGCCGGCGGGTGTGCCCCTGCTCGACGCGCTGCGCGCGCTCGGATTCACGCCGCGGCGTGTCGATGCGCCGACGTCCGACGGACGCGGCCCCGTGCTGCTGGCGCTCTTCGGCGGGCCCGCGGCGACCGCGGGTCGAGCGCAGTGGCGCTCGGAGACGCTCGCGTCCGTCCGGGCACAGCAGGAGGCCGCTCGGGCGATGCACCGCAGTCTCGTCGTCCTGGTATTCGCGCCCCCCGCCCTCGCGGCGGCGGTGCCGGATGCGCCGCACGTGCTCTGCGCCTGGGGGGATGCGAGGGCGATGCAGGACGGGGCGGCCCGTCGGCTCGCCTGAGGCTCAGCGCAGCGCGGCCGTCGCGTCGCCGGTGAGCTGGGCCGCGAGTCGCGCCGATGGGACCGTGTAGATGATGCGTCCACCGCTCTCCGCGGCCGCGCCGTAGAGGACGCCGATCACGAGGCCCCGCGCGTCGAACACCGGTGAGCCGCTCGAGCCCTGCGCGGCGTAGGCGTCGAGCTGGATGTTCTCGGCGAGCGTCTTGCTCACGGTGCCGATGCCGAGCGTCGCCACGGGGCGGAGCTGGTCGATCGCCCCTTCGTTCCCCGCCGTCGCGGTGCCGAGCGGGAAGCCGAGGATCGCCACCGGGTCGCCGAGCTTCACGCCGTCGCTGTCGCGGGCGATGCCGTTCACGGTGGGATAGGGGCCGGGGCGCACGAGCCGCAGTGTGGCGAGCTCGTCGGTGGCGCTCACGTAGGCGATCTCCGCCATCCGCCACTCGCCTTGCGTGCCCTCGAACGCGACCGCCACGCGCGCGGCGCGCACGCCGGACGCCGACTGCACGACGTGGCGGTTCGTGACGATGAGGCCGGTGGGAAGGATGTTGAAGCCGGTGCCGCTCTCGGCGCGCCCGTCCGGCATCTCCACCGCGATGAAGACGACCGCGGCCTTGTTCGCGGCGAGGATCGCCGAGTAGTCGGTGCGCGCGAAGGAGGCGGTGCGACGCTGGCGCTCGCGGACCTCGGCGGCGAGCGCGGTCACGTTCCCGCCCGCCGCCGATCGGGCGCGCAGTTCGCCGGTCATCCGGTCCATATCGGCCTGCGCCTCCTCGAGCGCCGCGTCGGCGACGCCAGTCTCGGTCAGGCGCGCCGAAAGCGCACGTGCCAGCGAGTCGTTCGAGGCGATGAGCTGCGCCACCTGCGACCGCCCTGCCCGCTCGGCGCGCATCACCAGGCCGACGGCGAGCCCACCCCCGACGACCACGAGGATTCCGAGGCTCACGACCATTCGGCGCAATGTCCCCGTCTGCCGCTGCACCGCCTCGGCGATGCGCACCTCGGTGTTCTTCGGCGCCATCGCCGGTCGGTCCTTCGTCGCGCCGACCGGCCGCATCGTGGCGGCCGCGAGGTCGACGCGCACCTTCGGGCCACCCACGCCGAACTCGATCACATCGCCGTGCGCGAGCACGTGTGTGCCGCTGAGCTTGAGCCCGTTGAGGTAGGTGCCGTTCGTCGAGCCGAGGTCGACCAGATGCGCCTCCTCGCCGTGGATGCGCACCTCCGCGTGGCGCGCAGAGGCGTCGAGGTCGCGCTCGGGGTCGAGCGCGAGGTCATTGCTCGGGTGCCGCCCGATCGTGATGACGGCGCGTTCAAACCGATTCGTCCGGCCGGTGTGCGCGCCGCGGAGGAAGGTGAACTCGACGACCATCAGCGGAGGAACCAGAGCGCGATGAGCATGGCGCCCACGGCGAGGAGCGCGAGTGCCGTCCTCGGGCTGATCAGCGCCTCGTCCTCGGCCTCGAGCATTTCGCTCGTCCGCCGCTTCGGGCGGCCCGACGGGTCCCCGCCATCGGCGGTGACCGCCGTCTCGGCGGTCGGAGCGGCTGTGGTCTGATGCGCGGCGAGCACCTCGGGGATCGCCGCGATGGCTGCGAGCGAGGCACGGTCGACGCGCTGCGTGGCGCGCGCCGCCTGCTCGCCCACATACGGGCGGTACCCCGGCGGGGCATCCGCCTGTCCCGGGAGCGCCTCGCCATCCACCCGGGCCGCGACCACGGTGATGTTGTCCGGACCGCCGGCGGCGTTCGCCCGCGCGATCAGCGCGGCGCACGCGGCATCGAGGTCGGTGGCGCCGCTGATCTCCTCGGCGATCTCTGACGCGCGCACCTGGCCGGAGAGCCCGTCGGAGCAGACAACGAGGACGTCGCCGCGACAGAGGTGCTGCGCCGTGAGGTCGACGCGGACCCGGGGCTCAGGTCCGAGGGCCTGCAAGATGATGTTGCGACGCTCTGAGACCGCCGCCTCTGCCTCGGTGATCTCTCCCGCGTCGATCAGCCGCTGCATCAGCGACTGATCTTTGGTGAGCTGTGTCGCGACCCCGTCGCGCACGAGGTACGCGCGGGAGTCACCCACCTGCGAGAGGAAGGCCCAGGGGCCGAGGACACCGACGACCGTCGCCGTGGTGCCCATCCCCTTCATGCCCGGCTGGCTTCGGGCGTGCCCGTGGATGCGCTGATTCGCGGCCTCCGTCGCCTCGCGCAGCGCGTGCGCGAAGTGGTCGGCATCGTCCGCGTCCGCCGTCATCCACCGGGACCGCATCTCGTCGAGGACGGTCTCGATTGCCATCGCGCTCGCCACTTCGCCCGCGGCGGCGCCCCCCATCCCGTCCGCGACCATCAGGAGGGCGCCGCGTGGGCCGAGCGGCGCCGCGCTCGCGCCCGGGGCGGCGCCGTCGGTGGAGAGGTCGGCGACGAGGAACGCGTCCTCGTTGTGGTCGCGCATCCGCCCCACATCGGTGCGCCCGGCGACGGCGATCGCGATCCCGTGCGGGGTCACGGCGCCCCTCCGCCGCACTGCATCAGCTCGGACGCGCGACGCGCCAGCTGCACTCGGGCCGCCGTCTCGTGCCGCGCGATGACCTGCTTCGCTGCAGCACAGGCACCATCCTGATCTTCCAGCGAGGTGTACGCGATCATCTGCACGTAGTACGACTCGGCGAGGGACTGGCCGGAGAGACGTGGTTGCAGTGCCGCGAGGTCACGGAGCACTCGGGCGCCGTTGCCGCCCTGCGCCTCACGCAGCAGGGTCGGGAGGCGCGCAGCCAGCTCCGCCGCCGAGGGCTCGGCCGGGGTCCTTGGCGGGTCCACCTGCGGCGCGGTCGTCGTCCCTGCGGTCGCGCTCCTGGTCGAGGTGCCGCCGGCGGTGACGTTCCGCGCGTCTGTTCCGCCACCGTCGGCCCGTCGCGCCGGGGTCGGCGAAATGGTGGGGGCCGACCCAACGGGCGTGGTGTAGAGCTGCACCGGCTCGCCGGTCGATGTCGTCGCCGCACCCGACGCCTCGGCGGTCGGCGCGGTGGTGACGTTCGTGGAATCGCCCGGGGCCGCGGTTGTGGAACCACCACCGACGCCGAGCTTCCACACGAGCCCGGCGACGAGCAGCACCGCGCCGATACCGCCGCCGATGAGTGGCCCACGCGACCGCCCACCCGCTGCCGGCGCGGGTGCCGCTGTCGGGGCCGCTGCCGGGGCCGCCGCGCGAGCACCGGCCCGCGCGCCGGCGGAGGCGGCGGTCGCGCCACCCGGGCGCGCCACGCGGGTCGACGGCACATCGGCGGGGCTGAGCACCATCGTCCCCGCCTCGGCACTCGGCGCGTCGGGGAGGAGCGCACAGGCTGCCGCGAACGCGCGCCCGAACTGTGCCGCGCTCTGATACCGGTCCGCCGCGTCTCGGGCCAACGCGAGGTCCAGGGTGGCTTGCAGCTCGGCGGGCCACGCGATCTCGGGTCGGACCTCCGCGAGGGTCCGCGGCACGTCGGTGAGGCGCATGATCATCGCCTCCTGTGCCGAGTTCGCCGCGAACGGGAGGGCGCCGGAGAGGCAGTTGAAGGCGACGAGGCCGAGGGCGTAGATGTCGGACCGGCCGTCGAGGCGATCCCCGGCGAGCTGCTCGGGGCTCATGTACTCCGGCGTGCCGACGACGAGCCCCGTCTTCGTGACCTTCTGTGCGTCACTCGAACTCGCCTTCGCGATGCCGAAGTCGACAACCTTCACGAGGTCGGACCCGTCACGGTTCCGCGCCACCATGATGTTGTCGGGCTTCAGGTCCCGGTGCACGATCCCCGCGTCGTGCGCGACCTGCAGCGCGTCGGCCGTCTGATGCACGATGCTCGCGGCCCGGCTCGGGGGCAGCACGCCGGCCTGCTCGACGACGTCGGTCAGCGAGGCCCCCTCGATGAATTCCATCGCGAGGTAGATCGTCCCGTCAGGGGTCTCGCCGAAATCGTAGATGCCGCACACGTTCGGGTGGTTGAGCCGCGACGCGTTCGCCGCCTCGCGATTGAAGCGCGCGATCGCGTCGGGGTCCGCGTTCATCCCCGGGTTCATCACCTTGAGCGCGCTCTTCCGGCCCATCTTCACATGTTCGGCCAGATACACCGTCCCCATCCCACCAGCCCCGAGCTTCTTGAGGATGTGATAGCGGTCGGCGACAACGGTCCCGAGCAGGTCACCCTGGCCGGCGGCCGACCGCAGCGCCGTCCCGTCACGCGGACAGAAACGCTCGGAGAGGGGATACTCGGTCCCGCAGGTCGGACAGATCTTCTGATCGCTCACATACGCTCCGGACGGACGGGCCTCGAGGCCGCCGGCGGGCCTCGCGGGCGCATCGCCTGCGCTCGCTCGGTTCGACGACGTATTGGGCCGAATATACGGCGTCACGCGGAGAGCACGGAAGACGCACGGCGGGCGGGGGCGCAGGGGCCGCAGCGCGGTGTCGGTGCGCCCCGTGCGCCCCGTGCGAGACCCTTCGGGCCACGATAGACTATCGGCGATGCTGCGGCCGATGCGCGGACTCCTCGCCGTTGGATGCGTCGCGATGGCGTCGGTCGCCGCGGCGCAGGCCACCGTGCGCCCCGACCTGACGTGGCAATCGCTCGAGGCCCCGCACGTGCGCGTGGTCTTCGAGCCCGGGCTCGAGGCGCTCGCCCGGCGCGTCGTGGATGTCGCCGAGTCCGCATACGTCGCCTTGGCGCGCGAGCTGACGCCCCCCCGCGGGCGTATCGATCTCATCCTCGCCGACAACGTGGATTACGCGAACGGCGCGGCCACGCCCTTCCCGTCGAACCGCATCGTGCTCTACGCCCGACCGCCCGTGGAGCAGCTCGCGCTGCGGCCGCATGAGGACTGGATGCGACTCCTCGTGACACACGAGATGGCGCACATCTTCCATCTCGATCGCGTGCGCGGCCTCTGGGCGCTCGGCCAGCGGGTCTTCGGACGCGCGGCGCCCCTCTTCCCGAACGCGTATGCCCCCTCGTGGGTCCTCGAGGGGCTCGCGGTGCACTACGAGTCGCGGCTGGGCGGTGGCGGTCGCCTGCGTGGGAGCGAGTTTCCCGCGGTCGCGCGCGCGGCGGCCCTCGACGGCGTCCTGCCACCCCTCGACGCCCTTTCCGCGGACACACCCCGCTTCCCGCTCGGCCACAGCGTGTACGTGTACGGCGCGTTCGCGATGACGCGCGGCGATTCCACGATGCTGAGGCGGTTCGTCGAGGAGTCGAGCACGAGGCTCTTCGTCTCGCGGCTCGACGCGCGCGCCCGCGCGGCCTTCGGGCTCACCTTCCGTGCCCGATGGGAGGCGTGGCGTGATTCGGTCACGCGCGATGCGGCGGGGCTCCCCGAGACGCCGCCCGTCTCGGTCCGCTCCCGCGAGGGCTACACCGCCCGGTATCCACGCTTCGTGGACGACACCGTGCTGCGCTTCGTCGCCGACGAGGCGCGGCGCGTCCCGGGCTTCTATGAAGCGCGCGACGCCGGGCGCGCGCGGCGGATCGGGCGCCGAAACTCTGTGGACGTGACCACGCCCGGGTACGGCGGCGTCATCGCGGCTGAGCTGGACTACACCGACCCGTACACCGTCCGCTCGGACCTCACGCTCGAGCGGTCCTCCCTCGGCGGTCGCGCACGCCTCGGGATCGGGCAGCGGCTCTCCCACCCGGACCTGCATCGTCCGACGGGGCAGCTGATCGCCGTCCGGACGCGTCCCGGCACGACCGACCTCGTGCGCCTCGAGGGGCCCGAGGCGATTCCGCGTCCGCTCGTCATGGGATCGCTCGACGAGACGTGGGGTGATCCGCGCTGGTCGCGGAGCGGGGCGCAGGTGGCCGCCGTGCGCTGGCGGCGCGGCGGCACGCTGGCGGTCGTGGTCCTCGACACCACGGGCCGAGCGTCGATGACCTTCGCGCCCCGACCGCGGACGCCAGGGTGGCTCACGGTGCTGTCATCGCCGGTGTTCGAGCCAGGCGACACGACGCTGCTCTTCGTGAGTGACCACGAGGGACGGGCGATGGTGTATCGCGGTGACGTCCGCACCGGCGCCATCGGACTGGTCTGGGAGACACGGACCGCGTTGCAGACGCCCGATGTCTCGCCGAGCGGGGCGCGGATCGCGGCGGTCGAATTGAGAGGCGATGGCTTCCACGTCGTGACGCGGGAGACTCCGGTCGTCCCGTTGCGCGCCGAGCCACCGGTCGCGAGCGACGCGGCGGAGCGCGGTGCGGATTCCGGTGCGGAGCGCGATGCGCCGACGTCCGCTGGCGCGAGCGGCGAGGCCGAGCCGTACACGTCGGCGGGTGAGCTCGTCCCGACGTGGTGGCTGCCGGTGGCGGGGCCATCTGGGCCGGGCAGTTGGTCGCTCGGCCTGATGACCAGCGCGCGTGACCTGATCGGTCGACACGCGTACGCGTTGAGTTGGGCGCGGGACCTGGAGCGACCGGAGGTGACATCCACGTTCTCGTATCAGTACGCCGGGTTTGGGAATCCCGTGGTGGGGGTGACGTATGCGAGCGCGTGGCAGCATCTCCCGGTCCGCCAGCAGGATGGGACGTTCGCGGGATGGCTTGGCGAGCGGACGCGTCGCGGTGGGGTGCAGGTCACCCGACAGCGGGTGGGTGTGCGGTGGAGTGGCTGGGCCTCGCTCGGTGGCGAGGTGGAGGCGGTGGATTATCGGACGGATCCTGAGCCGTTGCGCACGCGGCTGGCGAATCCGCGATTCCGCACGACGACCCTCGCGAAGGTCGCGCAGCTCTCGACCGGGTTCAGCACGATGCAGCGTCCGACGCTCAGCGTGTCGGTGGAGGACGGGGTGACGGCGAGCGCGGTGCTCCGGCGTCGGTTCGGTGGCGCGGTGGACGGTGGGGACGTCGGCGAGGCCATCGGGGCGGCGACGGGGGCGATCGCCCTGCCGTGGCCCGGGTTCGCGCGCGCGGTCCTCGCGGGCCGCGTAGCCGGCGGATGGACTGCCTCGGAATCGCAGACCGGATTCTCCGTCGGCGGGGTGAACGGCACCTCGATCTCCGTGCTGCCCGGACTCGTGATCGGAGGGTCGCCGCGGACGTTTGGGGTGCGCGGGTTCGACACCGGCGCCCTGAGTGGGACGCGTGCCGCGGTGACGAGTGTCGAGCTCCGGCTCCCGTTGGCGCTGATCGGTCGCGGGGTCCGCGGCAGTGCGGTCTTCCTGCAGAAGGGATCGTTCGCGGCGTTCGTGGATGGCGGGGCCGCGTGGTGTGATCGGGCCGTGGCGGGTTCGCTCGTGTGTCCCGCGCCTGAGGTGCCACGGCGGTGGCTAGGCGCGGTGGGTGGCGAGCTCGGGGTGGATGCGGCGCTCCGGTATGACGTCGTGTATCGGTTCCGGTTCGGCGCCGCGCATCCGGTGCGCGGGCTGGGATCAGCGCCGTCGCGGGTGGGGCTCTACTTCTCGATGGGGAGCACGTTCTAAGCCGCCATCTGCGTGGGGGGAGGCGGCAGCGTGGTGAATTAGTATCGTTGTGTTACGAATAAGGGTGCGCGCGTATCCATCCTCGCGAGTCCGGGCAAGGACTGGCGTGAAAGTTCGGTCTGGGGTATGATGCCTCCCCTTCGCTGATGTGACGATTCGCCTGATTCTGTCGTCAGGCGGCCAAGTTGTTGATCTGTAACGGCTTAGCCGGAAAGCAACTGACGGAATCCGGTGTCGCGACGGTGTAGTGAAGGTGCTGGTCCGATTGCTGTTCGTGCGAACGTGGAAACAGTCTTCCCGTTTCCGTTTCGTGATGCACCGCGCGGAAGTTGTTGTCTGGTAATGCCTTGATCTGTTCTTGCGCGGTCTCACGTGGCCCGTAGCTTGGACCCCCTCGACCCCTGAATCGGCCGGGATCTCCTGTGAGACCCGGTGGCGATGCGTCTCAGGTTCGGCCTCATACCCTTCAGTTGGAGAAGTACGCAGATGGCGCTCCCGACCACCCCCCCTAACACGCCGGCCACGCTTTCCCAGAACG
Source organism: Gemmatimonadaceae bacterium (assembly GCA_036826135.1). GTDB lineage: Bacteria > Gemmatimonadota > Gemmatimonadetes > Gemmatimonadales > Gemmatimonadaceae > Pseudogemmatithrix. The sequence continues at coordinate 14,702 of DAISWY010000019.1, read as the reverse complement.
CTCGCACGGTGCTCGACAAGCGCTATCTGGTGAAGGACAAGACCGGGAAGTCGGTGGAGACGCCGGAGGACATGTTCTGGCGGGTCGCGACGACGGTCGCGGAGCCGGAGCGTCGCTATGGGGCGACCGAGAAGCAGGTGGAGAAGATCGCGCGTCAGTTCTACGAGCTGATGACGCAGCGCCGCTTCGAGCCGAACTCGCCGACGTTGATGAACGCGGGGCGTCCGCTCGGACAGCTCTCGGCGTGCTTCGTGCTGCCGGTGGACGACGCCCTCTCCAACGGGCACAGCGGCATCTATGACACGCTGCGGTCGATGGCGCTCATCCATCAGAGCGGTGGCGGCACGGGGTTCTCGTTCTCCCGGCTCCGGGCGAAGGGGTCGATGGTGCGGTCGACGACGGGTGTGGCGAGCGGCCCCGTGTCGTTCATGCAGCTCTACGACGCCTCCACGGACGCGGTGAAGCAGGGTGGGACGCGTCGCGGCGCGAACATGGGCATCCTCCGGGTGGATCACCCCGACGTGATGGAGTTCATCGCGTGCAAGGAGGACCTGACCAAGATCACGAACTTCAACATCTCGGTCGGCATCACGACCAAGTACATGGAGGCCCTCGCGGCCGGGGGGTCGTACGACCTCATCGATCCGATCTCCAAGCAGGTCGTCGGGCAGATGGATGCGCGCGAGGTGTGGGACAAGATGATCGAGGGGGCGTGGCGGACGGGTGAGCCGGGCGTCTTCTTCATCGACGAGGCCAACCGGTACAACCCGGTGCCCCACCTGGGCGCCTACGAGGCGACCAACCCCTGCGGCGAGCAGCCGCTCCTCCCGTACGACGTCTGCAATCTCGGCTCCATCAACGTCGGCTACTACGTGGTTGACGGCGCGATGGACTGGAAGGCGTTCGCGAAGGACATCCATCTGTCCACGCGGATGCTCGACAACATCATCGACGCCAACAAGTACCCGCTGCCGGAGATCGATGCGCTCGCCAAGCGCATCCGCCGCATCGGCCTCGGCGTGATGGGCTTCGCCGACGCACTCATCCGCCTCGGCATCAAGTACGACAGCCCCGAGGGCGTGGCGTTCGGCAAGCAGGTGATGGAGTTCCTCGACGTCGAGGGGAAGAAGGAGTCGGCGCGGCTCGCCGAGGAGCGCGGCGCGTTCCCGGAGTGGGAGCGCTCGATCTGGGGCCCGGACGCGACCTGCGCCCGGGATGAGGCGGGGCAGCGCATCCGTCCCGAGCTGAAGCTCCGCAACTGCAACGTCACGACCGTCGCGCCGACGGGCACGATCTCGATCATCGCCGGGTGCTCGTCGGGCCTCGAGCCGCTCTTCGCGGTCGCGTTCATGCGCAATCAGGCCGGCGTGATGATGCCGGATGTGAACGAGGACTTCGTCGCGATCGCCAAGAAGGAGGGGTGGTTCTCCGACGCCCTGATGGAGCGCATCGCCAAGACGGGCTCGGTGATCCAGCCCGAGGTGCCGGTGAAGTGGCAGCAGGTGTTCGCCACGGCGAACAACATCTCGCCGGAGTGGCACATCCGGATGCAGGCGGCGTTCCAGGAGCACTGCGACTCCGCCATCTCGAAGACCACGAACTTCGCGCACACCGCGACGCGTGAGGACGTGCGGGCGATCTACGAGCTCGCGTATCAGATGAAGTGCAAGGGCGTCACGGTGTATCGCGACGGCTCGCGTGACGGCCAGGTGCTCTCGACGGGTGCCACGGCCGAGGCGGCGGCGAAGCGCGGCGGCGCAGCCGAGGATGCGGCGGCGAAGCGCGAACTCGGCGAGCTGAAGGGTCAGCTCGCGGAGATCACCGCGGACAACAATCGCCTCAAGACCCTCCTGTTCGACGCCGAGGCCGAGAATCTCCAGCGCCGGCAGAAGCGGTCGCGGCCCGACATCCTCAAGTCGACGGCCATCCGGAAGGAGACGCCGCTTGGCACGATGTTCGTGCACATCACCGAAGACGATAAGGGCCAGCCGTTCGAGGTCTTCATCAACCTCGGGAAGGCCGGTGGCCCGGCGATGGCCGACGCCGAGGCGGTCGGGCGCCTGATCTCGCTCGCGCTCCGCTCGGGCATCTCGATCCAGCAGGTCCACCGCCAGCTGCGTGGCATCTCGTCGGATCGCGCGGTCGGCCTCGGGGCGAACAAGGTTCTCTCCGTGCCGGATGCGATCGGCATCGCGCTCGAGGATTGGATGCGCTCGAAGCAGGGCGTGCAGCAGGAGCTCCTCGCCGGCGCCACGCCGACGGCCGCTCCGGCGCCGGCCCCGATGGTCACCGCCGGCGCGGCCCAGATGCAGTTCGAGGCCGTGTCTGGTGGTGACGCCTTCATCGGCACCTGCCCGGACTGCGGATCGCAGCTCGAGTTCGCCGAGGGCTGCGTGAAGTGCCACGTCTGCGGCTTCTCGGAGTGCGGCTGATCCAGCCGCCCCCCGGGCGTCGCCTGGCGCGCTAGACTTCGAGTGGGTCGTCTCCCCTGTGGAGGCGGCCCACTCCGCGTTTCGCCATCCCGGTCACCGCTGCTCGACCGTCCCGCCGTCGATTCGACACCGCTTCAGGTCAGCGACCCCGGCCACGCCCGACCGGTCACGCCGCTCGTCACGCCATTCCTTTCACCAGCACGCACGATGACCGCACGACGACTCCTCGGTGGCCTCACCGCCCTCCTCGCCTGGACCGCGCTGATCATCCAGTTCGGTCTGCATCTGACCAGCGGCGTCGACATCAACGGCGCCCCGCGGACGGTCGCGATGTCGATCGTCGATTACTTCGGCTATTTCACGATCCTCACCAACCTGCTGGTCGCCATCGTGCTGACCGGACCCATGCTCGCGCCCGGTGGTGCGTGGGCGCGCTGGGCCGATGACCTGCGGACCACGTGGACCACCGCCGCCGCCATCCTCGTGGTGGGGGTCGCGTACCACGTGCTGTTGAGTGCGACGTATGACCCGGTGGGGCTCGCCGCCGTCACCGACCTCCTCTTCCACTACATCGTCCCCGCGCTGTACGTGGCGTACTGGATCGCGTTCACCGACGTCCGCGAGGCGCGGTGGACGCGGTTTGCGCCGGTCTTGAGCGTCTACCCCACGGCGTATTTCACCTATCTCGTCGTGCGCGGGCAGGTGATTGGGACCTATCCCTACTTCTTCGTCGACGTCAGGACGCTGGGGCTCCTCGGCGCGTTCCGGAACGCGATGGCGATCCTGGCCTTCTACCTCTTCGTGGCGTGGGTGATCGCGCTGGTTGCGGGCCGGGTGGGCGCACGGCGGGGTGCACGGCGGGGCGCGGCCACCCGCTTGGGGTAAACCTGATGGACGCCCGTCGGGGCGCGGCCTAGCTTCTCCCACGCTATGTCCCTCCTTGCCCTGTACGATTCCTCGCTCCGCGGGCGCGCCGATGCGCCTGCCCTCGAGGTCGAGGACGCGAGCGGGATGCGGGTGCTGACCTTCGGCGCACTCGACGCCCGGAGCGATCGTCTCGCCGCGACGTTCCGTGCCCGCGGGGTGCGGCCAGGCGACCGCGTGGCGCTCCTGCTCGCGAACCGCCTCGAGTTCCTAGACTGTTGGCTCGCCCTGATGAAACTCGGTGCCATCGCGGTGCCGATGAACGTGCTCTACAAGGGGCGGGAGATCGGGCATATCGTGGACGACGCGGCCCCCGTGGCGGTGGTGACCACCCCCGACCGGTCGGTGGACCTCCCGGTCGGTGCGGTGCTCTGGGATGTGGATGCGCTCTCCGGTGAGGCCGAGGGCGGTGCGACCATGCGGCCGACGGTGGCCCTCGATGACGCGACGCCGGCCGCACTGGTCTACACCTCGGGTACGACAGGACTCGCGAAGGGCGCGGTGCTGACGCACGGCAACTTCGCGGCGAACGCGCGCGCGCTCGTGTCCGCCTGGCGGATTACCGCCAACGACCGCTATCTCGCCGTGCTCCCGCTCTTCCACGTGCACGGCCTCGGAAACGGGATCCAGAGCTGGCTCGCCACCGGGTGCCATCTGCGACTCGCCACGCGCTTTCGACAGGAGGCGGCGCTCGAGTGGTTCGAGGCGTATCGGCCGACGCTCTTCTTCGGCGTGCCGACGATGTACGTGCGGTTGCTCGAGGCGCCGGTCGATCGGGCGCGGGCGATCGGTGCCGGCGTCCGGCTCTTTGTCTCCGGCTCCGCGCCACTTCCGGCGCAGGTGCTTGAGGACTTCGCCGACCGGTTCGGGCACCGGATCCTCGAGCGGTACGGAATGACCGAGACGTTGATGAACGTGAGTAACCCGTACGATGGCGAGCGTCGCGCGGGGACCGTGGGGCACCCGCTGCCCGGCGTCGACGTCGAGATCCGGGACGAGACGGGGGTGCCCGCGCCCGATGGGACGTCGGGGGAGCTCTGGGTGCGTGGACCGAATGTCTGCGCCGGGTACTGGCAGCGTCCTGAGGCCACGGCGGCGGCCTTTGTCGACGGCTGGTTCCGGACCGGGGATCTGGGCGTCCGGGACGCCGCCGACGGGTACATCACCTTGCAGGGGCGTCGAAGCGACGTGATCATCTCGGGCGGCTTCAACATCTATCCCCGTGAAGTGGAGGAGCTCCTGACGACGATGCCCGGCGTGCGAGAGGCTGCGGTGGCGGCACGGCCGGATCCGGTGCGCGGGGAGGTGCCCGTGGCGTACTTGGTCTGCGACGGCGACGCCGACCTCGCCGCGATCGAGGCCTCGTTGCGGGACCAGGTGGCGTCGTTCAAGATCCCTCGCGCCTTCCATCGCGTGGCGGTCCTCCCGCGCACGGCGCTCGGCAAGGTGCAGAAGCACCTGCTGGCCGGGCTCGTCTCGTGAGACGTCCGGGGCGGGGCGCGTGACCGCAGCGCAGCTCTCGGTGGTCGCCCTCGCCGTCGTGATCGCAGCGAGCTTCTTCTCGCGGATCAACGTCGGGATCCTCGCCGTCGCGCTGGCCGGCCCCGTGGCGCTGCACGCCGCCGGTTGGTCGCCCGACGAGGTGCTCAAGCTCTTCCCGGCGCCGCTCTTCCTCACGCTCCTCGGCGTGACGTTGCTCTTCGGTGTGGCACAGGCGAACGGGGCGATGGCCGCCCTGACCCACGGGATGCTGCGGTTGGCCGGTGGGCGGGCGCGCTGGGTCCCGGCGCTCTTCTTCCTGCTCGCCTGCGCCGTCAGCACGGTGGGGCCCGGGGCGATCGCGACGCTCGCGTTGCTGGCCCCGCTCGGGATGGCGGCGGGCGCGCGGGCGGGCCTCCCGCCGCTGCTGACCGCCCTGATGCTCGGGAACGGGGCGAACGCCGGGAATCTCTCGCCGTTCAGCGCCGTGGGGGTGATCGTCGCGGACGGGATGGGCGCTGCGGGGCTGACGGGGCATCAGTGGACCGTCTGGGCCGCCAACTTCACCGCGCATCTGCTGGTCTCGTTGGTCGCGTGGGCGCTGTTCGGTGGCCCGCGGCTCTGGCGCGAGACCGCACGCGTCGTCCTGGACGACGAGGTGCGGTTCGACGGCCGGCACCGCATCACGCTCGCGGTGATCGCCCTGTTCGTGCTCGCAGTGACGATGCTCAAGGCGCACATCGGTCTCACCGCCTTCGCCGGTGTGGCGTTCCTGCTGCTCGTCGGGGCGGGGGATGATGCGGCGACGCTCAAGCAGGTCCCGTGGGCGGTGCTCGTGATGGTGTGCGGCGTGAGTGTCCTGATCGGTGTGCTCGAGAAGACCGGAGGGATGTCTCTGTTCTCCGATCTGCTCGCGCGCATCGCGACGCCCGCGTCGGTGAACGGGGTGATCGCCTTCGTGACCGGCACGATCTCCACCTACAGCTCGACCTCCGGCGTGGTCTATCCGACCTTCCTCCCGACCGTGACCGATGTTGTGGCGCGGCTCGGCGGCGGGAGTGCGCTCGAGGTGGCGCTGAGCATCAACGTGGGGGCGGCGCTCGTGGATGTCTCGCCGCTCTCGACGCTCGGGGCGCTCTGTATCGCCGCACTTCCCAAAGGCGAGGACGAGAAGCGGCTCTTCCGACAGCTCCTGCTCTGGGGCACCTCGATGACCGTCGTCGGCGCCCTCTTCTGCCAGTTCTGCATCGGTTGGTTCATCCGTTGACCGTCATCCCGGAGTGCTGATGCGTCGCCTCGTCATCCCCCCGTCGGCTCCCGTCGTCCCCGTGCGGGCGGTGCCCCTCGCCGTCCTGGGCGTGCTGCTCGCGTTCCCGCTCCTCCCCCGCACGGTCGCTGCGCAGGAAGAGGGGGCGTCGCTTCGCGCGCGGGTGGCGGCGCGCGGCAAGGCCCTCGAGTTGCCGGGCGCGTGGACGCCGCCGCCGGGCGATGCCCTCGTGCACCACACGTCGGGCTTCGCGAAGACGCTCTGCTCCGCGGTCTTCATCACGGGGCTCGATCCGCAGGATGCCGCGGCGAATGTCGGGTTCTTCACGGGGCCGCTCGAGTATCGGCGCTTCGTCGTCGATACCGTGATCGATCGTGCGCGGCAGGAGGTGCGGCTCACGCTCGCCAACGGAGTGACGCGGGTGGCGCGGAAGGTGGGGAGCCAGGGATGCGTGACCCTCCCCGTGGGCGTGGATTCCCTCTCCTTCCGGCCCTCGATCGTCCGGCCGAACCTCCCCGACGCAGCCACCACCCCGTGGCCGATGGGCGACGTGCTTCCGCGGACGGCCTTCCCGCGAGGCCTCGATTCGGTTGCGATCGCCGCGGCGGCGGATGTGGCCTTCGGGCCGCCCGAGGCGATGACGCTTGGGTTGGTCATCACGTATCGCGGGCGAATCGTCGCGGAACGGTACGCGCCCGGGATCGGGATCCACACGCCGCTCGAGAGCTGGTCGATGGGGAAGAGCCTCACCGGGACGCTCGTCGCTCGGTTGATCCAGCAGGGGGTCTACACCCTCGAGCAGCCGGCCCCGTTCCCCGAGTGGCAGACGCCCGGGGACCCGCGGCAGGCAATCCGCATCATGGACATCATGCGGATGTCGAGCGGGCTGCGGCTCCGGGCCCCGCAGGACCCCGATTGGGACGATGCGTCCGGCTATCCGGATCACCTCTACCTCTATACGGGCGGGGTGAACTCCTACCAGTACGCCGCGACGCGCCCGCAGCAGTGGCAGCCGAACACGGTGGGACGCTACCGCAACGTCGACCCCGTCCTCGCGAGCTACCTCGTGCGTCTCGGCGTCCAGCGGCTCGGGCAGGACTATCACAGCTTCCCGCAGCGGATGCTCTTCGACAAGCTCGGGATGCGTGACGTGGTGCTCGAGACCGATCCCTACGGCAACTTCCTCGGGCAGGGCTACGAGATGATCGCCGCGCGCGATTGGGCGCGGCTCGGCAACCTGTACCTGCAGGACGGCGTCTGGAACGGCGAGCGGCTCCTTCCTGAGGGGTACGTCACCCACGCGAAGACCCTCGCCCCCGCGTGGGTCGCGGATGGGCGTCCTGTGTACGGCGGCGGGTTCTTCTGGGTCAACGGGGATGGCGCGACGCCCGTCCCGACCGACGCCTACTCGATGCAGGGCGCTGGTGGGCAGAGTGTGACGATCATCCCGACGCATGGGTTGGTCGTCGTGCGCATCGGGAAGTACCGCGGCGCCGGTGCCGGTGGGCGCGCGCTCGACGAGGGGTTCCGCCGTCTGCTGCGCGCCGTGCCGCCGCTCACCCGTCCGTAGCGCGCGTTCTGCGCGGCGGTCAGTAGCCTCTGACGCGGTCGATGGCCCACCGCGGCCGCTCGCCGCGTTCGATCAGGGCGAGGCATTCGAGGAAGCCGTCGGCGGCGCCCTCGACCGTCGTGAGGCCCGAGCAGTGCGGGGAGATCATCACGCGCGGATCGCGCCAGAGCGGCGAGTTGGGCGGGAGCGGTTCCGTCTCGAAGACGTCGAGCGCCGCACCGCGGAGACAGCCGGCCTCGAGGGCCTCGGGAATCGCCGCCTCCTCCACCGTCGCGCCGCGGCCCGCGTTGAGCAGCACGACGCCGCGGCACCGTGCGAGCAGGTCGCGCGAGATGAGCCCACGGGTGGCTGGCGTGTCGGGGACCACGACGATGAGCCAGTCACAGTGCGGTACGAGCTCGGGGAGCGCCTCGGTGCGATGCACCGCGCGGAAGAGGCCGGGCATCGCGGTGCCGCTGCGTGAGACCCCGATGACGTCGACGCCGAGCGGCGTCAGCACGCGGGCGATCGTACCACCGATATCTCCCGTGCCGACGATCAGCGCCCGCGTGCCGGCGAGCGGGCGTACGGAGGGCTCGGCCCAGCGCGCGACCATCTGGGCGGCGCTGAGCGCCGGCAGCGCCTGCGTGAAGGCGAGCATCCGCGCGAGCGTCCACTCGGCGATCGGCGGGCCGAAGGATTGGGGCGAGCGCGTCAGCAGGATCGTCTCGGGCAGCGCCCCCGGCACGAGCCAGGGGTCTACGCCGGCACCGGTGGAGTGGACCCAGCGGACCCCGCCGAGCGCCGCCGCCGACGGCCGTCGGAAGCCGACGTAGGCGTCGGCCCAGGCGAGGTCCTCCGGCGTGACCGCCGTGTGCGGCACGGCGCGGAGCTCGAGTGTCGGCCGCGCGGCACGGATCCGCGCCGCGACGGCCTCGGCGGACGAGGCGCCGACGAGGATGCGCTGGGGGGGGGCGGGGAGCGGGGCTGCCGCGGATTCGTGGGTCGACATACGAGGGGAAAGGTGCGTGCCGCCCGTATATTCCGACATCCCTCCACCGGCCCGCGCGCCGAGAGACCGCCGCCATGAAACGCGCCCTCCTGACTCTCGTCTCACTCCTCGCGCTCCTTGTCGGCGTGCTGGTTGTCGGCGCCCTCCGCGTCCCGGCGCCCGCGCCTGCCGCATCCGCGGGGACGGTGGTGACGATTGATTCCGCCCGCGCCGTCGAGCGACTCGCGAAGGCGGTGCGACTGCAGACGATCTCGTATGGCTCCGGTCAGCCGATCGACACGGCGGCCTTCCTCGGTTTCCACGCGTTGGTGGCGAGCGAGTTCCCCCTCGCGCACGCCACGCTCACGCGGGAGGTCGTCGGTGGGTTGAGCCTGCTCTACACCTGGCGCGGGCAGGACACGACGAAGGCGCCCGTGGTCCTGATGGGGCATATGGATGTGGTCCCGGTGCCCGAGGCCAACCTCGCCGAGTGGTCGCAGGCCCCGTTCTCCGGCGCGGTGGCGGAGGGTTATGTGTGGGGGCGCGGGACGCTCGACGACAAGACCACCGTGCTCTCCACCCTCGAGGCGGTGGAGGGGTTGATCGCCGCCGGCTACACCCCGTCGCGTACGGTGTACCTCACCTTCGGGCACGACGAGGAGGTTGGTGGGTTGTACGGCGCGAAGGCGATCGTCGACACGTTGGTGGCCCGTGGCGTGCGGCCGGCGATGGTGGTCGACGAGGGGGGCTTTATGGCGAGCGGGCTCCTGCCCGGTCTCGCGGGGCGCTCAGCGATCGTCGGCATCGCGGAGAAGGGGTATGTCTCACTCACGTTGACGGCCATCGCGAAGGGTGGGCATTCGTCGATGCCGACCGAGCGCACCGCGGTCGGCGCGCTCGCACGGGCGGTGGCGCGGCTCGAGGCGACGCCGTTCGATGACCGCCTCGAGGGGCCGACCCGCACGATGCTCGAGGCGCTGGCGCCGTACATGCCCTTCTCCCGCCGGCTCGTCCTCGGGAATCTCTGGCTGACCGCGCCGGTGATGACCCGGATGCTGGGGAGCGCTCCGCTGGGCGGCGCGCTCCTGCACACGACGATCTCCCCGACGATGCTCGACGCCGGGGTGAAGGACAACGTGTTGCCGCCGGAGGCGACGGCGGTGGTGAACTTCCGCATCCGGCCCGGCGAGACGGTCGCCGATGTCATCGCGCATGTGACCGCCGCTGTGGCCGACACGCTCGTCCGCGTCGCACCGCTCGACCGCGTGCAGGTGGATCCCTCGCCGGTGTCCGATGTGCGATCCGAGGCGTACCAGCTCATCGAGGAGACGATCCGTGCGATGTCCCCCGGGGTCGCGTTGCCGGTGGTGCCGTACCTCGTGCCCGGGGGGACCGATGCCAAGCATTGGAGCGCCCACTCGGACCGGGTGTTCCGCTTCCTCCCTGTCCCGCTCGGTGATGGCGACCAGGCGCGCATCCACGGCGTGAACGAGCGGATCAGCGTCGCGGACTACGCGACCGCCGTCGGTTTCTTCACCGGCCTGCTCCGCGGCCTCGACCGGCTGCCGTGAGCGGACGTGCTGATCGGTCCGTTTCCCGGGCGGCGGCCTGTTCCGCGATGCACCGTTCTTCCTCCCTCTCCGTTTGACACACATGACCTCGTATTCGATTCGCTCCATCGCGCTCGCTGGCGTCCTCGCACTCGGCGCACCCCTCACCGCGCTCGTCGCGCAGGGGGCGGCACCCGCGTCTGCCGCGACACCCGCCACGCCCGCACCTGAGATCTATTTCCGCGCGCCGGCGAACGGTGCGACCGTCGGGCCGACCTTCCCGGTGGTCTTCGGGCTTCGGAACTACGGCGTCGCGCCTGCCGGGGTGCGGATGTCGAACACCGGGCACTTTCACATCCTGATCGACACCGAGGTGCCTGCTGCGGGGGTGGTGATCCCGGGTGACTCGCTGCACCGACACTTCGGGGCGGGGCAGATCGAGACAATGCTGACGCTCGCGCCGGGGACGCACACGTTGCGCCTCGTGCTCGGGGATGCGGATCACAAGGTCATCGGGCCGGCGTTGGTAAGCGCGCCGATCCGGATCACGGTCCGACCGCGCTAATCGACGCTGATCGTTGCGTGTGATGCGGGGTGTGATGTGAGACGGCCCGCGCGCTCAGTGAGCGCGCGGGCCGTCGACCGTTCAGGAGGCTCTGCCCGCCCACAGCGGGCGCCGCATCGGTCAAGAGCGGCGGACCGGCTCAAGTCGGACGAGCTTCGACGGTCCGCCACCCGCGTCCTCGAAGGCGATGTAGAGAAAGCCGTCCGGCCCTTCGCGGAGGCCGCGGATGCGGCCCATCCCCTGCACGAGGTTCTCGACGTTCTTCACCGTCCGACCATCGACGGTCAGGCGGACGAGGCGCTGGCCGGCCATCCCGCCGACGAAGAGGTCCCCGCGCCAACCCGGGAACTTGTCGCCCCCATAGACGACGAGCCCGGACGTCGCGATGGACGGCACCCACACGTGCACCGGCTGCTCCATCCCCTGGCGCGTGGTGCCGATGTGGATGTTGCTCCCCGAGCGGTAGTTCACGCCGAACCCGATCACGGGCCAGCCGTAGTTCTTCCCCGCCTCGTCGATGTTGAGCTCGTCACCACCCTGCGGGCCGTGCTCGTCGGTCCAGACCTGATTGGTGCGCAGATCGATGGCGATCCCCTGCACGTTGCGATGCCCGTAGCTCCAGATCTCCGGGAGCGCGCCCGGCGTGTTCACAAAGGGGTTGTCGGGCGGGACGGAGCCATCGTCACGCAGGCGCACGACCTTGCCGTGATGCGTTCCGAGATCCTGTGCGGGGTGCTTCATCAGCGAATCGATTGGCCCCGCCGGCATCACCTGACGGTCGCCGAGCGTGACGAAGAGATACCCGTCGCGGTCGAAGGCGAGACGCGACCCGTAGTGCCCCATTCCGCGGGACCAGTTCTTGGCGACGAAGATCTCCTGCATGTCGGTGAGCTGGTCGTTCGCGAAGCGCGCGCGGACGACGGCCGTCGCGCTCTGCGTCCCATCCTCGCTCGGCTTGGAGAAGCTGAGGTAGATGAATCGGTTCTGCGCGAAGCGCGGGTGCGCGACCACATCGAGCAGGCCACCCTGGCCGCCGACCCGGACCTTCGGGACGCCGGGGACCGCCGTCGGCAGGAGTCGACCGCCGCGGATGATCCGCAGGGTCCCGCCGCGCTCGGTGACGAGGAGGTCGCCACCGGGGAGGAAGGCCATCGACCAGGGGCTGACGAGTCCCTCGGCGACGGTGACGATGCGGTAGTCATGCTGGCTGGAGCGTTGGACGTCCTGGGCGCCGAGGGACAGCGGGACGAGGAGCGCGGCGAGGGCAAGGCGCGCGCGCGAGCGGCCGCGGAGTGCTGCGCTGTGGCGTGCCGGCATCTGATGATCGACGATGCAGCGTACGGGCATATAGTCGGCGGGAAAGGGTTCGCGGGGCGTTGGGAGCGTGCAAGTTGGTCGCCGCCGCCGCACGGGCGCAACATTCCCGCCCGCCGGTGCGTTCTCCGTGACGTATGCCGCCATCGTGTCCCGACCCGGTCGCGCACCGGTCACCTCGTCTCGCCGTCGTCCGCGTCCTTGCCCTCGTCCTCTTCGCGGGCGTGACGTCGGCGCAATCGCCAGCGCCGGCCGGTGGGTGGCCGGCGGTCCGGCGGACGACCGACGCGATTCGGCTCGATGGGCGCCTCGACGAGGCGGAGTGGGCGATGGCCGATTCGATCTGGGAGTTCAAGACGAAGGAGCCGACGGAAGGGGGCACGCCGAGCGAGCGGACGGTGGTGCGCCTCTTGGCGACGCCGCAGGGGCTCGCCGTCGGGTGGTGGAACTACGATCGCGACGTCGCCGGGCGTCGGAGATCCCAACTACGCCGCGATGCCGAGCTCCGGTCCGACGATTACGTGAGCCTGATGGTCGACGGGCTCCGCGACAAACGGAGCGCGTTCTACTTCCGAACCAACTCCAATGGCGCGCTCTGGGATGGGGAGCACATCAACCAGGAGCGCGGGAACGAAGAGTGGGACGGCATCTGGGACGCGCGGACCGCGACCTTCGAGGGTGGCTGGACGGCCGAGATGCTCATCCCGTGGGGGACACTCCGCTATCCGGGAGATGTGTCCGCGATGGGGATGAACTTCCGGCGCTTCCTGCCCCGGACGAACGAGGAGGTCCTCTGGCGCGCGTGGAAGCGTGGCCAGGGGTATCGGTTCCTTGAGGACGAGGGTGTGGTGGAAGGGTTCGCCGACCTGCCCCGCCGGCCTCGCGCGGAATATCGGCCATTCGCGCTCATCGAGGCGGCCGTGCCGGAGCGCACCCTCGCCACCGACGGGTCGCTCCCCGAGAGTGCGCCCGGGCGGACGGCGCTCTCCACCGGCCTCGATGTGAAGGTCGCGGTGACGAATACGCTCACCGCCGATGTGACGGTCTTCCCCGACTTCGCGCAGGCGGAGGTGGACCGGCAGGTGGTCAACCTGACGCGGTTCCCGCTCTTCTTCCCCGAGCAACGCCCCTTCTTCACCGAGGGCGCGGCAATCTTCGCGTTCGGGCGTGAGCAACAGGCCCAGCTCTTCTACTCGCGCCGCGTCGGACTCGGTGATCGCGGGAGCCCGGTGGCCATCCCCTTCGGCGCGCGGATGCAGGGACGGGTTGGCCGGAACCAGCTGGGCTTCCTCGCGGTGCGGACCGGGGATGACGAACGGGCCACGGACCTCGTCGCGCGAGTACGTCACGACGTCCTCGGCCGCGGCTTCGTCGGGGCGATGACCACCTACAGCGATCGGGCGGCCCGTCCCGGGGCGCTCGGGGCGGGGGTGGACGTCGAGTTGCCATTCATCGTGCGCGAGCGAGACAACCTCATCGTGCTCGGCAGTGCGGCATGGAGTCGCGACAGCGTTGGGGGAGCCGGGGGGGCGCACTACCGCGTGGTCATCGATTATCCCAACGACCACGCGGATATCGTCACCCGGTTCGACCGCGTGGAGACGGGCTACGATCCGGTGCTCGGGTTCGTCTCGCAGCGTGGGATCCAACGGTTGTCTGGGCAGTTCGCGATCACCCCGCGGCCGGCGCAGCCGTCACCGATCCGGCGTTGGGAGTTCAACCTGCTCGGCTACGACCTCGTCTGGGATCTCGGCGGGCGTCTCGACAACGCCTCGCTCTCGGTGCGCCCCGTCGGGATGCAGCTGCAGAGCGGCGACCGGTTTGAGGTGAACCTGTCACGACGGTTCGACGGGCCGACGGCAGACTTCACGCTCGTCCCGGGCACCACGATCGCCGCCGGCGACTATTGGTTCGATCGCGCCGAGGTGCGCTTCAGCGGAGCGAATGTGCGGCCGTGGTCCCTTGGCGGGGCGGCGAGCACCGGTGGCTTCTACGAGGGCACCCGCGTCGATGTCTCGGTCAACGCGCGGCTCCGGCTGCAGCCGCACTGGGAGTTCTCGCTCGATCTCGCACGAAACGATGTGGTGCTCCCGACGCGGGGGTTCGTCGCGACGACGGTGCGCTTCCGCGGTGATTACGCGTACTCGCCACGGCTCACCGGCACCCTGTTCACCCAGTACGATGACCAGTCCGACCGCGCGTCGGTGAATGCGCGGGTGCGTTGGACGACCTCGCCCGGAAGCGATCTCTACGTGGTCTGGAATTCCACGTGGCCGACGGGGCTGGACCGTGGCATCCCGTGGGGGCAGCCGCTGCGCGGTGGGCTCATCGCGAAATACGTGCGCTACCTGCGATAGGACGGCCGCGGCGGTAGACTCCCGGGATGACGGTCAATTTCGACAAAGTGCGGGATTCAGGGGTCTTCGCTGGCCTCACCCTGATGGGTGCCACCGCGACGGTGATGATCTTCGTGGGGGCCCTCGGGGGGGCCTGGCTCGGACGGTTCCAGGTCCTCGGAATTCTCGCGGTCGGCTACGCCGCGGGTGCTCTCATGCATCGCGCCATCCTGCGCGGGACGGGGCGGGCGATCGAGCGCACCCTCGCGCCGCGGGGCGACACGACCCCCTACCG
>DAISWY010000018.1:0-27048 GCA_036826135.1 Gemmatimonadaceae bacterium | reverse complement strand
CGGTGCCGCGGAGCGCGTCGTACTCGACGATGACGCCGAGGTTCGGGCCCGGGGTCCCCTTCCGGTAGGTGGCCTTGAAGGCCGTCGCGAGATCGGCGACGCCGACGGTGACGTCGAAATCGTGGGCGCGGAGCCAGTCGACGAGGACCTGCACCGACCGGCGCTCCTGAAAGCCGATCTCCGGGTGTCGGGTGAGGTCGTCGGACATCGCCTGCAGCTCGGTCTCCCAGAGCTGGCGCGTGCGCTCCACCACGGCATCGCGCGTGGCGCTCCGTGCGGTGGTCAGTCGCCGGGCGAGGCCGGTGGCGTCGATCGTCGTGCGGAGCTCGCCGAGTCGTCGCACCACATCCGCGGCGGCGGTGCGCTGGGTGGGCGTCTCCTGCGCCGCGAGGACCGGGGGCAGGACGAGGAGCGCGATGAGGCCAAGGCGGCAGAGAGGCATCGGTAATCCAGGAGAGGCCGCGGAGAACGGCCGGATGGGAATGGCCTGCTACGCGAGGTCGATGGTGAAGCGGACGTCGAGGCCGTCGGTGTCGGCGAGCGTTTCGGCGCGGACCCGGACCTCGACGCCGAACTGCCGGGCCGATCCGCTGATGAGCCCCTCGGAGAGGTGGCCCATCCGGCGCGGGCTGCTGTAGCGGAGGACCAGACGCGACAGCGTGCGCGACTCTGTGCGGAAGGTTGGCAGTTCGGCGTCAGGATAGAGCTTTCGCACCTCGATATGGATGTGCGCCTCGATGCTCTCGAGGAAATCGAAGAGGTTCGTCGCCCGGCGATAGAAGTCAGGGAAGTCATGCGCGAAGGTGTCGCTCAGTCGATCACCGAAGGCGCGCACCAACGCGTCGGCGGGGACGCCGGTCCGCTCGGCGAGGGTCCCGACCATCGCCACCATCTCGGTGTGGCTGTACGTGCCGACCGAGGTGTAGGCGCCACCGCTCGGCAGCTCGTTGGCTTCGATGATGTCGTCGGCCATCTCGGGGCCGAACTTCTCGGTGACGAAATCGAGGAAGTGGGTGAACACCATGCCTTTCATGCCCGTAACGTTACCTCGCCGAGCGGGGCGCGCTATACTGCACGGGATCCGATGCCCGCCGCCGCCACGTCCTCCGCGACTCCGCCGACCCTCCTGATCGTCGACGACACCCCGTCGGCCCGGTTGGTGCTCCGGAGCTTCTTCGCCCCCACCTGTCACGTCCTCGAGGCGGCGACCGGGGAGGAGGCGCTGCGACTCGCCGCAACGGAACCGGTGGACCTCGTCCTGCTCGATGTGGTGCTGCCGGACCTCGATGGCCTGACCGTCGCGCGACGGATCCGAGCCCTGCATCCCGAGGCCGTCCTCCCCATCCTCCTCGTGACCGCCTTCGTCGACCGGGCGCAGCGACTCGCGGGACTCGAGGCCGGAGTCGATGACTTCCTCGCCAAACCGGTTGACCTCGGCGAGCTGGAGCTCCGGGTGCGGGGGTTCCTGCGGTCGCGGGCGCTTTGGATGGAACGTGAGGCGCTCCGGCGTGCGCTCCTCGAGACTGACGCCAAGAAGGACGAGCTCGCAGCGATCCTCGTGCACGACCTGCGGAATCCGCTGGCGGGACTCCTCGCGAATCTCAAGCTCCTCGAGTTCGAAGCGCTCACGCCCGACATGAAGGAGTCCGTCGACGGAGCGACCGCCGCCGCCGACCGCATCAAGACACTGATCGATGATCTGCTGGAGGTGCGGGGGCTCGAGGCCGGGGTGCTGACGGCGGTGCGGATGCGGACCGCGGTGCGCCCCCTCGTCGAGGCGGTCGTTCGGGAGCTTGCCCCGGTGGCAACCGCGCAGGGGCTCTCCCTCGCGGCCGATCCCGTGGACGACCTCACCGTCGATCTCGACGCCGACCTGGTGCGCCGCGCGCTCGCGAACCTCGTGGTGAACGCCCTGCGCTATGCCCCCGACGGCGACACGGTCCGTGTCGGCGCGACGGCGGACGCCACGACCCTCACCTGCACCGTGCGCGACCGCAGCACCGGGCTACCTGCCTCGGAGGCCTCCCTCCTCTTCGGGCGCTTCGGCGCGATCGAGCTCCGTCGACGTGGCGCCCGGCACGATATCGGCCTCGGCCTGCACCTCGCTCGCCTCGTCGCCGAGGCGCACGGCGGCCATCCGCTCCTCGCCGTGGATGCCGAGGGGACCACCCTCGGGATCGTTCTTCCCAGGTCCCAGCCCCTATGACCGACCAGATCGCCCCGTCCCGGCTCCGCGTCCTCCTCGTCGATGACGACCGGCCGATGCGTACCGCCCTCGCGCGGCTCCTCGAGCACGCCGGGTTCGCGCCGCTCACGGCTGGTTCCGTGGACGAGGCGAAGCGGGTGCTCGCGGCGGAGACGATCGACGTCATCGTCAGCGACATCAACATGCCGGGATCGTCGGGGCTGCAATTCCTGGCGGATGTCCGCGATCAGGATGCGAGCCTGCCCTTCATTTTGATGACGGCGGCCCCGCAGCTCGAGTCCGCGATCCTCGCGGTGAATCTCGGGGCGTTCCGGTACCTGATGAAGCCGGTGGATCTGGCAGAGCTCGAGGCAACGGTGCGAAAGGCGGGGCTCGCGCGGTCCTTCGCGCGCCTCCAGAAGGAGGCGCTCGATGCGGTGCGGTCCGAGGACGCCGCGCGCGCGACGGCGAGCCGACTCGTGGACGAGGCGATGGCAGGCCTCTGGATGGCGTGGCAGCCGATCACGAGCCACAAGGGGACGCAGCTCTTCGCCTTCGAAGCCCTCCTCCGCTCCGACGAGCCGCAGCTCTCGCAACCCGAGGTCTTCGTCACGTCGGCCCAACGGATCGAGCGGGGCCGCGAGCTCTCGCGCCGGATCCGTGCCCGCGTGGCGGAGAGCATCCCCGCCTTCCCGGAGGGTACGCTCGCCTTGGTGAACATCGTCGCCGAGGACCTCGCGGACCCGGACCTCGTGGATCCCGCGGCGCCGCTCTCCGCCTATGCCTCGCGCGTCGTGCTCGAGATCACCGAGCGGACGAAGCTCGACGCCTCGCTCAATCTCCCCACCCGCGTGAAGCAGCTGCGGGAGATGGGGTATCGCCTCGCAGTCGACGACCTTGGCGCGGGCTACTCGGGGCTCTCCTCGATCACCCAGCTCGAACCGAGCATCGTCAAGCTCGATATGTCGCTCATCCGCGACATCCACGAGAGCATGACGCGCCGGGCGGTCGTGGCGTCGATGGTGATCCTCTGCCAGTCGATGAACATCCAGATCATCGCCGAGGGCGTCGAGAAGGTGGAGGAAGCGGCGGCGCTCTGGGACCTGGGAATCGAGCTCACCCAGGGGTATCTGTTCGGTCGGCCGCACCGCGAGATCCGCTGGCGGCCCGTCGGGTCCACCTGATGCGGATGACGACGCCCCGCTTGTGAACGGCGGCGGCGCGGCTCAGATGACCGGGGCGTCGAGCGCGGCGCGCACCTTGTCGGCCAACTGCGCTGTCGTGAACGGCTTGTCGAGCACCTGACTGCGCTCGGTCGCGAGCCGACTCCGCAGGTCGGGGTCATCGATGTAGCCGCTCATGAAGAGCACCCGCAACCCGGGGCGCTGCCGCCGGAGGCGATCGGCGACCTCAATCCCGGTGAGGTCGGGCATCCGGATGTCGGTGAGCAAGAGGTCGAGGCGATCCGCCGCCTCACCGAGGGCGAGGGCCTGTTCGCCGCGTCGGGCCTCGAGCACCTCGTACCCCAGAGACTTGAGCAGGCGACAGACGAGCTTGCGGACGCCGTCC
Organism: Gemmatimonadaceae bacterium; assembly: GCA_036826135.1. GTDB lineage: Bacteria > Gemmatimonadota > Gemmatimonadetes > Gemmatimonadales > Gemmatimonadaceae > Pseudogemmatithrix. The sequence continues at coordinate 23,294 of DAISWY010000018.1, read as the reverse complement.
TCGTCCTCTGCCACGAGGATACGCTCGGTCCCGCGGACGAGGGCCTCGCCGGCGGACCCGCTGGTGGAGGGGCGCCGCGCGGGCTCCGCCACTTGGGGGAAGTGGATCGTGAAGGTGGTGCCGCGACCTTCCTGGCTCTGCGCCTGGATATGCCCCTGCGCCTGCGTCACGATCGCATACACCGTGGCCAGCCCGAGGCCGGTGCCCTGCCCTGCGGGTTTGGTGGTGAAGAAGGGTTCGAAGATCCGGCCGAGCACCGCCGGGGACATTCCGGTGCCCGTGTCGCTCACCACGAGGCGTGCGTACTGGCCGGGCGGGAGATCGACGCGTGCGGCCGCAGCCGCGCCGAGGACGTCCGACTCGAGAAGAATGCGGAGCGTACCGCCGGTGGGCATCGCGTCACGCGCGTTGACCACGAGGTTGAAGAGGAGCTGATCCAGTGCACCGGGATCGATCCGCACATTGAGGACCTCGGTGGGCAGATCGAGCGCGACGGTGATCCGCTCGGAGAGGAGCCGACCGAAGAGCACACTCGACTGGCGGATCGCCTCGGCGAGCTCGAGCACGCGCGGCTCCACGACGGTCCGGCGGCTGAAGGTCAGGAGCTTTCGGGTCAGATCGGAGCCGCGCTTCACCGCGCCCAGCAGCTCGTCGATCATCGCCACGCGTTCCGGCATCGCCGCGAGGTCGGTCCGGAGCACCTCGGCGATACCGGTGACGACCGTGAGGAGGTTGTTGAAGTCGTGGGCGACGCCGCCGGCGAGGAGCCCGACCGCCTCCATCTTCTGCGAGTGGCGGAGCTGGTCCTCCACCCGCTTCATCTCGGTCACATCGAGCCCCGCGCCGATCAGTCGCGTCACCTGGCCATCGGCGTCCTTGATGGGGGCGATGGTCCGACGGAAGTGACGGAGTTCTCCCGCCTTTGTCGTGAAGGACTCGTCGAACTCAACGGCCACACCGGTGGCGGCGACCTGTCGGATGAGTGTTTCGCGTTCGCGAATGACCTCTTCCGGCAGCCCACGCCGGACCCCGTAGTCGCGATTGCTCTTCCCGATGATCCACTCGCGGATTGTCGGGTCGGCGATCGCCGCAGGATTCACGTAGGTGTAGACCCCATTCGAGTCGAAGATGCTGAGCTGGAAGGGAAGTCGATCCAGGACCGTCTGGTAGATCTGCTGAAGCCGCGTCGTCTCGCTGGTCGACTCGAGGAGCTGCGCCTGGAGACCGGAGGCCTGACGGGCGAGGACCTGATTCAGATCGTAGAGCTCGCGCGACTTGGTCTCCAACAGCCGCTCCGCCTCACGGCGCGCCTTCTGCTCGCGGGCGAATCGACGCTCGAGCCGATGCACCTGTGCCTGCAGACGCGCATCACCCGCGGCCGCGAGCCGCGCCCGCAGCTGGAACTGCTCGATCCGCGGTGCGGCGAGCCGCGCAATCGCGGTGAAGACTGTCTGATGCCGCGTGGTGAAGAACCCGGCGAGGCTGTGCTCGCTATCGATCACACCGACCACCTCGCCGTCGACGATGATCGGCACGGTCAATTCGGAGAGGCGGGCGACGTCGTCGGAGATGTAGTCGGGATCGACGCGGACGTCAGGGACGAGCGCCGGTTCCCCGCTGCGCACGACGCGGCCCACGATGCCCTGGCCGATCGGGATCTCGATCGGGGCCTTGATGGTCCGGCCCTCCGGATTCTTCGGGCCGTACGCCGCCGCCTGGACACAGACCCCACGCGCCTGATCGACGAGGTAGATCACGACGTCCTCGAGGTGCATCGTGCCGAGGGCCTCGTGCGCCACGGCCCAGAGCACTTCCTCGATGGTCTGCGCTGCGGCGAGCCCCTCGGCGAGCTTGGTGAACGCCACCACATCGCGAGGGGAGAACTCGCGCCCCCCGTCCTTCAACATCGCCGCGAGGGTGCGCTCCGGACACATACCGAATCTTACCCGAACCGGCAGACCGGAGCCAACGATGCCGTTCGGATCAGTACCGTCCGAGGTCACGGGCGGAGACGACCGGTCGTCGGTATCCCGCCGCGCGCAGCTCCGCCAGGAGGCCCTCGTCGTCGGTGCCCCAGTACAACTGGTGATAGAGAACCAGCGCGCGGGGGGCGGCCCGGGTGGCGAGAGGAGCAAGCTCGGTGGTCGAGGTGTGCGCCCGCGCGTGATACGCCTGCCACGCGGGCGGACGGGTGCGGAAGCGATCGGCCGAATAGACCTCGTGGACGAGGAGGTCGCAGCCGTTGCAGGCGGCGACGACGGCATCGCTCGCGCGGGTGTCGCCGGAGATGACGATGGAGCGGTCGGGGGCGTCGAAGCGATAGCCGAGGGCGACCTCCCAGTCACCGTGCGGAACCGCGAAGGCAGTGACGGTGACGTTCCCGTCAGCTCGCACCTGGCCCGGCGCGATCTCGTGCACCCGCACCTGATGTCCCACCTCGTTCGCGGGTTCCAGACCGTCGATGCGGTTCCGGATGTCGGCGGCGTAGGCGGCGAGGAGATGGTTGACCATCGCCTGCGTGCCCGGCGGGCCATAGACCTCGAGCGGGACGTCGCGCTCAAGGGTCCAGGCGGAGAGGATCACATCAGGGAGGCCGACGGTGTGATCGGAGTGGAGATGCGTGAGAAAGAGGACGCGCAGATTGCGCGGGAGGAGCGCCGTGTCCCCGTGCATCTGCGCCGCGGCGGCCGCGCGGCGCACGATGCCGGGCCCCGCATCGACGAGATACGAGCGCCCCTCGCGCACGACGGCGACGGCGGGGCCGCTGCGCTCGGGGTCGGCGTTCGGCGTGCCGGTGCCGAGCATCACGACCGCGGTCGATTGGGCGGGGAGGACGATGGCTGAGATGAGGAGCAGGAGGAGGAGTCGCATCAGTTATCAGGACCAGAGGAGCACGGCCCCGCATGGGCTCGCGCTGACGGTGGTGAACTCCACGGGGACACGAGACGCGGACGAATACACCTCGACCGTCCGAGCGTTGAGCAGCATCCCGCGCAGCTCCCAGCCCGAGAGATTCGAGAAGCGGATGCCATCGACCCAGACCTCGGCGCGGCAGCGCTCGCCGCCGAAACCACGCATCATCGGCACGGGGTCATCCTGGATGATCATCCGTCCCGTGTCGACCCGCCCGGACGAGAGTGTGACCCCCGGGATCCGCGCCCAACCGATGGCGGAGAAGGCGAGCGCCCGCGCCTCGTCGCCCGCGATGACATACCCGTTGCCCGCGCGCACGCGGCGCTGTATCCCCGCGAGGCGTGCGTCAGGCGCCTGCCCGACGACCGCGACGGCCGGGAGCAGGGTGACGAATCGGTCGAGGGTGATCGGGAGCGTCGTCACGGCACCTGGCGCGATGTCGACCACCACTTCCTGCGGCTGGCGCCCAAGGGCCCGGACCGCGACGGTCTGCGTCCCCGAGGGGACGTCGTCGATCACCACACGGCCGGTGAGATCGGTGGTATCCGCCCAAGCGGTCCCGCGGAGCCCGACAATGGCACGACCGACCGATGCCCCCGACGGGTCACGCACCACGACGGCGAGGTGCCCGAGGCCGGCGGGGCGCGGCGGAATCGGGGGCGCATCCCCATCGCCCGCCATCATCGCGCTGGCGGGATCGGTGAGGCTCACGCGCAGGTCGCGCCGGGCGACGCCGACGGAATCGAACGTGAGCGCGACCGGGCCGGTGCGCTGCCCACCGGAGGTGGCGACGAGCGTCAACGCGATATCCGTCGGCACACCGCAGAGCTGATAGCGACCGTCCGCCGCGGTGGTGTCGGTCGCGACGTACATCGTCTCGCGCGCCCGTGCCCCGCCGAGCGCGAGCTCGAACCAGCGCACTTCGACCACGGCGCCTTCAAGGGGCGCATCCGGCGCCGCCGCGCGCACGGTCCCGGTGAGGATCAGCGTCGACGGCTCCGGTGGTCGGCGACAGAGCAGCAGACTGGCCCCGCGGATGGACGGGGTCGTGAGATGGACCATCGTCGACCGACCGGCGATGAGCTCCACCCGCCGACCAGGCGCGGAGAGATCGAGCGAGTCGAAGGTCGGATGGAAAAACCCGACGATGTGCGGTCCGGCCGGGAGGTCGGACATCGTAAATCGCCCACGGCGATCGGTGAGCGCGGTGCGGTCGGTGCCGTGGACGACGACCGTCGCCCCGGCCAGCGGCCGATGGGAGAGTAATGAATCGTGCACCACGCCCCGCAGCGTCGCCTGGGCCGGCAGCACGGCCGCCGAGGCGAGCAACACGACGAGGGTAGCGAGGACACGGCGGGGGTAAGGCATCGGGAGGCTCCGACGGGACGTCAATCCAACGACGGCCAATCGTAGCGCTCCCGTGCCGGGGACGCGACTAGCGCCCCCACCCTCCCGCCGGCACCCCGTGCCGCCAGCGCATCGTGACGCGCCAGTCGGGCGCCGTCTCGCTCGCGCCGCGATCGAATGCGAGGGTCACCGCCTCCTCACCGGCCAGTGCGACCCCCATTCCGATCCCGAGGCTGTAGCGCGGATCGACCTGCGGGATCACCGCGGTTGCCGCCTCCCACCGCAGCATCGCGGAGAACCGCCCCATCTCGCCGAAGGTGCGTCCGATCGTGAACCGACCGGTGACGAGGTCGTCGAGGGTGAGATCGGGGAGATCACCGAGCCACCAGTAGCCGAAGTCAGCGACGGCGAACGAACGGTTCCCCATCGCCGACCAGTGGAGCGCGGCGCCGACGTCGGTGGCCCCCGTACCGACCCCCGTCTCCACACCCGCCGCGGGCACCTTCACGGCGCCGACGACGCCGATGCGCACCCCGCCGTCGTCGGTGCGTGCGAGATCGGTCCCGATGGTGAACGTCGGGTCGGCGAGGGTGGTGCGATACGTGTCCGGAGGCAGTGGCACCGCAGCCTCACCCACACGCCCGGCGAGTGCGGCGGCGGCCGGCCCACCCACAGGGATCGGCATCCCCGCGACCCAGGCCACCGCCGTCGCGTTCTGCCGGATCAGCGGCACCTCGACGCCGAGTCGCCAGCGGTCCGCGTCGAGTGTGAGACCGCCGGTGAGGGCATAACTCGTGACGCCGCGCGTGAAGAGGTAGTCGCCGCTGGCTGTGATGGCCGTGACACTCGCCTCGAGGCGCTGCGCGGGGAGCGGCAGCGCACTGAGCATCAGAACGGCACCCGCGAGTCGGAGGACGACAATCGGCATGCCCCAAGGTGCGTCGACGTCGTGGCGGGGCGGCGTCAGCGGGATCCCCCGACCGCACCAAGGGTTGCCCGACACCCCACGCCGGGTGAGCCGGGGACGCCCATATCTTTCAGGGCGCGCCGCGTGGCGCCTCGGTCACCTTCCGCCCCCGGAGCCGCTTGTGTCTCGTCATCCCCTCCTCGCCATCGGTCTCCTGTTGACCGCGCGCCTCGTCGGCGCGCAGAGCCACGAGCATCGCCCCGGGATGTCGCATGAGATGCCGACGCGCGAAGCAGGACGAGACGCCGCGCCGTCGATGATGCGCACCGCCGCCACGGCGACTGAGACGGGACAGGGTGCCTTCGCCGCGATCGCCGAGATTGTCCGGTTGCTTGAGGCCGACCGCACCACCGATTGGTCGAAGGTCGACCTCGAGGCGCTGCGGCAGCACCTCATCGACATGGACGATCTCACCCTGCGCAGCGTGGTGCGCGCCGAGGCAGTCCCTGGAGGGGCGACCTTTACGGTCACCGGCACGGGCCGCGTGCGGGACGCCATCCGTCGGATGGCTCGTGAGCACGGGATGATGATGGCGGGGAACGGATTGACCTGGGAGACGGCGGAGATCGCCGAGGGGGTCCGCGTGACGGTGCGGGCCTCGTCGCCCACGGACGCGCGCGCCGTCGCGCGGATTCGCGGCCTCGGCTTCATCGGCCTGATGACGGTCGGTGAGCATCACACCATGCATCACCTCGGCGTCGCCCGCGGGACGATGCGGCACTGAGCCGGAGGGCGCGCGTGACGGACCTCTCCGATCTCCTCGTCATCGCGGCGACCGCGCGCGAGCTCGCGCCAGCCGACGGATGGCGAACGCTCGTCTGCGGCGTCGGCCCCGTCGAGGCAGCGGCCGCGACGGCGGCAGCCATCGCCACGCGACGGCCGCGAGCGATCGTGCACGTCGGCATCGCCGGTGCACGACGCGCGAGCGGCCTGATCCCACCCGCGCTCGTGATCGGCCGCGTCGCGCGCTACGGCGATCTCGCCGCAGCGGCGGCGTGGGCACCCGTCGAACTCGCGCCAGCGGCATCGCTCGTCACCGCCGCACGTCAGGCGCTACCCACGGCCGTGTGTCTCCCAATTGGCACCAGCGCCGCGGTCGGTGGCACGACGGGCATGGATGAAATCGATGTAGAGGCGATGGAGGGGTTCGCCGTCCTCCGCGCCGCGGCGCTGGCCGGGGTGCCGGCCATCGAGGTGCGTGCTATCTCAAATGCCATCGAGGAGCCCGACCGGTCTCGGTGGGCGTTTGAGGAAGCCTTTGCGGCGATCACCGCGGCCACGCCGGCACTCGTTGTAGCGATTGCTGCAGCGATTGAGGGTGAGACAGCCGGCGCCGAGGCGAGCGGCAGCGCGTTGCGCGCACCCGGCCAGTCGGAGCGTCTCACGTGACGGCGCTCACCTTCGGCTACTCGCCCTGCCCCAACGACACCTTCGCCTTCCACGCGCTCGCGCACGGGTTGGTGGAGACGCCGGTGCCGGTCACCCCGGTCCTGCTCGACATCGAGGAGCTGAATCGGCGCGCGCACGAGGGAGACTTCGCCCTCACGAAGCTCAGCGTGGGCGCCTTCGCCGCCGTGGGCGATCGCTACCGCATGCTCCGCAGCGGTGCGGCGCTCGGCCACGGGGTGGGACCGCTCGTCGTCGCGCGCGAGGCGATCTCCCTCGAGGCGGCGGCGCGCGGCCCGATCGCGATCCCGGGGCGTGAGACGACGGCCTATCGGTTGCTCCGCCTCGCCGCGCCCGAATTGGGCGAGGTCATCGAGATGCGCTACGACCGGATCCTACGGGCGGTCGCCAGCGGTGAGGTGGCGGCGGGGCTGATCATCCACGAGAGCCGGTTCACCTACGCCGAGCACGGGCTCGTGCGCGTCGTCGACCTCGGCGACTGGTGGGAACAGTCGACGCGGCTCCCCGTGCCGCTGGCCGGCATCTGCGCGCGCGCCGACCTCGACCCCACGCTCGTCATCGGGCTGGAGCGCGCCATCCGGGCATCGGTGCAGTACGCCTTCGACCATCCCGAGGCGAGCCGCGCCTACGTGCGCGCGCATGCGCAGGAGTTGAGCGACGCGGTCTGCGATCAACACATCGCGTTGTACGTGAACGCGCACAGTCTCGACGTCGGTGCGGACGGGCTCGCCGCGATCGCACGGCTCACGACGGCGGGGTGAGCGGGCCCCGCTGCGAGGCACATCCCGCACTTCGTCGCCTCACGGTATGTTGGAGTTATGACCTCCCGTCGCGACTTCCTCGCTGAGGCCTCGCGCCTCGCCGCCGCACTCGGCGTCTCCCCGTTCCTGCTGCGTGCGCTGGAACAGCTCCCGCTCCCGCCGGGCCCGCTGCTGCAGCGCGCCATCCCGAAGAGCGGGGAGCGCATCCCCGTGATCGGGCTCGGCAGTTCCGCCACCTTCGCCGAGGTGGCACGTCGCGAAGACGTGACGGCGCTTCGGGCGGTGCTGCAAACGTTGGTGGAGGGCGGCGGACGCGTGTTCGACACCGCGCCTGGATACGGGGCCTCAGAGGAAGTGGCGGGCGGCCTCGTGAATGAGCTGGGGGTGGCGGACCGGATGTTCTGGGCCACGAAGGTGAACGTCGCCGGTCGGCGTGGCGGCACCGCTGATCCTGCGGCGGCACGGGCGCAGATCGAGCAGTCCCTCGCGCGGCTGCGGCGTCCGTCAATCGACCTGATCCAGGTTCACAATATGGGTGACCCCGCGACGCAGCTCCCGATCGTGCGGGAGTTCCAGCGCGCGGGGAAGGTGCGGTACGTGGGGATCTCCACGACCTTCCCGAACCAGTATGCGCAGCTGATCGAGGTGATGCGGAATGAGCCGCTCGACTTCATCGGCGTCGACTACGCCGCGGACAACCGGGACGTGGAGGAGGTGATCCTCCCGCTGGCAATGGAGCGGAAGATTGCCGTGCTCGCGTATGCGCCGTTCGGCCGGACGAGCCTCTTCCGAAGGGTCGCGGGCCAGCAGCTCCCGGCGTTCGCGGCCGAGTTCGATGCGAGCACCTGGGCGCAGTTCTTTTTGAAGTTCACCCTCTCGCATCCCGCCATCACCGCGGCGACGCCAGCGACGAGTCAGGCGAAGAACATGCTCGACAATCTGGGCGGCGGCGTGGGCCGTCTGCCGACGGCGGAGCACCGTCGGCAGATCATCGCATTCATTGATGCGTTGCCGGCGCCACCGCCGCGGGATCCATCCAGAACGGCTCCCAGTGGTGCCCGTCAGGATCTCGGAAGCTCCACTGGTACATGAAGCCGTGATCCTGCGGCGGCATCGCGGCGCGGCCCCCGTTGGCAATGGCCGCACCGACCATCGCCTCCACGGCGGCGCGACTCTCACAGGTGATGGCGACCAAGGCCCCTGTCACCTGCTGCGGATCGGCGACAGGCTGCGTACTGAACCGTTCGAACATCGCTGGCGTGAGGAGCATGACGCCAGCGTGGTCACTGATGATCAGACAGGCGGCGTTCTCGTCGGTGAACTGCGGATTGAAGGCAAACCCGAGCGCGGACCAGAAGTCCATCGCGCGCGGGAGATCCGTGACCGGGAGATTCAGGAAGAGCATGCGGGTCATGACATTCCCCTGGGGCATGCCAGAGTCGCCACTGCCATCGTCAGCGCGTCAGCGGCTTGAACTTGATGCGGTGCGGCTGGTCCGCGTCCGCGCCCTTCCGCTTCCGCAGATCCTCGATGTACGCCTGGTAGTTCCCCTCGAACCAGACGACCTCGGAGTTCCCCTCGAAGGCGAGAATGTGCGTCGCCACGCGGTCCAGGAACCAGCGGTCGTGTGAGATGACCACCGCACAACCGGAGTAGTCGAGGAGCGCTACCTCAAGCGCGCGGAGGGTGTCCACGTCGAGGTCGTTCGTCGGCTCGTCGAGGAGGAGCAGGTTGCCGCCGCTCATCAGCGTCTTCGCGAGATGCAGCCGGTTCCGCTCGCCACCGGAGAGGATGCCGACCTTCTTCTGCTGGTCGGTGCCCTTGAAGTTGAAACTCGAGAGGTAGGCGCGGCTGTTGAGCTCCTTCTTCCCCACCAGCACGAGCTCGTTCCCGCCGGAGATCTCCTCCCAGACGGTCTTGTTCCCATCGAGCGTGCGCGTCTGATCGGCGTAGGCGAGCTGCACCGTCTCGCCGACGGTCAGCGAGCCGCCGTCGGGCTTCTCCGCGCCGGAGATCATCCGGAAGAGCGTGGTCTTGCCGGCGCCGTTGGGACCGATGATGCCGACGATCCCGCCGCGCGGGAGCGAGAAGTCGAGCTTGTCGATCAGCAGCCGGTCGCCGAAGCCCTTCGTGAGCCCCTTCGCGATCACCACATCATTCCCGAGGCGCGGCGCCGGCGGGATGATGATCTCGTTCGACGTGACCTTCTCCTGCTGAGCCTCGCTCGCGAGCTCCTCGTACGCCTGCAGACGCGCCTTGCTCTTGGCCTGCCGGGCGCGCGGTGCCATGCGCACCCACTCGAGCTCGCGCTCGAGCGACCGCTGGCGCGCCGAAGCGACCTTCTCCTCCTGCTGGAGCCGCGTCCGCTTCTGGTCGAGCCAACCGGAGTAGTTCCCCTCGTACGGCACGCCGCGACCGCGGTCGAGCTCGAGGATCCACTTCGCCACGTTGTCGAGGAAGTAGCGATCGTGGGTGATCGCCACCACGGTCCCCGGGAAGGTCTCGAGGAACTTCTCGAGCCACGCCACCGACTCGGCGTCGAGGTGGTTGGTCGGCTCGTCAAGCAGGAGCATGTCCGGTTCTTCGAGGAGCAGGCGGCAGAGCGCCACGCGCCGCTTCTCGCCGCCGGAGAGGGTGGCCACCCCCGCATCGCCCGGCGGGAGTCGGAGGGCGTCCATCGCGACCTCGATCTTGTTGTCGAGGTTCCAAAGATCGAGCGCGTCAATCCGCTCCTGCACCTTCCCCTGCTCCTCGATGAGCGCATTCATCTCGTCGTCGCTCATCGGCTCGGCGAACTTCGCCGAGATGGCCTCGAACTTCGTGAGGAGGTCCCGCTGTGCCTTGACGCCGAGCTCCACGTTGCCGCGCACGTCGAGCGACTCGTCGAGCTGCGGCTCCTGCGGGAGGTAGCCGATCTTTGTGCCCTTGTGCGCCCAGGCCTCGCCCTGAAAGTCCTGGTCTACGCCAGCCATGATCTTGAGCAGCGACGACTTGCCCGCGCCGTTCGGGCCGAGGACGCCGATCTTGGCCCCGGGGTAGAACGAGAGCCAAATGTCGTCGAGGATGATGCGGGAAGGGGGGATGACCTTCTTCAGCCCCTTCATGACGTAGATGAATTGCGGTCCGGCCACGGGTACGGATCTCCAATGGGAACGAGCAGAGCTGGCGCGAGCACCCGTCTGGGGTGCGCTATGTTTGATGGGCGAGCTGAAAACTAATCCGTTCCCAGCCTGCTCACCCGGCACCCACGCACCATGCGCGTCCGCTCCCTCATCGTCTGTCTCGGCGACCGTTTGCTGACTCAGGTCTGTGTCGCTCAGCCCGCGCGCTGCACGAATGCCCGAGGTGGCGATGTGGGCGTCTCGAGGCGTGCCGGGATGCTCCGGCTCGCGGGGCGCGCATGAGACGCGGTCTGGCGCATCTGTGGATCATGCTGGTCCTGACCGCGTGTGCCGCTGACGCGCCACCGGCACCACCGACAGAGGAGCCGTGGGTACGCGCGGTGCGCGCGACGCCATCCTTCAGTAGCGACATCCAGGAGATTTTCACCCGACGGAGCTGTACGGTCTCAGGATGCCACGGGGCCGCAGCCACTCTGCCGTTGACGACGGGGTTGGCCTACTCCGCCCTCGTCAACGCTCCCTCCGTCGCGGAGGTGGGAATCCGAGTCGTGCCGGGCGATGTGACCGCGAGCTACCTCATGCGCCGGGTCGATGGGACACAGGCGGTCGGTTCGCGAATGCCCCTCGGCGGTCTGCCGCTTGACTCGATCGACGTCGCTAATCTCAGGAACTGGATCCAACAGGGCGCTCGCCGCAATTGAAGGCGGCGGTGTGGGTCACGGCGTGAGCTGGATTCCGACGGTGCCCTGCACGAACTGGGCGACATTGGTGACGACGATCTTGACGTAGATCCGACCCTGCACCGGGTCGTACGCGTAGGTCGTACCGTTGCCCTGCGCGACGGCCGCGGGGACCGCGACCTCCGTGAGTCGTGCGGTGTTGCTGGCGACGGCGATGGGGGGAGAGGAGGAGGCGATGGACAGGAGAATGGAATCGCCCAGACGCCCCTCCATCACACGGATGGACACCCCCATCGGCCGCTGTCCCAAGGTCAGCGCGTACTCATGCCCCGGCATCGCCGACATCGCGATCCGGTTGGTCGAGGTGCCGTCCCCCACGAATCGTTCGGAGGCCGCGTCATCGCGGACCACATCGACCGGCACGATGTTGACCTGCGATCCGACTCCCTCAACCACGAGCTTGAGGTAGGGTCCCGGACAGACGCTGGCATTCCAGTCACGCTGCAAGACACAGTCCGCCGTCGTGAGGAATGGTGTATTGGCCGTGACCCACCGCCCCGCCGTGCCGGTCACAGACCCTGTGACATCCTGAAAGACCGCGGATTTATCCCCATCCTTGGTGGGACTCGGCTGCTCGATGTACAGGGGATTGGACTGTACGAACGTGAGATTCTGCGACGCGCTGGCGGTGCTGAGGGAGAAGGCGTTGTGACGATTGAATCCGAGCGCGCTCCACGGGATCGATCCGGAGCCACGGAAGCCGACGAAGGTGACGTCACGCGCGCCGACGGGCCCGTCATAGTACTCGAAGCCGCGGTAGACATCTCGCGTTCCGATGGTGTTGGCCGTCGCCCCGACCACCAGCGAGCCCGTGATGTAGCTCTCGACGCTCGCAAACGTGGCCCCGATATAGTTGTCCGCGAGGATCGCATCTTCGAGGAAGTGCTGATTTCCCCGAAGCCAGACTCCGCGATTGCCGTTCTTGTATGCCGTGAATCCCGTGAAACGGGCCGGGACAATCGGCGATCCAGCCTGCCCAGGGATGAGAGACGGCACGTACGACGTCGCGGTGGTGGTGCCATTGGCCCGGGGCGCATCGTCGACGAACAGTCCCGCTTGGTGGTTGGAGTGTGCCGTGTTCCCGTGGAATTCCCAGAGCGGGGTGCGGTTGGGACGATGGGGCTGTCCGGTGGACATGCCGATCGGGGCATCGGGAAGCGCATACCAGAATCCGATCCCCTCGGACCCGGCGGCGGCATTCGCCACGAGACTGTTGTCTGGATTGGTGACCCAGAAGGTCGCCGGACGTTCGTCGCTCGGGATGAGGCGATGTGGCAGCTCGGGACGTCGGGAGAGCAGCCCGAGATTCCCGAACAACCGGTTGCCCGTCTCGGCGCCCTCCTCGAGGAAGTACCCGTGACCGAGATGGTCGTAGCAGACATTTCCTTCGACGGAGAGCTGCTGGGTCCCATGCACCGTCACGCAGCGGTTGTTGCTGCGCCAGATGGCGCTGTTGCGGATGAACTGGCCGGACACCGCGCCCGCCAGATGCCAATGGATCGGGTAGTGCCCCAGGCGACCACGTTGCCCCATGTTCACCAGTTCCACCCCGTGCACCTTGGCCGTCGCCCCGGCCAGGATCATGATGTGCCCCCCCAGTCCATCGGTGGTGGTGGGCACGCCATCCACCAACGGTCCGGCACCCTGAATGGTGATGTTTCGGGAGAGCAGACCGACCTCCGCCCGCTCATCGACGGGCCGACCGGCGATCTGCTGGATCTCGCCGTAGTGGGGAAACCGAAGCGCCTGGTCCAGCGTGAGCGTGCGACCGGCGATGGCGTTGATGCGACGATGCTCCGCCTGCAGCGGATCGAACCCCGAGGGCGCGATCACGATCCGATCGCCCACCCGCCAATCGACCTCATCACTCACGGTGATGGTGGTCATCCCGGTGCCCACGGTTCCGGAGAGGCGTGTCCATGCCCGCCGGGTCTGGCCATGGATTGAGAGGCGACCGCCCGGTACGACGCCGATGACGCGCGTCCCCATACCGGTGATGGCGTCACCACTCCCGGTCCCCGTGAGGGTGATGAGGGCCCGTTTTGTGTAGGGGATCGCCTCAGATCCGATGCGTAGCGCGCCGGCGACGCGGATCCACCCGACCGTCACCGTCAGGTCCCGCGCCGTGTCCGCCTCGAGCTCGCCTTGGATATCGAGACCGGCCAGTGGCGGCGGTGAGATGTCCAGTTGCATCAAGGTGCCGGCAGGCACGGTCACGAGATCGTCAGCGACCGGCACGCGCCCCCCGGGCCACGCCGCGGGATCCGACCAGCGACGCACAACGAGCGGGGCCGGCAGGGTCGGAAGGGTATCGACCGTTGCGGCCGGTGCCGTCGGGCGATCAGCCGATGCACACCCAGCAACCGCGATCACGACCCCTGCCAGCAGTCCGAGCACACCGCGGCGAAGCGCTCGCTCAGAACCCGATACAGGATCGCCGCCCCAACGAAGACCCATCGAGCGTGGGACAGCACGGTGCGAGCGGTGACAAGGCGATGGAAACATCGACGAAGTCCGGTAGACGTGAGGACGGGGATGCAGGGTGGTCTTCATCCACTCCTTCGGGATCAATATTACCGGACCACAACCCCAGGGGACCACTCGAGGGGTCGGAGAGGGTCCCCTGAGACCCACCGTGAGCGGAGCTATCGATGCGCTACGGCCGCGCCGGCAGGAACGGCGCCGTGATCACGTTCGACGGCGACACCCCCTGCTTCGACTGGCGCACCATCCGCTCCACCTCGCGCATCAGGTTCGCGTTCTCCATCACGACGCCATCCTTGATGGTGTGGACGATCCCGCGCGTCCGGTACATCCGCCCCTGTGCGTCCACCGTCAGGTCGCCGAAGCTGTACATGAACTTGAGATTGTTCGCGGGGTTCCCGTCAACGAGCACGAGGTCGGCGAGATAGCCGGGCCGCACGAGCCCAAGCCGCGGCTCGCCGAGCACCTCGGCGCTGGACTTCGTCGCGGCGCGCAGCACCTCGAGTGAGTGCATCCCCGTCTCGCGCAGCAGCTGGAGCTCACGCACGCTGCTGAAGCCCGGCGTGGCCCAGATGTAGTTGTCGTCGGTGCCGTAGGCCACGCGCCCGCCGCGCCGATTGTGCTCGAAGATCAGCTTGCCCCAGAGCTCGTACGCCGAGGCCCAGAACGCCTCGTCATCCGAGGTCCAGTCGTAGTGGAACGCCCCGTGGAACGCCGGGTTCGGATAGTTCCAGTTGAGCAGCGCCTGGTGCGTGTACTTCTCGTGCCACGGCAGGCTCGTCGCCCGGATGACGTCGCGATTGGCCTCGTACACCACGCGCGTCGGCAGCATCGTGACGCCGCACTTCACGAGCGAGTCGGCGATCTGCGTGAGGAGCCGGTCGCGGTTCGTCTCGGTCCAGACCCGGCCGGCGGCGCGGAAGCGATGGTTCTCGTTCCCGAACTCGTACGTGCGCTCGAAGTTCTGCGTGGTCCGATCGAGCGCCGACTCGGCATACCCGTAGTGGTGCTCGATCATCGTCACGCCGAGGCAGGCCACATCTGCCGCATCGGCCACCGCCACCGTGGAGGGCGGGATGTGGAACGAGGTGATCATCCCGTTCGCGCGCGCGGCGTCGGCGATCGCCTTGATAATCGCCCGGCTCCAACCATTGCTGTCCATCGAGATGACGCGGATCCCATTGGCCGCCATCTGCTTGGCGACATCGTTCGCCTTGGCGGGATCGTCGAGCTCGAGCCGCGAGAACCGCGTCGTCGCGCCCCAACCCACGAGCGGGAACATCCGCGGCGCGATGATCTCGTTCCGAGCGGAGAGACGCGCCTGTGTGAGCGCGGAGTCCACACCCCGGTCCGCGGCGTTGACCATCGTCGTCGTGCCGTGCGCGAGCTTCAGGTAGTACACATAGTCCAGCTCCATCGGCTGCGTGCGGAGATGCGTGTGCAGATCGATCATCCCGGGCATCACGGTCATCCCGGTGGCATCGATCACGCGGTCCCCGGTCGGCCGGGAGCCCGGACCACGCCGCTCAGCCGCGACGGGGTCGAAGGGGATCATCTCGGCGATGGTGTTGCCGACAATTACGATGTCGTATGGGCCAGCCGTTGGACCGCCGTGCCCGGGCACGACCATCGCGTTCCGGATGACGAGGCGCTTGTACGGACCGGCGGCGAGATCGCCGTACTGGCGGGTGACGATGGCCGTGGCGGTGTCGGGGCGCGCGGCCGAGGCCGGGGCGCGCTGCGCCAGCAGCGGGGTGGCGACGAGGAGGGGAACCAGCCGACGGAGGATGCGCATTCGCCTGTGGGGTAAGAGGGATGCCCTGACTACGCAGCGGAATGTGTGGAACGCTGCGACGACCGGCTAGCACGGCGCCTCACGACACGGCCACTCCCCTCTCCTTCCGCCCCCCACCCATCTTTCCCGTATGGACCTCGCCCAGCGCCTTTCAGAAAGCCCTATCTCGGCGCTGCCGTTCCTGTATCTGGCCGGCGTGCTGACCTCGCTGACCCCGTGCATCTACCCGATGATCCCCATCACCGCGGCGATCGTGGGCGGGGCGAATGCGGACGGCACGCGACCCCCGATGGCCCGAACGCTCCTCCTGACGCTCAGCTACGTCGTCGGGCTCGCGACGGTCTACGCGGGTCTCGGCGTGCTCGCGGGGCTCACCGGGACGATGTTCGGGACGGTGAGCACGAACCCGTGGCTCTACTTCGCCATGGCGAACCTGCTGCTGCTCTCCGCGCTCGCGATGCTCGATGTGATCCCGATTCGGCTCCCGGCCGCGCTCGCGGGACGCGCCGCCACCGCCGGGACCGGGGGCCGCATGGGCGGCGCCTTCGTGATGGGGGCGATGTCAGGATTGGTGGCCGCCCCCTGTGGTGCCCCGGTGATGGCGGCGGTGCTCACCTGGGTGACCCGGACCGGCAGCGGCGTCCTCGGCTTCATCTACCTCCTCGCCTTCTCGTTCGGGATGTGCACCCTGCTGGTCGTCGTCGGGCTCTCGAGCGGCGCCGTCGCTCGCCTCCCGCGCGCCGGCGCCTGGATGGTGCAGGTGAAGCGTTTCTTCGCCCTCGTGATGCTCGGCGTCGCCGAGTACTACCTCATCGAGATGGGCAAACTCCTCTTCTGAGTCGATGCACCTGATGACCACACTCCCTGCCGCTCCCCACCGCCACCGGCGGCTCGTCGCGAGGCTCGCCGCGATACTCGCGGTGCTCCTCAGCCTCACGCTCCCACGCGTCGTGCAGGCGCAGCTCGGCATCGAGGTCGGGGCCGCCGCGCCTGACGTCGCCCTGGAGACGCTCGAGGGACGGCCCGCCCGGCTCGCGACGGCGATCGCCGGCAAGCCCGCCGTCATCGAGTTCTGGGCTACCTGGTGCAGCAATTGTCGCGAACTCGAGCCGCGGATGCAGGCGGCACAGCGCAAGTACGCGAGCCGCGTCGCCTTCGTCGGCGTGGCGGTGAGCGTGAACCAGTCGCCCGAGCGCGTCCGGCGATATGTCGCCGAGCATCTCACCGGCTTCACGCACTTCTATGACCGTCGCGGCGATGCCGTCGGCGACTACGATGTGCCGGCCACGAGCTACGTCGTCGTCACCGACCGCACCGGGAAGGTTGTCTACACCGGACTCGGCGGTGAGCAGGACATCGAGGCGGCGATCCAGAAGGCGCTGCGGTGAGCACGGCGGACGGGCGTGACGCGACGCCCGGGGTGACGCCCTCGACGGTCAGCACCGCGGCGGCGCGGCCCCCCGTCCGCCGTCGGCGCTGGCTCATCACGATCCCACTCGTCGTCGCCATCGGCGGCTACGTCGGTGCCGCGTGGTATATGCGGGCGAATGAGACCTCGTTCGTCTTCCATCCAGACCAGTACGGAGGCCGGACGATGGTCGCGCCGGCGTCCGACCTCCCGGTGGAAGGCGTGCGGATCCCGACGGCCGACTCCCTGACGCTCTCCGCCTGGGTGATCCCGCCACTCAGTGCAGCGGAGCGAGAGATTCCGCCCATCGGCGAGGCGGGCCCGATCGCATCAGCGACGAGCGATCCCATCGCGACCGAGGACGCGCCCCTCTGGGTGCTCTTCCTCCACGGCAACGCCGCGAACATCTCCGTCCCGCTCCGTCAGGCGTGGATCCGGCCGATGCGCGCCACCGGCGTCGGACTCGTGCTCGTCGACTATCGCAGCTATGGCGCGAGTGATGACGGCGCCCTCACGGAGGCGGCACTCTACCGCGATGCACAGGCGACGTACGACTGGATGGTGGGGACGCGCGGCATCGACCCGGCGCACATCGTGATCTTCGGCCACTCGCTCGGGTCGGGGGTCGCGACCCATCTCGCCGCGCGGGTCGAGGCGGCGGGGCTCGTCATCGAGGGGGCGTTCACCTCCATCCCGGACGTCGGGGCGGAACGCTATCCGTGGCTTCCTGTGCGCTGGCTCGCACGCGAGCGCTTCGGGAGCCTCGAGCGCGCAGACAGCATCGCGATGCCGAAACTCGTGCTCCACGCGGAGGATGACACCGCGATCCCGTTCGCGATGGGTCAGCGGCTCTTCGGCGCCTTCACCGCCCCCAAGACCTTCGTGACCCTCACCGGCGGACACGACCGTGCCTTCGCCGCCGACTCCGCGACCTACTTCGGCTCGCTCAACGAGTGGCTCGGGACGCTGCGCGTCATCGACCGGGAGTCGCCGCCGCCGGGCTGAGCAGCCGTCGCACCTCGGCGAGGATCGGACGCCAGGTCGCGCTGCGCGGCGAGAGCAGTTCGTGATGCCCCGCGCCGTCGACCACGACGAGGGTGAAGGGACTGCCGCTGGCGATGGCCGCGGCCCGGTGCGCCTCGCGCGCCGCGGCGGGCATCACGCGGTCCTCGCTCCCGACCACCTGCACCTGCGGGACGCGCAGCGGGAAGAGCGCGCGCGGCGACCCCGCCGCGTACCGATCGGGCACCTGGTCCGGCGACCCGCCCATCAGGCCATCGACGACATCACCGCAGGTGAATCGGGAGTAGGTGCGGAACTCCGCGAGGTCGGCGATCCCGGCGAGAGCGACCGCTCCGACGAGCGGCAGTGGATCAGGACGCGCGATGGCGCTGGCCACCGGGACGTGGTCAGCGGCGGCGAGCCACATCGCCAGATGCCCGCCGGCGGAATGTCCGATCGCGATGACGCGTGAAAGGTCGAGCGGGTAGGTCCGGGCCATCGCCCGGAGTCGGTCGGTGGCGTGCGCGACGTCGAGGAAGGTGTTCGGCCACCCCCCGCCCGGGCTGTCCGCACGACGGTACTCGATGTTCCACGTGGCAATCCCTTCGTCGCGCAGCGCATCGCTGAAGGCGGTGCTGTTGCGCAGGGTCGCAAAGCGCGAGACCCAGCACCCGCCGTGGATCACGATGGCGACGGGGAACGGTCCCGGGCCCTCAGGGAGCCGGAGATCACCGAACTGGAGGGAATCGCTGCCGTAGGCGAGCCGCGCGGTGGCCGGCTTCGACGGCAGCGTGTCGTTGTCGGAGGCCCGGAGGAGCCGGACCTGAGCGGCGAGTGCACTCGACCAGAGGCTCGCGATGCACAACAACAGCCACGGGGCTCGGCTCCGCGCGCATCGGGAACGGATGACGTTCCGAGTACGCGCCACGCGAAGCGATACCATCATGCGACCTCCGGGAGCGCGCCGAGTGGCGCATCGAAGAGATGTCGCGCCGGCTGCGGCTCACGCGTCAGGTAGACCCGCAGTCGCGAGACAGTGAACGGCTCGGGTTCGCGCACCGCCATCGCCGCGGCGAGCCGCTCCGCCGTGAGGGTGGGGTACATCGTCAGCGTGCAGTGCGGGGTGAAGGGGTACCGCGCTTGGGCGCAGGCGAGTCCGCTCGTCGCGATCCGCTCGTGCAGTGTGCGCAGCGGTCCGTGGGGATCGAGCGGGAGGGAGACGATCTCCCGCTGCACGAACCGCTCGGGCGGGCCGAAGCGGAGCGTGATCGGGGGCGTCGCCGCCGCAATCGGCAGGAGGTGGGCGCGCAGCGTCTCGATCGGCGTGTCCGCGCGGATCGGTCCGGCCCCGGAGGACCCGATGAGGGTGATGTGCGGTGGCAGATGGCGCGCCATCTTCGGATCGAAGACGAGCTGCTGCGCGTGGATGCGCTCGGCGAGTGCGCCCTCGAGCTCGATGACGACGAAGATGCCCGCTACCGCCATGTGACCGAGGCGCCGAGGAGCGAGCGCCCGGTGGGCGTCGTGACGACGAGTGGCGCCACGTCGCCGCCCAGGAAGAGACGGTCGATCGCATGACCAGGACGCTTCACGTGCCACCGCGAGGCGGCGTGGCCGGTGACGATCCCGATCGTCGCGCCGGCAAGGACGTCGGTGAGCCAATGGGCGTCGCTGTACATCCGCGCGAAGGCCGTCGCCGTCGCGAGGCCATATGTCGTCACACCGACCGCGCGGGCGTGTTCCGGCGCGAGGCGACGCGTCTCGGCGGTGACCGCGGCAGCGAAGGCGAAGGCCGCCGTCGTGTGCCCCGACGGGAACGATTGGTAGTCGCTCCCCTCGCGGGCCCCGCGCATCCACTGGAGATCGCCGGCGTCGTCGGGACTGATGCGTGGACGAGCCCGCCCGACGATCCCCTTGATCGTCCCCGTCACGACGCCGGACACCCCGATCGCCTCGAAGGCGCGAAACCCGATGGTCGCCACCTGGGGCTGGTCGGCGAGCCGTCCCCCGAGCCAGAGCCCGGTGCTCAGCAGGAGCACGCCGGGTGACCCCCAGGTGTTGCCGACGTCGTTGATGGCACCGAGCACCGGGTTCGCCTGCCACGAGTCGCGGCGAACCACCTCACGGACGCGGAGATCGAGTGGTTGGGCGGCGAGCGGGCCAACGCTCGAGAGGACAAGCGCGACCGCCGTGAACATCGAGGCGAACGCGAGGCGCAGCGATCCGATCGTCGGACGCGCCGGTAGCCGTGCGCCAATCAGGTGCGGTGCCCGCGCCGACTGACGTCCCCGCCCCCACATCCATTCACTGTGCATGCGCCGTAGTTTAACCCTCGTGCTGATCCGTGACCTGACCACCCACGCCGACCGCGCGGCCTGCGTCGAGCTCCAGGAGCTCACCTGGGGCCGCGGCTTCACGGAAAAGATTCCCGCCGCGATGCTTCTCGTCGCCCTCAAGACAGGGGGCGTGGTGGCCGGCGCCTTTGATGACGCCGGGGTGCTGCAGGGGTTCGTCTTCGGCGTCACCGGCGTGAAGGACGGTCGCCTCATCCACTGGTCCGATATGCTCGCGGTGCGGCCGGCGATGCAGGGACAGCACCTGGGTGAGCGGTTGAAGGCGTACCAGCGCGAGCGGTGTCGCGCGCTCGGCGTCGAGACGATCTACTGGACCTACGATCCGCTCGTGGCCAAGAATGCGCACCTCAACCTGAATCGGATGGGCGCGCGCGCCGACGAGTACGTCCCCGCGATGTACGGCGACGCCACCAACTCCCCGCTGCAGGGCGATATGCCGACCGACCGATTCGTCGTCGCGTGGGCGGTCGATCCCGCACGGGCTGCGGCGCCGTGCGACAGCCTGCCCACCACCCTGCCGCTCGTGGTCGGACCGGAGGCAACCGAGGGCGCGCTCGTCGAGGCGGTCATGGTGGGCGTCCGCATCCCGCGCGACATCTCGGCGCTCGCCGCCACCGATCTCCCTGCCGCCCGCGCGTGGCGCTTCGCCACACGCCGCGCCTTCACGCACTACCTCGCCCGCGGGTACGCGGTCACCGGCTTCGTCCGCGACCACGACGGCGGCACCTATCTCCTCTCGCGCCGGGAGGCGTGATGCGACTCGACCGACTCGTCCTCCGCGAGATCCGACTCCCGCTCAAGGAGCCGTTCCGCATCTCCTCCGGGGAGATGCGCGACCGCCGGATCCTGCTCTGTGAGCTCACCGACGCCGATGGCGCCTCGGTCTGGAGCGAGTGCGTGGTCGACGACCTCCCCAACTACTCGCCGGAGACGCTCGACACCGCCTGGCCGACGATCGTGCGCGTGCTCGCGCCGCGCCTGCTGGGGCGCACCGTCGCCGCGCCGGGTGACGTCTTCGCGATCCTCGAGGAGGACGTCCGCGGCCACCTGATGGCGAAGGCCGCCCTCGAGATGGGGATGTGGGGACTCGCGTCGACGCAGGCGGGGCTCCCGCTGGCCCGGATGATCGGCGGCACCCGCGAGCAGATCGCCACCGGCATCTCCCTTGGCATCCAGCCGTCGGTGGAACGCCTCATCGAGAAGGCGCGCGAGTCAATTGCCGCCGGGTATCAGAAGGTCAAGATCAAGATCGCGCCGGGAAAGGACGTGGCGTGGGTGCGCGCGGTGCGCGAGGCCGTCGGGCCGGACGCGCACCTGATGGCCGACGCGAACAACGCCTATACCCTCGCTGATGCGGATCATCTCGCGGAACTCGATGCCCTCGGCCTGATGATGATCGAGCAGCCGCTCGCGCACGACGACCTCGTGCGGCACGCCGAGCTGCAGCGACGGCTCCGGACCCCGCTCTGCCTCGACGAGTCGATCATCTCGCTCGACCGAGCGCAGGACATGGTGACGCTGAAGGCCGGGCGGATCATCAACATCAAGCCCGGGCGCGTGGGCGGCGTCACGCCGTCGATCGCCATCCACGACTTCTGCCAGGCGGAGGGGATCCCCGTCTGGTGCGGCGGAATGCTGGAGAGCGGGATCGGGCGCGCGTACAACGTGGCGCTCGCCTCGCTCCCGAACTTCACGTTACCTGGCGACCTCTCGCCGAGCGCGCGCTATTGGGCGCAGGACGTGGTCACCCCCGAGTGGACGATGGATGCGCACGGGATGGTGCGGGTCCCGCTCGACCGAGCCGGGATCGGTGTCGAAGTCGACCGCGCACGGATCGATTCGCTGACGGTGCGCACGGAGGAGCTGCGCGCGTGAGCGAGGCGGCGGCGAACGGCGGGACGCCACGAGCGGCGGCGGTCGCGCTCGCGGTGGCGCGGTTCACGCCGGAGGAGCGCGCGCGCATCGTCGCGTTGCGACGGGCGCTGCACGCGGCCCCGGAGCTGTCTTGGCAGGAGCACGGCACGCAGCGTGCGCTCCGCGAGGCGCTGGCGGCGGCGAACATCACCGACGTGCGCGAGGTGGCGGGCACAGGGCTCGTGGCGACGATCCCGGGCCGCGATCCGGGTGCGCCGCGCGTCGCCCTGCGTGGGGACATCGACGCGCTGCCGATTTCCGAGGAGACAGGTCTCCCCTTTGCGTCGACGCGCCCCGGCGTGATGCACGCCTGCGGCCACGATATGCACGCCGCGTGGACGGTCGCCGCGGGGATGCTGCTGGCACGGGACCCGGCGGCCGGCACCGTGACGCTCGTCTTCCAGCCGGCGGAAGAGGTCGGCGAGGGAGCCGCGCGTGTGCTCGCGAGCGGTGCGCTCGATGGGACGCACGCGATCTTCGGCGGCCACGTGGACTGGCGCTTCCCGGTCGGCGAGGTTGTCGCCACGGACGGGGCGATCGCGGCGAGCACCGACACCTTCGAGGTCGTCTTTCACGGCCGGGGCGGTCACGGCGCCCGCCCGCAGGACGCGCGTGACCCGATCGTCGCCCTCGCCGCCTTCGTGATGGCGGCGCAGACCCTCGTCTCACGCCGGCTCGATCCGGGGCTCCCTGGCGTGGTCTCGGTGACCATCGCCGAGGCGGGGAGTGCCGCGAACGTCATCCCCGAGCGCGCCCGGGCCGCGGGCACCATTCGCGCGACGACGCCAGCGGCGCGCGCGTTGCTCTGCGACGGCGTCCGCGAGATCGCTGACGCGGTCGCCGCCGTCCACGGCGTCCGCGCGACGTGCACCCTGAGCGAGGGGACGCCGCCGTTGCTGAACGCCCCCGCAGCGGCCGGATGGGCGCGCACCGCGGTGCAGGCCGTGCTGGGTGACGGCGCCCTCACGGCGCTCCCCACGGCGAACATGGGTGGCGAGGACTTCGCCTTTTACACCGAACGGATCCCTGGCTGCTTCCTCCGCATCGGCACCCTCGGCGCTGGCCGCAGTGCGGCGGGGG
>DAISWY010000017.1:0-27293 GCA_036826135.1 Gemmatimonadaceae bacterium | reverse complement strand
CGTCGACGACTTCGATGCGGACGAGTTGCGTCACCCAGCGGGACGCGCGCTGATCCCCCTCGACGATCACGCGCCGCGGGAGCCGCGCGGGCGTGAGCGGTACGCCATCCTCGCGATCGACCAGCCAGGCGCGTCGCGCGCCGAGGGACGGGTCGAGGTCGGCGAGTGTGAGGGTCGCCCGATAGCCGTCGGCGCCGACGAGGACGAGCACCCGCGCCAGCGCGGGGCCGCGCAGCGAATCCGTCGCGATCCCGGCGAGCCGGAGCGCCGCACGCAGTTCGACCCCCTCCCACGTCCACGCGTGGCCGTGCACCTCGGCGCGCCCGCTGTGTCGCGGCAGCGAGCCGAGCTGGCTGGCGGTGAGGATACGCGTGGCCCCGGTGGGGTCGACGATGGTGAGCGACGTCGCGAGTGGCGTCGCGGGCGCCGGCGCGTGATCGTGGTCCTGCGCAGAGAGACGTGGGGCGACCGAGAGGAGCGCACCGACCCCGAGGACGACCGCGAGGCCAAGCCTCTCACCCACGCCCGCCCGACGTCGCGAGGAGGTCACAGAGGGGACGCCGGCGCTCAGAACCACTCCGCGTCGAACTCGAGCGCGGCGGCGTCATTGCGCTCGAGCAGGTCGGCGTCGGGCGCGTTCTTCGGCAGCTCGAACCCGAAATAGAATCGCGCCGCCGCGACCTTCGCCTGATAGAAGCGGGCCTCGTCGCCGGTGGCGCCCGCGGCGAGCGCCCGTGCCGCGACGGTGGCCTGGCGGAGCCAGAGCCACGCGTACACCACGCGCGACGCGAGATCGAGGTACACCGACGCGTTCGCCAGCCCACGCGTCGGGTCCTGCATCAACCCGCGGGCGAGCCCCCGCGTGACGTCGACCATCCGACCGAGCGCCGCCGCGAGCGCATCGGCGTGGGCGTCGAGCCCGACCGTACGCGCCTCCGCCACGGCGTGCGCGACGCGCGCGGCGAAGGCGGTGAGCGCCGCCCCCTGGTCCTGCATCACCTTGCGACCGAGGAGGTCGAGCGCCTGGATGCCGTTCGTCCCCTCGTGGATCTGGTTGAGCCGATTATCGCGATAGAGCTGCTCGACGTCGTACTCGCGCGCGTAGCCGTACCCGCCCATCGTCTGCAGCGCATTCGAGATTCCCTCCTGCCCGTAGATCGCGGGCCAGCTCTTCGCGATCGGCGTGAGAAACTCGAGCAACACCGTCGCCTCGCGTCGGGCCGCCTCGTCGGGCGCCGTCATCTCGTCGTCGACGAGCCGCGCGCAGGCGAGGACGAGCGCCATCGACCCCTCGGCCGCGCACTTGCCGATCAGGAGCATCCGCCGCACGTCGGCGTGCGCGATGATCGGGACGGGGGGCTTCGTCGGATCCTTCTCCGCGGGGAGCCGACCCTGCCGACGCTGCCGCGCGTACTCCACCGCGGACCGGTAGGCGGCCGTACTCATCGCGGCGCCGGCGCGTCCGACGCCGATGCGCGCTTCGTTCATCATGTGGAACATGTAGGCGAGGCCGCGATGCGGTTCGCCGACCAGTTCGCCGACGCACGGACCGTGCTCGCCGAAGTTCAGCAGCGTGGAGGTCGTCCCG
Organism: Gemmatimonadaceae bacterium; assembly: GCA_036826135.1. GTDB lineage: Bacteria > Gemmatimonadota > Gemmatimonadetes > Gemmatimonadales > Gemmatimonadaceae > Pseudogemmatithrix. The sequence goes on along the minus strand of DAISWY010000017.1, from coordinate 25,705 downwards.
CGCCATCCCATCTTGTGGATCAACCCACCGAGCCCGATGTGGTTCAGCTCGCCGGAGCTGCCGTCGGGTCCGACCAGGCGCTTCGGCACGATGAAGAGCGAGATGCCCTTCGTGCCGGCGGGCGCGCCGACGATGCGGGCGAGCACCAGATGGACGATGTTCTCCGTGAGCTCGTGCTCGCCCGCGGAGATCCAGATCTTGGCGCCCTCAAGCCGATAGGTGCCGTCGGGCTGGGGGATCGCGATGGTGCGAAGGTCGGCGAGACCGGAACCGGCGTCGGGCTCCGTCAGCGCCATCGTGCCGCCGAACCGCCCCTCCAGCATCGGCGGAAGCCACCGCGCCTTCTGCGCCTCGGAGCCGAAGGCGGCGATGAGATTGGCCGCGCCTGCGGTGAGCATCGGATAGCTCGCCGAACCGATGTTCGCCGCCTCGAGCCACGCGATCGCCGCCGACGCGACGACGTGCGGCAGCTGCAGCCCGCCGCGCTCGGCGTCGTGCGTCGAGGCGATGATCCCCGCCTCAGCGGTCGCGTGGAACGCCGGCTTGAGCTCCGGCTGGGTGACCACGCGGCCGTCGACGACGGTCGGCTCCTCCTGATCGTTCCGCTTCCGGTTCGGGAGGTAGTGCGTCTCCGCGACCGCCTGCGCCGTGTCGAGCACGGCGTCGTAGACCTCGCGCCCCTGCTCGGCGAAGCGCGGGCGCGTCGTCAGCTGCTCCACCTCGAGCAGCTCATAGAGGAAGAAGCGGAGGTCGCGGGGATCGAGGACGGTGGTCATACGGGCACCTGGTGGACGGACGACGAGAGAACCCCCGCGCGGCGCGAGCGCGCCGCGCGCTCAGGGGCGATACGCGATGCAGTCGATCTCGACGCGGAGGCCCTCGCCCGGCAGCCCAGCCGCCTGAATCGTGGTGCGGGCCGGCCGATGCGCCCCGAAGACGCGTTCATAGACGGCATTCATCTCCGGGAACTCCGCCATGTCGAGAAGGAAGACGCCGCACCGCAGCACGTGCTGCAGGTCGGAGCCCGCCGCGTGGAGGATCGCCTCGACGTTCCGCAGGCACTGCTCCGTCTGGGTCGCGGCGTCGGCACCGGCGAGCGCACCGGTCGCGGGATCGGTGGCCCCCTGCCCCGAGACGAAGATCAGCTTCTCGAATGCCATCCCCGGCGAATACGGACCGACCGGCTTCGGGAGGTTGGCGCTGTGAACGGGATGGTGATGGGTCACGAGGTCGGGGGCTGGGGGGAAGACCTAGGGGAAGACCTAGGGGAAGACCTGCCTGCGGTTCAAGCATACCCGAAGCGCTTGTCCCGCGCAGGGGGCAAGGGAATCATTCGCCGCATGACGCACGCGCACCCGTGGCCGATGCATCGCGTGACCATCGACGAGGCGGCGACCTACGCGCGCGTGGCGGAGGCGACGTTCGTCGACACGTATGGCGCCTCCAGTGACGCATCGGAGCTCGCGACGCACTGCCGGCTCAACTTCGGCCCCGGGATCCAGCGCGCGGAACTGGCGGCCGCCGACGCGGCGGTCTTCGCGGTCACCGCGGCGGATGGGGAGTGGCGAGGGTTCGTGGCGGTGGCGTCCGACCCGGCCCCGCCGTGCGTGACGACGGCACGCCCCTTGCACCTCCGGCGCCTCTACGTCGTGCGTGCCGCGCAGGGCGGCGGCGTCGGGCGGCAGCTGGTCGACGCCGCCGTGACCCACGCGCGGGCCGTTGGCGCTGACGCACTCTGGCTGAAGGTCTGGGAGGGGAATCACGACGCCCACCGCTTCTACGCGCGGACCGGATGGGAACATGTCGGGACGGCCACCTTCCGCTTCGGGACGCAGGACGAGGATGACCGGGTGATGCTCAAGCGGGTGTGACGTCCCGCCCGCGGACGGCCCGTACAATCGCCGCCGCACCAATGCCGATGCCCACCACGACCCCGGCTCGCGCGGCCCCTGCGAGCGTCGCCTCGCCGGCATAGCGCGCCGCGATGCCGTGCAACGCCCAGGCGACGACGAACGGGAAGGTCCAGTTCCCCCGACGGGCGGCCATCAGTACCGCGAGTCCCGTCGCGACCACCATCATCCCGATGGCCCAGACCTGCTCGGGGATGCCGAAGCCACCGAAACCGACCACGTGTGCCACCTGAAAGCTGTTCGCGATCACCGCGACGGAGATCCAGGCGAGGTAGAGATCGTGCGGCACGATCAGACAGAGCCGCTCCCAGCGATCCGGGGCCGGCGCGCGCCGCAACACCTCCCCGATCGCGATGAGCACGCCAAGGAAGGCGAGCATCAGAACCATCGCCTCGAGGTAACGCGCATACGAGAAGAGCACGATCCATCCGACGTTCAGCGCGCCGACGATGGTCCACCACGGGCCGAGGCGCTCCACCGCGCGTCGGCCCCGCTCGCCGGGCCAGAGCTGATACGCGAGGGAGAGCAGGAGGCCGGCGTAGATCACGCTCCAGATGCCGAAGACCCAGTTCGCGGGAAGGAAGCGCGACGGATAGGCGTTGGCGATCTCGCCGATGTTCCGGCCGCTGAGGCCACCGGAGGCGGCCACGAAGTTGCCGTACAGCACGCCGACGAAGACCGCCAGGTTGAGGAGGCGCATCGCGACTGGTCGCATGTCAGTCCCGTGACGTAGGTTGACCCAATGCGACGTCCGCCGCCGCTCCTGCAGTGTATCGCCCTCACGCTCCTCGGCGCGACCCGACTCGCCGGGGCGCAGGGGGCGCCCGCCTGGTGCGCACGCCCCGATACCGCTGGCGTGGAGATCCGGTTCCTCGATGTCGGCCAAGGCGATGCCGCACTCGTCCTCACGAGCGATGGCCGCCGTGCGCTGATCGATGGCGGGCCCGACGGCGACCTCCTCGACGCCTACCTCACCCGCGACGGGATCGACCGCCTCGACCTCGTGATCGCTTCGCATCACCATCTCGATCACATCGGCGGACTGCCGGCGGTCTTCGCCGCGCGGGCCGTGACGAATGTCGTCGAGAATGGGATGCCTGCGACCACACGCATCTACGGACGCTTCGTCGACGCGATGGCGCGACGCGGCAGCCGAGTCCTCACCGCGACGCCCCGGGAGCTCACCCTCGGCACGGCGACGCTCCGCATCCTCCCACCGTGGTCCGCAGCAGCGGACCAGAACGATGCGTCCGTGGGGGTGATCGTCGCCCACGGGGCGTTCCGGGCGCTGTTCACCGGGGACGCGGAGACGCGCGCCATCGGCGCGTGGATCCGCGACGGCCGCATCCCGCGGGTGCAGGTGGCGAAAGCGGGTCACCACGGGAGCCGGAACGGTGTCACCCCCGCCCTCGTCCGTGCGGCGTCGCCCGGCCTCGTCGTCATCTCGGTCGGGGAGGCCAACCGCTACCGGCATCCACACCCAGAAGCGCTCGCCGCGTGGCGCGCGCCCGGCCGACGGATCCTTCGCACCGATCTCGAGGGCACGATCCGCGTCCGCGGCTGCGCCGATGGACGCGTCTTCACCACCACGGCACGGGAGGGAGGCCGATGACGCAATCCGTTCGCTACGCCGTCGATCGCATCGAAGGCGAGGGATCGACGGCGATCGTCCTCGTGGTCGCCGACGCGGATGGCGCCGTCACGGAGGTGTCGAAGTCGGCGCTGGGGCGATCGGCCGTCGAGGGGGCCGTCATCACCGTACGCCTTCGCGCCGATGGCACGCCGGATTGGGCCACGGCGAAGCGCGACGCCGCGGAGGAAGCACGACGGCGAACCACAGCCGCGGAGACCGTGGCGAGACTCCGGCAGAAGGATCCAGGCGGCGACCTCACGCTCTAGGCGACGTCAGGGGAGGAGCGGGACCGCGTCGGGTTCGCAGTGGACCGCGGTGCCAGCCCGTCCAGCATCGTCGCCGAGGCGCCTCCACGGGCTTGGCGTCAGAGGAACGGCTGGTATCGGGGCTTCCACAGGCGATCGTAGGTGAGCCCGACGCGCACTTGCGAGCTGACGCCGAGCTGCCGGGTCGCCGGCACCTTCCCTTGAAAGAAAAAGAGGTCGGCACTGATCGCGAGGGAGAGCTCGTCGACGAGCGGAACGAGGAGATCGTGGACCATCCCGTACCGCAGGGCGAGGTCGGCGGGCGTGTCGCCGCCGGTGGGGAGGAAATAGGTGAGATCATTGCGCATCCGGTACGTCATCCCGGTACCGAGCGGACGCTCGTAGTCGACGCGCGACTGGAGCCCCGCCTGGGGGTTCGGCCGACCGAAGTCGTTCTCGAGCACCACACCGAGATCCACCCGGCGCCAGCGCGGCGTCGGCTGGGCCATCAGGCCGGCGACGGCACGCAGCGAGAGCTGTCGCGGGTTCCGCGCCCCGGTGGCGGGGAGCACGGTGGGCGAGAACTCCGTGTCGAAGAGGGCGCGGACGAACGGATGCATCCGACGCGGCGACGCCTGGTCGAACGCCGGCCGCAGCGTCCAGTCAAACTTGATGTCGTCCGCCGTCTCGATCGGGCCCGTGCCCGCGCCCGTCACGCGCTGCTGCGCGAACGCGAACCCCACGGCAAGATCGGTGGCTCGGAAGCGCCGGCTCGTCGTCCGCACGACGCGCCCGCTCACCCCCGCGACCCACGCATCCTGCGCGAGGATCCGACTCTCCGGCACCCCCACATACCCGTCGTTGCCAGCGATCCGGTTGACGGAGGCCCAGACGGTCGGACGGTCAAAGGTGAGTGAGGTGACGTCAACGAACGCGGGATCCGCTGCGAGGTAACCGGCGAGCGTATCGATCTGCGCCTCGCCCTTCGCCACCGCGCGGACCCGACGGAGCTCGCCGAGGATGAAATCGCGCACGGCGATCGTCGGTGCGCTCGGGGTTGCGCGGAGCGCCCCGCTCCCGGGTGCCACCGTGAAGTGCCGACGGGCCCGGAGCCCGCGCGCGAAGAACCGCGCCCGCGCGCCGTCGACGAGCACATCCGACGCGACCACCCGGTAGGTGACGCCGTCCTCGATGCGATGGCCGAGCACGAGGTTCCGCGGCACATCGATGCCACTCGTCGCGAGTTCACCGCGGGTGTCTGATTGCAGCAGCGCCTTCAGGTCGGCCCCAGGGAGGTCGAGCACGACGATCTCGTCCTCGGTCCAGAGCCACTCCCCGACCTCGTTCTCGTGAAGCTTCCCGATGAGTGGCGGGAACTGGTCGAGCCGCCGGATTACCGCGACCTCCGCGCCCGCCTGCTCGCGGAGTCGCCGGGCGATGAACGCCTCCCAGAGCGCCTTCGAGACACGGCCCCGTCGCGTCGTCGCATCGACCTCCGCGAGCGCAGGATGCCGTTCGACGATGTCGGGGAAGGCCGGGAACATCAGCTCACCGCGGTCCTCGGCGCGGCGTCCGGCCAGCGTGGCGAGCCGTCGCACGAGCGCAGTATCCGGCGCGGTGCGGTCACTGAGCATCGTGAGGCGGTGCTCGAGTGCCGCCACGAACGCCCCCGCCGTGTCGGGGCGTGGACGGAACTCGATGCCGAGGATACCGACGCCGATGCCGTTCGCCGCGCTCCGCGCGACGAGCGCGGGGGTCCCCGGGCGGACGAACGGGCGGTCGGGGAGCTCCACCCTGAGGCGCATCGCCTCGGGCGCCGCGCGGACGGGGAGGTCGGCGACGATCGCGTCGATGCCCGGCACCTCCTGCGCGATCAGGGCGTTGTCGGCGGGGTCGAGGTTCGAGAGGACGACGACGGCCTCCGCGCCGGCGGCACGGAGCCGCGCGACCTCCCGACGCGCCACGGGGGCGGGCGCCTCGAACGTGTAGGCCGTGAGGACCGCCCGCGGCAGGCGGTCGCGGATCGCGGCGTTGACCAGTCCGATGACCCCGACGCGGCGACCACCGAGCGAGACGACACGACTCCGGGTGAACGTGGTGGTGTCACCGACGCCGACATTGGCCGCCAAGAGCGTGACCTCGGGGAACTCGGTGCGCAGGCGGCGCAGCCCGTCGAGTCCGAGCGCGAGCTCGAATTCGAACGGGACGACCATCGTGTAGCCGATGTCGCGTAGCGCCGTGAAATCGACGCGGGCCCGCGTCGCCCGCTGGACGCCGAAGTCCCCCTCCTGCTGCCCGAGGTCGACGACCAGCGTCCGCTCACGCCCGCCGGCGCCCGCGACCGCGTCGCGCACCACCGTCGCGCGGGACCCGATCCCGCCGAGGTTGAACGGCAGCTCGAAGATCCGCGCCTCGCCCACGTCCACGCGGTTCATCTCCCCAACCGTCCACGCCGTCGGATCGGCCGGCCAGACCGCGCCGGGCTGCTCGACGATGATCACCCGGTCGTCGGCGGCGGAACGGAGGCGCGAGACCCGGAGCGTGATCGGCACGAGATCCGGGAACTCACTCGGGCGCCGCGGGTTCCGCTGCAGCATCGCCAGGAGATCGAGCTCGGCGTTCCACGGGTCCTGCAGGAGGACGACGGTCGCTGATGCGAGCGCGCGCACCTCGGTCGCGACCTCCGCCTGACTTCGGCGGGCGATCACCTCGGCGAGCTCTGCCCCCGTGGGTTCCGAGGAGGGCAGGAAGACGACGATCCCCGGGGCGCGATACGCGACGTGACTGACGAGCTTGAACGTCCGCCCTTCGGCGCGCGCCTGTTCGGTGAGGAGCTCGTGCTCATCCTGGGCACGGCGCACCCCCAAGGCGCCGAGGGAGCGCCCCGAGTAGACGATCGAGACACGTTCCGGGGGCGGCGCGACCTGCGCCGCGGCGCGCCCGGCGGCGAGGCAGCCCAGCAGCAGGGTCAGTCGGAGGAGATGCATCGCCGCAGGTGAACGGAGGGAAAGGAGACGGAGACCCGAACCGTCCAAATAGACCCGGGACGCACCGGGGCGGCAACTGACCATTCCGGCTGGTGCGATGGTCCCCGCACCGCGGCACCGTGGCTGTACCGTACCGCCGCAGCCGATCCAGCGCCCCGCTCGCCCAGCATTCGGGCCGCGCCAGCCGTACGTCTCGTGAGTTCCCCGCTCCCCCACGGTTTGCCGCCCCCGGTTCTTGGGCGCATACTGTGGGCGGTGCGAGCGGCCCACGCACCGGCGACGCAGGCGCCCTGACCCCCGACCCTCGATGGCCGCCTGCCCCGCCGGCCGTCCTGCACGGAGCACCTCGTGAGAGCTTCCCGCACGATCCCGGCCCTCGCCCTCTGGCTGGCCGGCGCGCTCGGCGCCCAGCAGGCGTCGCGCCTCGAGCCGGTCACCGGCCTGCGCGACAACGGCACCGGGTTCCACGCCCTCGTCGGCGCACGCGTCGTCACCGCGCCCGGCCAGGCCATCGACAGCGCCACCGTCGTCATCCGCAACGGCGTCATCACCGCCGTCGGCCGCAACCTCAGAGCGCCCGCGGGCGCCCGGGTCTGGGACCTCAAGGGGCTGACTGTCTACCCCGGATTCATCGACGCGCACGCCGACCTCGGGATGGACGCCGTCCCGCAGGGGGGCGACGTCGGGCCGACGCACTGGAATCCCCAGGTGCGCGCCTGGTTCAGCACGACGACGAACCTCAAGGACGATTCCACCCGGCGCGTCGCGCTACGGTCGCTCGGCTTCGGCACCGCGCTCGCCGTCCCGCATCAGGGGATCTTCCGTGGCACCGCCTCGGTGGTGAACCTCAGCGACGCCGGCGTGCGCGAGCGGGTGCTCCGTGCCGACCTGGTCCAGACCATCGGCTTCCAGCGCTCCTTCCTGCTCGGCGGGATGTACCCCAACTCGACGATGGGGACCGTCGCGCTGATGCGGCAGACCCTGATGGACGCCGAGTGGTACATCCGGGCGAACGCCGCCTACGAGGCGAGCGGCCGCTCGGTCCTGCCGCCGGAGCGGAGCGAGGCGCTCGGCGCGCTCGGCAACGCCGTGCAGGGGAAGCAGGCGGTTCTCTTCCAGACCGAGAGCGAGGAGGAGTACCTCCGCGCGTACCGGCTCGCGACCGAGTACAAGCTCACCCCGTGGTTCCGCGGGAACGGGACCGAGTATCGGCTGATCGATGTGCTCAAGGGCCGCACGCAGCCGCTGATCGTCCCGCTCAACTTCCCCGACGCCCCCGACGTCTCGAGCCCCGAGGCCGCGCTCAACGCCTCGCTGGCCACGATGCGGCACTGGTATCAGGCGCCGACGAACCCGGCGCAGCTCGCCGCGGCGGGGGTCCCGTTCGCCCTCACCACCGACGGGCTCTCGACGCTCACGCAGTTCCTCCCGAATCTCCGCCTCGCCGTCTCGCGCGGCCTCACCGCTGACAAGGCGCTTGCGGCGCTGACCACGGTGCCCGCCGGGTGGCTCGGCATCGACCGCACGCACGGCACCATCGCGGTCGGGAAGGTCGCCAACCTCGTCGTCACCGACGGCGACCTCTTCACGCAGGATGCCAGCGTTCGGGACGTCTGGGTGCAGGGGACGCGGTATGGGGTGACGCGCCCGCCGCAGATCGACCCGCGCGGGACCTGGGCCATCACCTCGACCGACGCGGACGGCTTCAACGCCACGCTGCGGCTCGAGGGGCCGATCAACCGCATCCGCGGCACGATCGAGCGGGCCGGCCGGCGCGAGCTGCCGCTCGCCGGCGTGCGTGTGATCGCCGAGACCGGTCGTCTCGAGGTCACCTTCAACGGCGAACCCCTCGGCTACGAGGGCACCGTGCTGATGTCGGGCGCCGTCAGCGGCGACGAGGTGTACGGCTGGACGTCGCTGCCGAACGGGACCGACCCGACCTTCAAGGGGACCCGGACCGAGGCGTATGAGGGTCCGGCCCGCGGCGCGGTCGCGCAGCGGGTGCCGGTCATCGACCTCCCCTTCATCCGACCGATGGTGGAGTTCGGGCGCTCGTCGATCCCCGAGCAGCCGGCCGTGCTGCTCGTCCGCAACGCGACGGTCTGGACGCAGGGGCCGCAGGGCCGACTCGAGAACGCGGATCTCCTGTTGCGCGCCGGCAAGGTGGCGCAGGTCGGACGCAACCTCACGGCGCCGCGCGGCGCGGTGGTGGTCGACGCCACCGGCAAGCACGTCACGCCGGGCCTCATCGATCCCCACACGCACACCGGCGTCAGCTCGGTCAACGAGAGCGGCTTCGCGATCGTCCCCGAGGTGCGGATGGGCGACGCACTGATGCACAACGACATCTGGATGTACCGCCAGCTCGCCGGCGGTCTCACGATGCAGATGGTGAAGCACGGGTCCGCGAACCCGATCGGCGGCGAGAACGTCTTCGTGAAGAACCGGTGGGGGATGCTCCCCGACGACTACCGGCTCGAGAACGCGCCGCGCACCGTGAAGTTCGCGCTCGGTGAGAACCCGAAGCGCAGCCCCAACCGGTACCCGAACACCCGGATGGGCGTGCAGGAGATCATCCGCGACCACTTCAACGCCGCCCGTGACTACCGGCGCGAGTGGCAGCGGTGGGAGCGCGAGAAGACGGGGATCCCGCCGCGCCGCGACCTCCGGATGGAGGCGCTGCTCGACATCCTCGACCAGAAGCTGCTCGTGTCGTCGCACGGCTACCGCGCCGACGAGTTCCTCGCGCTGGTGCGGCTCGCCGAGGAGTTCGGCTTCCGCATCCAGACCCTGCAGCACGGGGTCGAGGCGTACAAGATCGCGAACGAGCTGAAGACCGCGGGCGTCGCCGCCGTCGTCTGGAGCGACTGGGGCGCGTTCAAGCTCGAGTCGTACGACGCCACGTCGTACAACGCACGTCTCCTGATGGAGGCGGGCGTCGTGACCTCGCTGCACTCGGACAACGCCGAGATCTCCACCCGGATGAACTGGGAGGCGGGGAAGCTCCTGCGGTCGGGCGTCGATGAGATCCAGGCGCTCTCGACCGTGACGAATCAGGCGGCGCGCGCCGTCGCCATCCAGGACCGGGTCGGGTCGCTCGAGGCCGGGAAGGATGCCGACTTCGTGATCTGGAACGGCAACCCGCTCTCGCAGTTCACCCGCGCTGAGCAGACCTGGGTGGACGGGCGCCGGTACTTCTCGCTGGAGGAGGACGCTCGGACACGCGTGGAAATCGCACGCCAGCGAGCGCAGCTCATCCAGGCCATCCTCGCCGCCGCCCCCGCGGGCGGCGCCGCCACCACCGCCACGCCGGCCAGACCGTGACCTTCACCCTCTCGACTCCCATGAACTCCACGGACCGCAGGACCGACCGCGCCCCGGCGCGGTCGATGTGGCGGCAGGCCGCCGCCGCGTTCGCCGTCGTGCTCGCCGCCGCACCGCTCCTGGTGCGCGTCGCCGAGGCCCAGGTGACGATCCCCACCGCGCGGCAGTCGCAGCCCGTCGCGCTGCGCGGCGCGACTATCCACACCGTCACCAAAGGCACGATCGCGAACGGGACCATCGTGCTCGACAACGGGCGCATCGTCGCCGTCGGGGGCGCCGATGTGGTGATCCCGCGCGGCGCCAAGGTGGTCGACGTCACCGGGAAGCACATCTATCCGGGGCTCATCGACGCCTACAGCACCGTCGGCCTCACCGAAATCGGGGCGGTGGACGTCTCCAACGACATCACCGAGCTCGGCGACTTCAACCCGAACGTGCGCGCCGAGGTCGCGGTGAACGCGGAGAGCCGGCACATCGGCACCTCGCGCTCCGCCGGCGTACTCGTCGCGTTCAGCACCCCTGAGGGCGGGGTGATCTCGGGGTTGTCGTCGGCGATGTCGCTCGAAGGCTGGACCTGGGAGGAGATGTCGATGAAGGGCGCCGCGGCGCTCAACGTCACCTGGCCCGACCCCGTCGGTCGGCCGCGCCGCTTCGGGGGCCCGCCGCCCGGCGGCCCAGGCGCCGGGAGAGCGCCGGCCCCCAAGACCTACGCGGAGCAGGTGCAGGCGATCAAGGATTTCTTCGCTGAGGCGCGCGCGTACCGTGATGCACAGGCGGCGGGACAGATCGTCCGCACCGACGTCCGGTATGCGTCGATGATTCCCGCGCTGGACAAGGCAATCCCCGTGGTCGTGGCGGCGAACTCGGTCTCGCAGATCAACGACGCCCTCACCTGGGCCAAGGCCGAGGGCATCCGCCTTGTCATCCGTGGCGGGCGGGACGCGATCCACGTCGCCGACCGGCTGAAGGCGGAGAACATCCCGGTCATCCTGACCTCCACAATGGACGCGCCGCAGCGGAACTATGAAGGCTACGACGGCGGCTACAACGCGCCGGCGCAGCTCTACGCCGCGGGGGTGCGCTTCGCGATCGCCGGCGGTTCCGGCGGCCTCTACACCTATCGCCTCCCGTGGGAGGCCGGGGTCGCGGTCGCCTTCGGGCTCCCGGAGGAGGAGGCGCTCAAAGCCGTGACAATCAACGCCGCCGAGTTCATGGGGATCGCCGACCAGGTCGGCTCGCTCGAGGTTGGGAAGCAGGCGACGCTCCTCATCACGACGGGCACGCCGCTGAACATGACGTCGGACGTGATCCAGGCGTACATCCAGGGCCGGGAGATCGATATGAACGACATGCAGCGGCAGTTCTTCAAGAAGTACCTAGAGAAGATCCGCCAGCAGCAGGGGCGTATCGCGATGTGAGGTGCGCGACCGCGCTCACCGAGTGGGAGGCGACGGCGTCTCGACGAGCCGTCGCATCTCCCGTCGGGCGTCGCGCCACACGGGTGCGTCGGGATACGACAACGCAAGAAACAGCTCCGCGTGACGTCGTGCGGCGCTCATCTGTCCTGCAGCCTGCGCCGTCTTCGCGCGCTCGATGAGCGTCGCCACCTGGGCCATCACCAGCGGGGCGGCGGGACGGGCCGTGACGACAACGGCGTCGGTCCACATCGCGTAGCGTTCCGCGCCCGCGAGGTCCCCTCCGTCGCGGGCGGCCTTGGCGAGCAGGGGGCGGACAATTGGGAGGGCCGGAGAGAAGGCGATGCCTCGCGCCATCGCGCTATCCTCCAGCGCGGCAGCCAACGCGGTCTGCCCCTCGCGTCGAGCGCTCCAGAGCGCCCGCAGGGAGCGGCCGAGATACGACGCGATCGCCGTGCTATCCGACACCAAGGGAGCCGTCACGCGGTCGAGCCGAGCGCGATCGCCTTTGAGCAGGGCGAGCACGCCATCGGCCCAGCGGCACTCGAGCTGCCCGGGAGCATCGACCAATCGGCAAACCGGTGACAGGCGCCCCAACACCCCCTCGGCATCCGCGACGGGGAGAGCCCCAAACCAGGCGCCATACACGGCCGACCGTAACGCTCCCAGTCGAAGGTCACTCGACAGTGCGCCATCCCCCTCCAAGGGGGCGAGGGTTGTCATCGCGAGCGCATACTCGCCACGTCCGGCCTCTCGCGCCCCGCGAGCATAGCGATGCATTGCCTCGTTCCCCTGCGCCAACGCGCGACCCACCGGACCCACGACCATCGAGTCGAAGGCAGCCGCCGGCATCAGTGGGAAGGGGACCATCAGGAACCAGGCTTCTGCACCGGGGAAGAGGCGCAGCAGATCCGTCGCCGTGGCGTAGAGACGATTGAGGTCTGCGGCGGACGGCGCGCGCCCGGTCGAGTCGGCGAGCTCGAGAAGGTCGAGGGTCGCTCGTCCCCACCACCCAAAGACGCCGGGCGCCCGGGAGGCGAAGTCGCGTGCCGCCACGCGGATGGCCGCCGTATCTCCAACCGTATTCGCCAACATCAGGCGATGCTGCGCGTTGTCGGCGTGGTTCGGCGACAACGTCTCTAAGCGGTCGAGGTAGGGAGCCGCCCCGGTGATGGCACGCCCAAACCGCGGGAGCAAGTGCAGGTATGGGTCGCCCGCTCGATACTGCGCAAGGTAGGACTCAGGATACCGTGCCGCGAGTGCCTCAGCAGAATCTGCGCGGGCGATGGCGGAGAGGTGTCCGGCGCGCCCGAGGACGCGGAGAGCACGGTCCCGCTCTGGGAGTCGACTCTCCACCGCATCGAGATGTCGCTCAACCGCAGTGTCCGTCGGCTGCAACGCGATGGCCCGCGTATTCGAGATGCGGAACCACGCTTGTGCAAAGAGCGAGTCGGCCGCGGTGGCCCGCGCATACGCGGCCAGGGCGTTGGGCACGTCGAAACGCTCCAAGAGCGCTTCACCTTCCAGAAAGGCCCGCAGTGCCTCACCCGATGCCGTAGCCACCTCACGGAGGTAGGGAGACGGCGCCTTGCCATCACGCCAGATCTGCTGCAGCACGGACAAACTGATGGAGTCCGTCAGCGCACTCACGCTCACGGACGAGAGGCGCAGGGTGGTACGCGCAAGCGGGTCGCCGCCAGCTACCGGGACGAGCACCAAGTCGACGCGGACCATCTGCCCTTCCGGAATCAACGAGCCGTGCAAGACGGAGGACGCACCGAGGTCCGACGCCAGCGCGCGGGCCGCCTCAAGCGGTATCGGCTGCGGCAGCTCCCGCGCCCGCTGCAGCACGGACATCGCATCCACCAGTCGCAGCGTCCCGACCCCGTCGAGGTTGGTGCTCACCGTCACCACAAGATCACGGCCCAACCGCGCCAACGCCGAGTCTCCGGTGCTCCCCAGCGGCATCACCGCGATGACCTCTGCCCCCGCCGCGAATTGACTCGGAGTGCCGCGACCCGTCGCTCGCAGCGCGGCCCACCAGCCCCCGATGCCAAGCCCCACCAGCGCAACGAGACCGACGGCGTACCGGACCCACCGCCGCCCTCGAGTCAGCGGCAGCGGTGCCCCCTGCATCGCCCCGCTGACCGGCGCGACGGCGGCCGGTCGAGGCGCTGGCGTCGCCTCCATCAGTACGGTGACCGCTCCGGTCGCCGCGACTGGCGGGGCCGCGATGCCGAACCCGCCACTCGGCGTCGCGATGGATTCCAGCGTGACGAGGGCCTCAAGGGCCGTCTGCGGTCGCTCGGCCGGCTGCTTCGCCAGGAGACGACTGATGACTTGTGCGACCGCGGGAGGAACATCAGCTCGACGCTCCTCAACGCGCGGCACGGGAGCCGACAGATGCGCGGCAATGACTGCCTGGACTGCTCCCGAGTACGGCGGCGCTCCCACCAGCATTTCGTAGAAGACCGCCCCAAGGGCGTAGAGATCGGCGCGGTGATTCGTCGTCGGCTCGGCCATCGCCTGCTCGGGCGCCATATAGGTCGGCGTCCCCAGCGCCATACCGACGGTGGTCAGCCCACCGCCGCCGACCCCGGCCTCGGCAAGCGCTTTCGCGACACCGAAGTCCGCGACCACCGCGTGGCGTCCCTGAAGCAGGATGTTCTCCGGCTTAATGTCACGGTGGATGATTCCCTGCCCGTGTGCGACCGACAGGGCATCGAGCACTTCGCGAGCGAGCAACACGGCATCGGCGAGGGGGAGCGCCCCCTCGCGGACAATCCGCGCCCGTAGGGATTCTCCGCTGATGAAGGGCATCGCGTACCACAGGAGCGAGTCATCCCCACCAGCCGTAAGAATCGGGACGATGTGCGGGTGCTGGAGCCCCGCGACCACCCGAATCTCACGTCGGAATCGCTCGACACTCGCCCCACCAGCGCCGTCGAGGTCAAGCACCTTGATCACGACCGTTCGGTTCAGCGCCGGATCGGTGGCAAGGAACACGCGGGACATCCCGCCACCGCCAAGCTCGCGCTCGATGCGGAAGGCGTCAGCGAGGGCGCGTTGGAGGCGCGGCTGAAGATCGTCCATGGCAGTCCCTGTCATATACACCCACTTGGCACCGCTCGCAATCTACGGGGGCTTCGCGGCGCGGCGTCGGGAGTAAGGCAGGAAATAGCCCTTTCGGAGGATGTCCCCGCCGATTGCCAGGCCTCGAACGACAACGCCCCGTCCGCGGTGACCGCGGACGGGGCGCTTTTCTTGCGAAGTGGGCCTGGGAGGAGTTGAACCTCCGACCTCACGCTTATCAGGCGTGCGCTCTAACCACCTGAGCTACAGGCCCGGTCAGAACCCATAAATCAAGCGGGTCCCAAGTGCCGGGTCAACGGCGGACGGACTCAGTCGTCGTAGCGACCGGGGGTGCCGGACTCGTCGCGCTCCTCGAAATCGTCGAACTCGTCATCGAGGTCGATGAGGTCGTCGTCCTCTGCATCCTCATCCTCCTCGTCATCCAGCTCCTCGTCATCCTCGTCGAACTCGTCGTCGTCCTCGTCGGAGAACTCCTCGTTCAAGTCCTCCCCGTCCACGATCTCGAAGCCGTCGAGGTCGTCCTCACCGATCCCGTACTCCTGCTCCAGCACGAACATCCCTGCGCTCTCCTGGTGGGGGGCCACGCGGGCCGGGTCAGGCCCCGGCCCGCTCCTTCTTCGCGTCCCGGTTGATCCGCTTGCGGTCGCTCTGGCTGAGCAGGCGCTTCCGCAGGCGAATCGCGTTCGGGGTCACTTCGATCAACTCATCGTCTTCGATATACTCGAGCGCACTCTCGAGCGTCAACACCCGGGGCGGCTCGAGCTGGATGGCGTCATCGGCACCCTTGGAGCGCATGTTGGTGAGCTTCTTCTCCTTCGTCGGGTTCACGTCCATGTCCCCCGGCCGGGAGTTCTCGCCCACGATCATCCCCTCGTAGACCTCGTCGCCCGGGGTCACGAAGAGCGTCGACCGCTCCTGCAGATTCCCGAGGGCGAAGGCGATGATCGTTCCTGCCTCCATCGAGCAGAGCACGCCACGGAGGCGTCCCTGCAGGCTCCCCGCCCACGGCCCGTACTCCAGGAACCGATGGTGCAGGATCCCCGTGCCGCGCGTGTCGGTCAGGAACTCCGAGCGGTACCCGAAGAGGCCGCGCGCCGGGATCTTGTAGACCAGTCGCACGAGCCCCTGCCCGGGGTTCTTCATCTCGATCATGCTCGCCTTGCGGGGGCCGAGCTTCTCGATGACGGTGCCCATGAACTCCTCGGGCACGTCGATGGCGAGCTCCTCGTACGGTTCGAGGCGCTCGCCGTCCGGGCCGAGGTGCGTGATGACGCGGGGGCGGCTCACCTGGAACTCGTACCCCTCGCGACGCATCGTCTCCATCAGGATCGAGAGGTGAAGCTCCCCGCGCCCCGACACGGTCCAGGTGTCGGTGCTCTCGGTGTCCTCCACCCGCAGGGCGACGTTGCGCTCAAGCTCCTTCTCCAGCCGATCCTTGAGCTGACGGCTGGTCACGAACTTGCCGTCCTTCCCCGCGAACGGGGAATTGTTCACGAGGAAGTCCACCGAGATGGTGGGCTCCTCGACGGCGATCCCCTCGAGCCGGTCCGGGTGCTCCGGATCGGTCATCGTCAGGCCGATCTCGACCCCCTCGAGCCCGGCGAGGGAGACGATCTCCCCGGCCGAGGCCTGCGGGACCTCAACGCGGTCGAGCCCTTCGAAGCCATAGAGCTTCGTCACGCGACCGGTGGTCCCCTTGGCCGCGTGATCGACCGGCAGCAGCGCGACGGTGTCACCCACCTTGACCGACCCGCGCTCGATGCGCCCGATCGCGAGGCGGCCGAGGTAGTTCGAGTAATCGATCGTCGAGACGAGCATCTGGAACGGTCCGGCCGCGTCGCTCGGCGGCGGGGGCACGTGCTTCACGATGGTCTCGAAGAGCGGCTTGAGATCGACCGCCGGGGTGTCGAGATCCATCGTCGAGATGCCATCACGGCCCGAGGCGTAAACGACGGGCGCATCGAGCTGGCTCTCGTTGGCCTCCAGCTCGATCAGCAGGTCGAGGACCTCCTCGTGGACCCGCATCGGGTCGGCGCCGGGGCGGTCGATCTTGTTGATGCAGATAATCACCGTGCGGCCGAGCGCGAGCGCCTTGCGGAGCACGAAGCGCGTCTGCGGCATCGGGCCGTCGAAGGCGTCGACGACGAGGAGCACGCCGTCGACCATCCGGAGGATGCGCTCCACCTCGCCACCGAAGTCGGCGTGCCCCGGGGTGTCGACGATGTTGAGCTTCGTGTCGCCCCACCGGACGGCGGTGTTCTTGGCGAGGATGGTGATCCCGCGCTCCCGCTCGAGCGGGTTCGAGTCCATCACCCGCTCGGCGACGACCTGGTTCTCTCGGAAGGCGCCGGCCTGCCGGAGCATCTGGTCGACGAGCGTCGTCTTGCCGTGGTCGACGTGGGCGATGATGGCGATGTTGCGAATCTGCATAGCCTTGAAACCTAATCGGGTCCCCCCGCTCGGAGGGGAGGGGGGACCCGACGCCCTACTTCTTCGCTGGCTTCGGCGCGCCCCCGGGGGCCCCGTCCTTCTCGCCGTCGGCGAAGCTCGTGTCGACCCCCTTCGCCTTGAGCGCGGCGAGGAACGACCCCTTCTCCACCGACTTCATCCAGGCCTCCTTCGGCTCCACGAGGTTCCGCTCCACGAGGTCGAGGAGGGTGTCGTTCATCGTGATCATCCCGAGCTTCTTGGACGTCTGCATGATCGACGGGATCTGGAAGGTCTTCCCCTCGCGGATGAGGTTCGAGACCGCCGGGGTCACCAGGAGGATCTCCCGCGCCGCCACGCGCCCGCCCCCGATCTTCTTGCAGAGCACCTGGGAGACGACCCCCTTGAGTGACTCGGAGAGCATCGTCCGCACCTGCTCCTGCCGGTCCGCCGGGAACTGGTCAATCAGCCGGTCGATCGTGCTCGCCGCCGTCGTCGTATGCAGCGTCCCGAAGACGAGGTGTCCCGTCTCGGCCGTCTCGATCGCGATACCCACGGTCTCGAGGTCACGGAGCTCGCCGACGAGGATGATGTCCGGGTCCTCGCGGAGTGCCGCACGGAGCGCGCTCTTGAATGAGCCGGTGTGCACCCCCACCTGCCGCTGCGTGATCACGCAGTTCTTGTTCTCGTGCACGAACTCGATCGGGTCTTCGATCGTAATCACGTGGTCCGAGCGCGATCGATTGACGAGGTCGATCAGTGCGCAGAGGGTCGTCGACTTGCCGGAGCCGGTCGGCCCAGTCACCAGCACGAGCCCCTTGGTGAGGTAGCAGAGGTTCTGCACCTCGGGGGTGACACCAAGCGCATCCGCAGTGATGATGGTGCTCGGAATGACGCGGAAGACCGCGGCCATCCCCTTCCGGTCGCGCAGCACGTTGGCGCGGAAGCGCGCCACCCCGGCGATCTCGTGGGCGAAGTCGGTGTCGTTGGTCTCCGCGAACTCCCGGCGGTTCCGCTCGGGCATGATCGACGTGAGCAGCGCCTCCATCGCGGTCGCATCGAGCTTCGACTGCCCGGCGATCCGCTCCATCTCCCCGCTCTTCCGGACGATCGGCGGCTCCCCGACCCGCATGTGCAGGTCCGAGCCGCCGTGCTCGACGAGCATCCGCAGGAGCTTCTCCATCGCAATCTTGGCGGAGCCGGGGTCGCCCGCGGCGGTCTGTGCGTCGGGGACGTCCCCTGGCGCACCGGCGTCGGGGTCGATCGCCCGGAAGGTCCCGGTGGCGCGCTTGAACTCGGCGTCCGCGTCCACCGTGAAGTCGACGACCATCACGTCACCCTGCAGCATCGCGCGGACGGTGAAGACCCGCTCCGGCGACGCATAGCGGAACTTCGTCGGCTGCCGCGCGTCGATGGCCTGCTGCGCGGCGGGGGTCGCGATCTCCCTTACCAGGGCGCCCACCTGAGGCGCCGTCAGCGGCTTGGTGGCGGGCTTGGGCTGGCCCTCCACGAGCAGGACCGCCGGCTCCCCCTCGCGGAGGACGAGGGCGTCGGCGTGACTGGTGAGCATCACGGAGAGGAGCTTGTCGATGTTGGCCATGTCAAGAATCTCGGCAGCGCCGGACCCGCCCGCCATAGCTGGCCCCTGTCCCAAGATGCCTGCGAGGTGAGCCCGGTCCCCTGACCCCGCCGCCCCGCCCCCTGATACCTTAGGACTGTGGTCTCCCGCATCCTCGCCGTCGTCGCCCTCCTGGCCCTCAACGCCTTCTTCGTCGCCGTCGAATTCGCCCTCGTGCGGGCGCGTCGGTCCCGGCTCGAGGCGATGGTCCGCGCCGGTGACCCGTTCGCCCGCTTCGCCGTCACCGCGACCTCCCGGGCCCACCTCACCCGCGTCCTCTCCGCGGGCCAGCTCGGCATCACCCTCGCCTCCCTAGGGCTCGGCTGGGTGGCGGAGGCCTCCCTCGGCCAGACCCTCGAGCACTGGTTCGTCGCCCTGCCCCTCCCGCTCGAGGTGAGCGTGCGCGTCGGGATCGCCGCCGGTGTCGCCCTGACAATCGTCACCTACCTGCACGTGGTCCTCGGCGAGCTCGCGCCCCGCGCCCTCTCGCTGAACCACCCCGAGGTCTTCGCGAAGTGGCTGGCGCCGCCAATCCTCGCCTTCGCGTGGGTGATGCGCCCCTTCATCTTCGTCCTCGACGGCTCCTCACACTGGCTCCTGCGCGCCCTCGGCCAGCGGAACGTCACCGAAGAGGAGACCCCGCATTCCTCGGAGGAGCTCCGACTCCTCGTCGAACAGGCCGAGGAAGGCGGTCAGCTCCACACGACCGAGGCGCGCATCCTCGGCGGCGTCTTCGAGTTCTCCGAGAAGAACGCCCGCGAGGTGATGACGCCCCGCACGGCGATGGTCGCGATCCCCGTGGAGGCGACGCTCGACGAGGCGATTCGCACGGTGGAGGACGCGGGGTTCTCGCGCTACCCCGTGTACCGCGACACCGTCGACGACATCGTCGGAATGGTCCACGCGAAGGACCTCCTGCGGGCGCTCCATCGCGACCCGTCGGGGTTCGCACTGGCCGCCGCGCTCCGCCCGGTGCACGTGGTCCCGGGCTCGCGTGAGGTCGAGGAAGTGCTGGCCGACTTCAAGCGGCGCAAGGAGCATCTCGCGATCGTGCTCGACGAGTACGGCGGCACGGCGGGGATGGTCACGATGGAGGACCTGCTCGAGGAGATCGTCGGGGAGATCCTCGACGAGTACGACGAGACGCCGGGGGTCACCACGACCCACGAGGCGATCCCCGCCGGTGGCCGGATCATCGCCGGGGACCTCAACATCGGTGAGGTGAACGCCGAGCTCGGGCTCACGATCCCCGAGGAGGACTTCACCACCGTCGGCGGTTACGTCTTCGGACGGCTCGGGCGGCTCCCGATCGTCGGCGACAAGGTCACGGGCGCCGGCGCGACCTTCACCGTCCGGTCGATGGACGGCCGGCGGATCCGCTCCCTGCTGGTGGAGCCGACCGGCGACTGATCGCGAGCGCCAGCCGGATCGCCGCGACCATCGAGGTGGCGGAGGCGATGCCCTGGCCCGCGATGTCGAGCGCCGTCCCGTGGTCGGGTGACGTGCGCGGGAACGGGAGCCCCAGCGTCACATTCACCGCCTCACCGAAGCTCGCGACCTTGATGGCGGTCATCCCTACGTCGTGATACGGCGCGATCACCGCGTCGAACTCCCCACGCAGGGCGCGCACGAAGACCGTGTCGGCGGGAAGCGGGCCAGCGATCCCCTCCGACCGCGCGACTGGGGCGAGCAGCGCGTCGTCCTCGACGCCGAACCGGCCCTGGTCCCCCGCGTGCGGATTCAGGGCGCAGAGCGCGAGCCGCGGCGCCTCGAGACCGAACCACGCACGAAGCCCGGCGCGCGTGGCCCGGATGGCCCGGATGAGAGCCGCCTCGGTGACCGCCGCCGGCACGTCGCGGAGCGCGAGGTGGGTCGTCGCGAGCACCACCCGGAGCCGGTCGGAGGCGAGCATCATCGTGGTAGGCGCGCCGGTGAGCCGCTCGAGGAGCTCCGTATGCCCCGGGTCCGGGTATCCGCCGGCGTGCAGCGCCGCCTTGTCGATTGGGGCGGTCACGATGCCGTCCACCGTCCCCGCCCGTGCCAGCGCCACGGCGCGCTCGATGGCGAGCCCCGCCAGCCGTCCCGCGGCCGCGTCCCGTTCCCGACCCGCCACGTCGGCCCCGCTCGCCCCCATCCCGCCGTCCCACCGCCCGACGGCCTCATCGACCGGGGTACCGGTGCCCTCGGGACCGACCACCACGAAGCGCGCGGCGCCCGCGACCTCAGGGGTCGCGAGCGCCGTTCGCACGATCTCCGGCCCGATGCCCCGGGGGTCGCCGAGGGTGATCGCGAGCGCGGGACGGGTCACAATCGCAGCGACACGTAGAGTTCGCGGCGCAGGTTGTCGAGCGTGCGGCGGATCGACTTCTCCTCCCGCAGCTGCCGACGGATCCGCTCCTGGTTCTCCTCGAGCGTGTACGCGCCCGCCGGCTTCGCATCCGTCACCTGCGCGACCGCCCACTTGTTGAACCCGGAGGCCCGGTCCGGGATCGCGAAGACCTCAGTGAGCCCCTGCACCGCGACGTCCCGAAGCGCCACGCGGTACTCCGCCGGCATCGAGTCACGCGGGATACCATCCGGGATGGCGCGTTCCTCCCCAACATCGTGGAAGCGCTTCACGAGGGAGTCGTACGGGGTCCCCGCCGTCCACAGGGCGCGCATCGAATCGGCGCGCACCCGCGCGGTGGCGAGGTCGATGGTGTCGACCGCGGGGGTGATCAGGATGTGCCGCGCCCGCACCTCGGCCGGCCGGACGCGGTCCACGCGGATGATGTGGAACCCGTAGACCGTCTCGACGAGCGGACTGATCCGGTTCACCGGCAAGGCGAACATCATCCGCTCGAACTCGGGCACCATCACACCGCGACGCTGCCAATCGAGGTCACCGCCACGCTCGGCGGACCCGCGGTCGGTCGAGAAACGCCGGGCGAGGGAATCGAAGTCGGCGCCTCCCTCGAGCAGAGCGCGGAGCGAATCGGCGAGCGCCCGGGCGGAATCGACACTCGCGGCGCGTGCCTTCGGGGCGACGACGACCTGCCGGAAGGCAACCGTCGCGGGCCGCGGCGGAAGCTCCTGCTTGAGCCGCTCGAACGCCTCCGCGACCTCGCGCTCCGTGACGTTGGCCGGCGCGAGCCGCCCCTTCGCCTTGAGCGAGTCGATCGCTTTCCGCTGCAGCTCGTCGCGGATGGCGGACTCGACGGCCTTCTTCCGGTACTCCTCCGGGGTGCCGAAGCCCTCGCGGCTCAGCGCCTCACGGAACTGCTGCTCGGTCTGGAAGTTCGATCGCACGCCGTCGATCTGCTGCTCTACCTGCTGGCTGACGTCCGGCTCGGCGACCTCGATCTTGTACTCCTTGGCAATCGCGATCAGGACCTCTTTGTCGACGATCTGCCCCAGGAAGTCCCGAGCGAGCGCGATCTGCCCCGCGCTGTCGGACGGGACCTGCAGCCCGCGCGAGCGGGCGAAGTTGATCGCCTCGAGGACCTCACTGAACAGGATCGGGTGCGTCCCGACGACGGCGACGATCCGATCGACCTCGATGTCCCTGAGCGGACGCGCCTGCGCCCCCGCCGTCCGCCCGAGGGCGAGGACGACGAAGGCGCCGACAAACCGCGCCGCGCGGAGCGCGAGGCGGCTCACTGCTGCGGCGGGACCGGCGCGCCCGGAAGCGGCACGGCCGAGGGCGGCTGCGTCGCGGCGCGGGCGGAGTCGGCGGCGGCGCGGAGCTTGGTCGCGGCGGCGAGCGCGCGGTCGAGCCCAGCCGGGGTCACCCGGTTGTCATACCGGGCGCGGAGGACGCTGGCGACCTGATCGGGCACTTCGACGTACTGCACCTCGTTGCGGATCACCTGCGCGAAGAAGGCGTTGGCACGGCGCGCCGCGACGGCGGCACGGCCCTTCGCATCCGAGGCGCTGTCGGCGAGCGCCTTCGGGGTCACGCCGATCGCCTCCATCACGCCGACCACGCCGCCGAAGAAGGCGGTGCGGACCTGCGCGAGTTCGGCCGAATCAGGCGCGACCTTGAGCGAGTCGGCGACACGGAGGAGGAACTCGTTCCGAATGACGTTCTGCACGAAGACCGGGATCTGCGAGTCCGGTGCCTGCAGCACCTGCGCGCGGATGCGGGACTGCGGCGGGAAGGCAGCCATCCACTTCGCGAGCTTGCCGGCGGTGAGGTCGGCGAGGCGCGAGGTCGCGACCGCCTCACGGCTGTCGCGATAGGCGTCGGGATCCTCGGCGATCGCCTTCACGAGCTTCGGCGCGCTCTCCTTCACCTGCACCTGCGCCGCGCTGTCCATCGCCGCGAAGTACACGCTCTCCGCACGCTGGGCGGCGATCCCCTGATAGGCCTCGCCGAACTGGTCCTTGATCTCCGCGTAGGTGTGGCGGCGGATGATGTGGTACCCGAACTGGGTCTCGACGACCCCGGTGATGCCACCCGGCGGGACGGAGCGGATGCCCGCGTCGAACTCCGGCACCATCTGGCCGGCCGGGAAGACGCCGTAGTCGCCGCCGCGCTCCTTCGAGCCCGGGTCATCGGAGCGCCGCTTCGCCACGTCGGCAAAGGTGGCGCTGGTCACCGTCGCGGCGATCCGCTCGGCCTCCGCCTTGATCGCCGCGTTCGCGGCTTCCGAGCCGGGCTCGGTCTGCTTGGAGAGGAGGATGTGGGACGCGCCGAGGAGCGCGCCGTCGTTGTACGCCTGCTCGAAGGTGCTGGAATCGACCTTCGCCCAGTCCTTGCTGATGACGTCGAAGACCTTCCGGAAGCGGAGCTGCGCGATCGCGGCCCACATCCCCTCATCCGCATCCTCGATCGTCCCGAGGGTGT
Organism: Gemmatimonadaceae bacterium; assembly: GCA_036826135.1. Classification (GTDB taxonomy): domain Bacteria; phylum Gemmatimonadota; class Gemmatimonadetes; order Gemmatimonadales; family Gemmatimonadaceae; genus Pseudogemmatithrix. The sequence continues at coordinate 2,225 of DAISWY010000017.1, read as the reverse complement.
CCCCGTCAGCGGCGGCCGCCGCGAGGAGCTGGTAGTTCACCCAGAGCTGGGCGACGGAGCGGATCGCGTCCGGACGCAGCGGGACGTCGGTGGCGCCGAGGAGCGCGGCGACGCTGTCGACGTGCAGCTCCTGCGAGCCGGCGCGGGCGACGACGTCGACGTGCGCGGTCATCGCGTCCTTCAGGGCCGCACACGAGGAGAGGCCCAGCAGGGCGACGAGGGAGACCAGGGCGAGACGAAGGCGGGTCATGGGAGGGGGAGAGGAGAGAAGACGGCTCAGGCCGCGTCGGTTGGAGCGATCGTGCGCAGCGCGCGGGCGAGCCCATCCAGCAGGGTCGCGCCACCGAGCCGCGTCAGCTTAAGCGACAGGGGGTGGACCCGGCGGACGTCCACCTGGAACTGGACGTCGCGGAAGGCCGCCGCGAGCGGCTTGAGACGCGGGACCGCGTCCGCTCGGAAGCTAACACGGGCCTCCGCGCCATGCACGAGGATCCCCTCGACGCCGAGCGGGGCGCCGAGGCGACGGAGCCGCGCGATGGCGAGGTAGGCGACGGCCGGTTCCGGCAGGGGCCCGAAGCGGTCGCGGAGCTCATCACGGATCGCGTCCACGAGTTCGGCATCCCGCGCGGCCCCGAGGCGCCGGTAGAGGTCGAGCTTCACCTCGGCGGAGGCGATGTACTCGTCGGGGAGATAGGCCGGCACATCGAGGGTGACCTCCGTCGGGGGCGGGGGCGGCGCCTCGTCCCCGCGCTGGAGCCGCGTGACGGTCTCCTCCAGCAGGCGCAGGTAGAGATCGAACCCGACGGCGTGCACGAACCCCGACTGCTCGGGCCCGAGGAGGTTCCCCGCCCCACGGAGCTCCATATCGCGCAGCGCGACGCGATACCCCGACCCGAGCTCGGTGTGGTGCTCGAGCACGCGCAGCCGCCGCTCGGCATCCTCGTCGCAGTGCTCCGGGACGATGAGATAGCAGTACGCGCGCCGGTGCGAGCGCCCCACGCGGCCGCGGAGCTGGTACAGCTGCGCCAGCCCCAGGCGATCCGCGCGGTCGACGAACATCGTGTTCGCGTTCGGCACGTCGAGCCCGCTCTCGACGATGAGCGTCGAGATGAGGACGTCGACCTCGCCGGCGACGAAGCGCCGCATCACCGCCTCGAGCTCCCGCTCCGGCATCTGCCCGTGCCCCACCGCGATGCGTGCCCGCGGCACGAGCCGTTGCAGGTGATCGGCCACGGCGAGGATCGTCTCGATCCGGTTGTGCACGAAGTAGACCTGCCCGCCGCGGTCGAGCTCACGCGAGATCCCCTCCTCGAGGAGCCCGTCGTCCCACGGCTCCAGCGAGGTGAGCACCGGGGAGCGGTCCCGCGGCGGCGTCTGCATCAGCGTGAGGTCGCGCAGCCCCGCCAGCGACTGGTGGAGCGTCCGCGGAATCGGTGTCGCCGTGAGGGTGAGCACGTCGGTCTCGAGGCGCAGCTGCTTGAGCCGCTCCTTGTGCTTCACGCCGAAGCGATGCTCCTCGTCGACGACGACGAGCCCCAACTGCTTGAAGATCACGTCGGGACTCAGCAGCCGGTGCGTGCCGATCACGACGTCGATGGTACCGGCCGCGACCTCGGCGAGCGCCGCGGCCTGCGCCTTGGGCGTCTGGAAGCGACTTAGCACCGCGATGCGCACCGGGAAGTCCGCGAAGCGGTCCCCGAGGGTGCGCGCGTGCTGCTCCGCCAGGATCGTCGTGGGAACGAGGATCGCCACCTGCCGTCCCCCCTGCACCGCCTTGAAGGCGGCGCGCACCGCGATCTCCGTCTTGCCATAGCCGACATCGCCGACGAGGAGGCGGTCCATCGGACGTTCGCCCTCCATATCCCGCTTCACCTCCGCCGTCGCCTTCCGCTGGTCGGGGGTATCCTCGAAGAGGAACGCACTCTCGAGCTGCTTCTGCCACGCTCCGTCGGGGTGGTGCGGCGGTCGGGCCGTGACGCGGCGCCGCGCGTAGAGGTCGAGAAGCTCGGCCGTCATCTCCTGGATGGCCGCACGCGTCTTGTCGCGCTGCGCGGCCCAGCGGCGCCCGCCGAGCTTGTGCAGCCGTGGCGGCGGCGTGTCGTCATCAATCTCCCCGGCGGCGCGGTAGCGCTCGACTTGGTCGAGACGATACAGCGGCACGTTCAGCCGGTCACCGCCCTCGTACTCCACCACCGCGACCTCGATGGTCGACTCGCCGTGGTACA
>DAISWY010000016.1:2865-28326 GCA_036826135.1 Gemmatimonadaceae bacterium | reverse complement strand
TCCGCCTGTGCCGTCGGGCGGTAGGGCCCGGACGACGCCACACCGGAGAGCCCCGCGATGCGGTTGTTGAGGCGCACCGGATAGTTGAGCGGATCCTGCCCGCTCTGGTTCTTCACCTGGTAGACCTCGCGCTCGATGCGCGACATCGCGGAGTCGAGGTCGGTCGCCATCCGCCGGAGCCGCGGCGCGGCGGTCAGGCGATCCTGCATCTCGCTCCGCACCCAGCGCACCTGCTTGACGGCGTCGTTCGCCTCGGTGGTCTTGTCGCGCACCTTCATCAGGAACTCGAACTGGGCCACGAGGTCGGCGTCGGTCGCCTCGGAGCGCGGGTCGTTCAAGAGCTTGAACGTCGCCGTTTGCGGCGCCTGCCCCGCGACGGTCATCCGCACGGTGTATGTCCCGGCCGGCGCGATCGGACCGCGCGTGCCCCCCGCCCAGAGAATCATCCCACGGAAGGTGCTCGCGTCGGGGTACCGCATATCCCACGCGAAGCTGTTCATCCCCGCCGCGTTCGCGGGCCGCACCGCCCCGCCGCCACCGAAGCGACCGCCACCTGGCGCGTTTGCCGCGGCAGCGCGCTCGGCCGCGAGCGTCGCGGAATCCGCCGACTCGTACGCCTTGATGACGCTCCCATCGGGCGCGAGGAACTCGAGCTTCACCGCCTGGTCCGCCCTCGCGAGGTGATAGCGCACGATCACGCCGGTCGGCGGGTTCTGGCCGGGGTTCGACGCGGCGGCACCCGGGCCGCGCATCCCGCCACCACCAAAGCCGCCGCCCCACTCGATCCGATACGCGTCACGCGGTGCGAAGAGGTGCGCCGGCTTGGCGAGCGCCTCAGCCGTGACCTGCCGGAGCGCCGAGAGGTCGTCGAGGATCCAGAAGCTGCGGCCGTGCGTGCCGGCCACGAGGTCCCCCTCCTTCACGACGAGATCGTGCACCGGCACCGGCGGCAGGTTCCCCTGCAGCGGCTGCCACGACGCGCCGTCGTCGAACGAGACGTACGCGCCACGCTCGGTCCCCGCGTAGAGGAGACCGCGGCGGACCGGATCCTCGCGGATTACGCGCGTGAACTGATCGGCCGGGATCCCCGTGACGATCTTCGTCCACGTCGCACCGTAGTCCGTCGTCTTGTAGAGCAGCGGCTGGAAGTCGTCGAGCTGGAAGCGGTTCGCCGCGAGGTACGCCGTCCCCTCCGCGTAGTGCGACGCCTCGATGAGCGAGATGCGCGTGAAGTCGCCGATCCCCGGCGGGGTCACGTTCTTCCACGTCCGCCCGCCGTCCCGCGAGAGCTGCACATAGCCGTCGTCCGTCCCCACCCAGAGCACATCCTTGCTCTGGAACGACTCGGCGAGCGTGAAGATCGTGCCGTACGTCTCGACGCCCGTCTGGTCGCGCGTGATCGGGCCACCGGAGGGGCCGAGGGTGCGCGGATCGTTGCGGGCGAGGGGCGGGGAGATGATGTCGAACGACTGCCCCTGATTCGTCGAGCGGAAGAGGCTCGAGCCGCCGGCGTAGAGAACCTTCGGGTCGTGCATCGAGATCACGATCGGGAAGGTCCACTGGAACTTGTACTTGATGTCCTCGGACGACCATCCCATCGGGTTGTCCGGCCACGCGTTGATGTTCCGCTCGAGCCCCGTGCGCATGTCCTTGCGCGTGAGGTACCCCGAGTAGCTGCCGGCGTAGACGATGTCCGGGTTCGTCGGATCGGCGGTCACGTACCCCGATTCACCGCCGCCCGCGTCGTCCCAGTCGCCGATGGAGATGCCGCCCGCCTGCCGGCTCGGCCCGCAGAGGGTCGAGTTGTCCTGCTGCGCGCCGCAGACCTTGTACGGGAAGTGGTTCGTCGTGGAGACGTGATAGAACTGCGCGGTCGCGAAGTCCTGCTCGCTCCAGGTCTGGCCGCCGTTGAAGGAGACGTTGGCGCCGCCGTCGTTCCCCTCGATCATCCGGAGCGGGTCGTTCGGCGCGATCCACAGATCGTGGTTGTCGCCGTGCGGCACGCTGATCTGCTGCCGCCACGTCTTCCCGCCGTCCGTCGAGCGGAAGAACGAGACGTTCAGGCCATACACCACGTTCGTATCCTTCGGGTCGGCGACGAGGCGCGAGTAGTACCAGGCACGCTGCCGCAGGTTGCGGTCGCCGTTGAGGAACTGCCAGGTCGCGCCGCCGTCATCCGAGCGGTACGTGCCGCCCGAGTCCGCCTCGATCTGCGCCCAGACGCGGCGCGGGTTCGCCGGCGAGACGGCGAGCCCGATCTTGCCGAGCACGCCCCTCGGCAGCCCCGGGTTGGTCGTGAGCTCGCGCCAGGTGACGCCACCGTCCGTCGTCTTCATGATGCCGCTCCCGGGGCCGCCGGAGTTCAGCATCCACGGGCGACGATACGCGTGCCAGAACGTCGCATAGAGCGTGTTCGGGTCGCTCGGGTCCATGATGAGGTCCCAGACGCCCGTCGAGTCGTTGCGATAGAGGATCTTCTTCCAGCTCTTCCCGCCGTCCTCCGTCTTGAAGACGCCGCGGTCCGGGTTGTTGCCGAAGGCGTGGCCGAGCGCGCCGACGTACACGACGTCCGGGTTCGTCGGATGCACCCGCACGCGTCCGATGTGCCGCGTCTCCTTCAGTCCCATAAGCGTCCAGGTGCGGCCGCCGTCGGTGGTCTTCCAGAGTCCGTCGCCGTGCGACGTGTTGCCACGGATGTCGGTCTCACCGCCGCCCACGTAGACGACGTCGGGGTTCGATTCCGCGACGCCGATCGCGCCGATCGTGCCGCCGAAGTACCGGTCGGTCATCGGCTGCCAGTTCACCCCGCCGTCGGTCGTCTTCCAGACTCCGCCGCCGGTGGTCCCCATCCAGTACTCGAGGGGGCGGGCAGTGGAGCCAGCGACGGCGACGGACCGGCCACCACGCGCGGGGCCGAGTTCACGCCAGCGGACCGTGGTGAGCGCTGCGGACGGGACCTGGGCGTCGAGCGCCACGACGCCAAACGCCATCGCGCACCAGAGCCCGCGCAGACGGGCAACAGGGAGACGGAGGGACACGGACGGGATCTCCTGAGAGGGGATGAAGAAACGACCGGAGGATTCTACGGCAACTCGGGCAACGGCGCTGACCCGCGCTCGGCGCCACGGGATTCCACCTTCACGGCAAGGAGGTGCCGGTCGGCCCGGTGAATCGTCTGGGCGACGGTCTCCGCCCCCTCGCGCGCGGCCCAGCCGAGCGAGAAGGGGACCGGAGCGGTGCGGAGGGCGACCTGCCGAAGGCGTGTCGCAATCCGCTCCGTCTGCTCTCGGGTCGCGCCGCGCAGCAGCACGACGAACTCGTCGCCGCCCACGCGGAACACCGGCTCCTCGGCGCGCACCTGACGCATCAGGAAGCGACTCATCCGGATGAGGACATTGTCCCCCATCTGATGGCCGTATTTGTCGTTGTACTCCTTGAATCGGTCGACGTCGACATAGAGGCAGCCCCAGGTCGGCTCTGTCGTCTCGCACACCTCGCCCGTCGCCGTGAGATGGCGACGGTTGAAGCACCCGGTGAGGGGGTCGCGCAAGCTGTCGGCGCGGAGGGCGTCCTCCGCGGCTTTGCGCGCGGTGATGTCGACCATCGTGCCGAGGTACCGAACCTCGCCGTCGGCCCCGACCAGCCGATGGCAGCTCTCCAGGACCGTCAGGAGGCCGCCATCGGGGCGGATGAGATGCAGCTCCCAGTTGCTCGTCGCGCCGTCCCGGTCCACGGCCTCGCGGACGGCCTGGAAGACCTCGGGGTCGACGATCATCTCGTGCACGCCGTAGGTACGGAGGTCGTCAAGACTGCGGACACCGAGCAGGCGGAGGAAGGCGGGATTCGCGTCGAGGATGTCGCCGCGTGGCGACGCCACGTAGACGGCGACCCGCAGGAGCGCAACAGCCCGGCGCAGCAGCTCGGGATCGTCGAGATGGGAGCGGAGGGGATCGGTCATCGGGTCGCGGTGAGGCCAGCCATCAGGGAAAGGTTGAGCGCGGCGTCGGCCGCGACGAGGCGGAGGTCGGCGGTGCGCCACATCGCGACGAAGGCGCCGGCAACGGTGGCATCGTACACGGTCCCCGCCTCCATCTCGATCGCGGTGAGCGCCGCGTTCGCGTCGAGCGCCGGTCGATGCGGCCGGGGCGCACGCATCGCGTCGTACACCGAACAGACCTGCACGATCTGGCTGGCGCGATGCGGCGGGCCACGCCGCGCGCCCTCGGGATAGCCGCCACCATCGGCCTGCCGATGATGCTCGTAGGCGACCGTGATGGCGAGGTCGAGGTCGCGGTCGACCGCCGCGAGGTAACGCGCCCCATCGTGCGGATGCCGGCGCACCCGCGCGCGCGCCTCGGCATCGAGCGGGCCCGGCGTCGCCAGCAGGTCCGCCGGCACCGATGCCATCCCGATGTCGTGCAGGAGCGCCGCGAACCCGAGGGCGCGCACCTCCTTCGCCGACAGGGCCATCCATTCGGCGAGGGCCATCGTGAGGCCAGCGCTGTTGAGCGCGTGGGCCACCGACGCGGGGACGGTCTCGCCCGCCGCGAGCACGGGGATCTGTCGCGTCGCATCCGCGTGGAGGGCCACCCCCAGCGAGCGGACGACGACCTCCAGCTCCGCGACGGGGAGCGGGGTGCCAATGGCCGCCGCATCGAACGCCCACCGCACCGCCGCAACCTCCTCGTGCAGCGGATACGTCACCGCAGCCGAGTTCGGCGCGAGCGCCTCGCCGGGGATCTCGTCGAGCACGCCGAAGCGGAGCGACGCGCCGACGCGCGTGGGTTCGGTCGAGACCTCACCGAAGAGGAAGGTCATCCGCATCACGATCGCCGTCAGCAGCTCCTCGAACTCCGCCGGCCGCGCGCCACGGTCGGCCTCGAACCAGTGCACCCCCGCCTCGGTGAGCCGCGGCGCCCACTCCCACTCGGGGAGCTCACGGACCGGCACCTCGCCGAAGCGGACGTGCGGACCGGCGAAGGTGAACCGCAGCCGCGCCTGCGTCTCGTGCAGCAGCAGGAGGAAGCCGTACGCGGTGTCGATGGCCCGTCGACGCGCCGGATCACGCGCGTCGAGCCGCATCATCTGTGTCAGCGCCTGCGTGAAGGCGGTGAGGAACCGGACGACCTCGTTCACGCGACCACCTCGGCCGGGTCCGGGAGGAGCGGGAGCAGCTGCGCGCGCACCGCCGGCTCCGCCCCGAGGAGCCGCTCCTGGATGGCGGGGAGCGCGGATTCGCCAAGCGCCGCGAGCCACGGCCCGACCAGCGCACCGATGAGCGCCGGACGCTCGTCGAGCGCGTCGAGGAGCACGGGGAGGGCCGCGACACCGAGCCGCTCGACGAGCACCCCGACCGCCGCCGCGGGCACGGGGGTCCGCGCGAGCCACTCCCGCACCCGGTGCGGCGTGGCGACCTGTGCCCACAGCGCATCCCGCACCATCCCGGCCGGCGCCCCATCGAGCAGTGTCACCAGGACGGACGGATCCCCGGTGCGCGCCACCGTCTCGAGTTGTCGCCAGGTGGATGCGTTCAGCACCCCCGTCGCCACCGCGATCGCGAAGAGCCGTTCCGCCTCGACCGCCGCCGGGCTGTCGACCACACGGAAGACGGCGCTGCGACGTCGAAGCCCAGCGTCGAGCGCCCGATGCCCGCGATTGACGCGCTCCACCGCCGGCCATCCCCGCACCACGGCGAGCACCGTCTCACGCAACGCGAGGTCCGCGCTCGAGCGCAGCACCACCTCCGGCCGCTCGGCGTGCGCCACGAAGCCGTCAAGCAGGCGCACGAGCATCGGCGAGAGGGGCTCGCCACCCGCCCGTGCCACCGCCTCGAGGAGGCGTCGCAGCGCCGCCGCGGGCACCCCCGTCACCCCCAGCTCGAGGAGGCGACGACGTGCCGACCGATCCGTCTGCGCCGAGACGACCCGCACGAGCGCGTCCGGATGGAGCGCGGTGAGCAGCGCGGCGATGCGCCGCCGCAGCGCGCCGATCGCCGCCCCCCGCTCCGTCGCGAGAACCTCGATGCCCTGCGCGAGGTAGCCCTGCACCGACTGGTCGTAGGTCGCATCGGTCGACTGCGCCTCGATCGCCGCCGCCACGGCCGCGGGGTCGGCGGCCGCATCATCTGCCGATTCGATCGCGCGCGACACCTCGCGCCGCAGGGCGGCGCGTGCGAGGCCGAGCCAGAGCGTGGCCGCTCGCTGGGCGGCGGCATCCCCGGTGACGGGCGCCTCCACGTCATCCGGGAGCGCGACGACCGTGGTACTCACCGGGAAGAGACGGATGGCGGGCCACTGGGCGAGGAGCTCCGGCCCCTCGAGGCCGATCGGCATCGGGAGGGTCCCCGCCTCCGTGGCGAGCAGCCCAAGCAGGTGCGCCAGCTCCGCCGCGGTGACGCCGCGGGTCAACATCACGCCGCCCAGCGCGTGCGCGTGCAACCGACCCGCGAGCTCCCGTAGCACCGGCTGGTTCGGGTCGGTCGAGACCCCATCGACAACGAGCTGGTGCGGGGCGACGCCGATGGTCAGCGAGGGACGGCCCGCGTGGATCCCCGCGAGCCGAGTCTCGAGCTCCGCCACGACCCCCTCGACCACCGGATGCCCGTCCGGGTGGGCCGCCGCCCTCTGCAACCCGAGCGCGAACGCCGTCAGGCATTCGGCGAGCTCCGCAGGAAGCAGGTGGGAGGGCCCGGACGTCATCATCACGAAGTATGCCCCCCGCGGTGGACGCCGTCGACGGGGACCGCTTTCTTTCCCGCGTGCCCTCGACGCCCGTGGCCGCCCTGACCGCCGCCCAGCGCCGGACCCTCGCCGCCGCCGCGCGTCGCATCGTCCCACACGCCTTCGAGGACGAGGGCCGGGGGGCGCGACTCGTCGACGCGCTCGTCGCCCGGATCGCCGCCCTCGCGCCCCGGCAGCGCGGCGAGGTCGGCATCGCCCTCACCGTGCTCGGCGCCCGGGCGAGCGCGCTCACTGTTGGCCTCCTCCCGCGCCCCTTCGCCGACCAAGGGGACGCCGCGCAGGACCACCATCTCACGAGCTGGCTGAGGTCCTCCGTGGGGGCGTTCCGGAGCATCGCGCAGGCGGTCCGGCGCCTCGTGATCCTCACCGAGTACCTCACCCCCGAGGCGCAACGCGAGATCGGGTACCGCGGGCCCTATCACCTCCGCCCCCCTGCGGTGGGCTGGGAGGGCGCCCTCGACGGGATCCCCTCCGACGCCGAGCCGGTGCGTCGCCACGCCGACCCCGCGAGCGCGCACCATCCCCCTCCCTTCCGGACGACGATCGCCCCCCTCGCCCTCGATGGCAGCGTCCTCCGCGCGGATGCGATCGTGATTGGCACAGGTGCGGGCGGCGCGGTGATGGCGGCGCGCCTCGCGGAGGCGGGGCTCGACGTCCTCATCCTCGAGGCGGGGGCGCTCCGCGACGGTCGTGACTTCGCCGAGCACGACGCCGACGCACTCCGTGACCTCTACGCCGACGGCGCGCAACGCACCACCGATGACGTCGGCCTCTCGATCGTGCAGGGGGTCGGCGTCGGGGGTGGGACGAACATCAATTGGATGGTGATGCTCCGCACCCCCGACTGGGTGCTCGAGGAGTGGCGCACCGACCACGGCACCGAGGGGATGGGGGCCACCGAGTTGGCACCCTATTTCGAGCGGATCGAGTCCGAGGTCCACGCGCGCGTCGTCCCCGACGACGCGCACTCTCCGGCGAACCGCGTCATCCTCGACGGCGCGGCAACGCTCGGCTGGTCAGCCCGCGCGGTCGCGATCAACGCCAAGGACTGTGTGCGCACCGGCTTCTGCGGTGCCGGCTGCCGGACCGGCGCCAAACAGGGCGGGCTGCAGACCTACCTCCCGCGTGCGCACGCGGCGGGCGCGCGGCTCCTCCCGCACGCGCGCGTCGCGCGCATCGAACTCGCGGAACGCGGCGGCCGCTTCCCGACCAAGCGCGTCCACTTCACCGAGACGACCACGGGCCGCGCGGGCACCGCCGTCGCCCCGATCGTCATCGTAGCCGGCGGCGCGATCGAGACACCGGCGCTGTTGCAGCGCTCGCGGATGGGCGGCGGCGGCACAGGACGCTTCCTGCGTCTGCATCCGACCACGGGGATCTTCGGCCGCTACGACCGGGAGATCTATGGTGCGGGTGGAATCCCGATGAGTTCGATGTGCGACGAGTTCCACCGCCTCGACGCGCACGGCTACGGCGTCTGGATCGAGTCGCCGCCGCTCCATCCCGGCATCGGCGCGCCGGCCGCGCCCGGCTTCGGGGCCGCCCATCGCGAGATGATGCTCGGCTTCAACCAGCTCTCGGCCCTCGTCATCCTCGCGCGCGATGGTGCGCGCCGCGGCCAGTCGGATGGCGACGTGCGCGTCCGTCGCGATGGATCGCTCTCCATCCGCTACGCGCTCAGTGCCGCCGACGCGCGACACCTCGAGACGGGGATGGTCGCGGCGGCGCGTCTCCACTTCGCCGCCGGCGCCCGCGAGGTCCACTCCGGCCAATCGCCGTCGGTGATCCTGCGTCACCCCGGCGAGGTCGACCGTCTGCGCGGCCGGCCGTTCGGCGCCAACCAACTGGCCCTCTTCTCCGCCCACGTGAACGGCACCGCTCGGCTCGGCGCCGACCGCCGCACCAGCGGTGTCGATCCCCACGGCGAAGTCTGGGACGCCCCCGGCGTCTTCGTCGCCGATGGCTCCCTCCTCCCCACCGCCCCCGGCGTCAACCCGCAGGAAACCATCATGGCGGTGGTGACGCTCATCGCAGAACGGCTGTTGGCCCGCCGACGCACGGCCCTCGTCTGACGCTCGACCCTGACCCGCTCCTTCTCCATCGCTTCCCGACCTATGCCTGCCTCCTCCAGCGTCACGCTTGCGATCGACACCGTCCGCACCCTCTCGATGGATGCGGTGCAGCAGGCCGAATCCGGCCACCCCGGCACGCCGATGGCGCTCGCCCCGCTCGCGTATGCGCTCTACACGAGGCACGTGAAGCACAACCCGGCCGACCCGCACTGGCCCGACCGCGACCGCGTCGTCCTCTCCGCCGGCCACGCGTCGATGCTCCTCTACTCGACGCTCTACCTGAGCGGCTACGACCTCACGCTCGACGACCTCAAGGCGTTCCGGCAGTGGGGCTCGAAGACGCCCGGCCATCCCGAGGTCGGGCACACCGCCGGCGTCGAGACCACGACCGGGCCGCTCGGACAGGGGATCGGCAACGCGGTCGGGATGGCCGTCGCCGAGGCGCAGCTCGCCGCGACCTTCAACCGCGACGGCCACACGCCGATCGACCACTACACCTGGTTCATCGCCGGTGACGGCTGCCTGATGGAAGGCATCTCGCACGAGGCCGCCTCCTTTGCGGGCCATCAACGGCTCGGCAAGCTCATCGGCTTCTGGGACGACAACAACATCACGATCGACGGCCGTGTCTCGCTCGCCTCGAGCGACGACGTCGCGGCCCGATTCGCCGCCTACGGCTGGCAGGTGCTGCACCTCACCGACGTGAACGACCAGGAGGCGATCGACCGCGTGATCGCCGAGGCCAAGGCCGACACCGCGCGTCCGACGCTCATCTGCACCAAGACGATCATCGGCTTCGGCTCCCCCAACCGCGCCGACACCGCGAAGGCGCACGGCGAGCCGCTCGGGAAGGACGAGATCGCGCTCACCAAGCAGGCCTATGGGTGGCCGAGCACCGAGCCGTTCCACGTGCCGGAGGGGGCGCTCGCGCACTGGCGCGAGGCGAAGTCGCGCGGCGTCGCGCTGCAGAAGGCGTGGATGGACCGCTTCATGGCCTTCACGAAGGCGCAGCCCGTCGCGGCCAAGGAGCTCGGGCGGCGCTGGCACGGCGACCTCCCCACCGGGTGGGAGAAGACACTGCCGAAGTTCGACGCGACGAGCGGGAACGTCGCGAGCCGCGCGGCGAGCGGCACCGTGCTCAACGCGATCGCCCCGGCGCTCCCTGAGCTGCTCGGCGGGTCCGCCGACCTCACCGGCTCCAACCTCACCGACGTGAAGGGGGGCGCCCTCTTCTCCGCCGAGGATCGCACCGGGCGGAACTTCCGGTACGGCATCCGCGAGCACGGGATGGGCGCGATCATGAACGGGATGGCGCTGCACGGCGGCGTGATCCCGTACGGGGGCACCTTCCTCGTCTTCGCCGATTACATGCGGCCGGCGATCCGACTCGCGGCCCTGATGAAGCAGCGGGTGATCTACGTCTTCACGCACGACTCCATCGGCCTCGGCGAGGACGGCCCGACGCACCAGCCGATCGAGCATCTGACCTCGCTGCGCTGCATCCCGAACCTCCTCGTCCTCCGGCCCGCGGACGCGAACGAGGTGGCCGAGGCGTGGCGCATCGCACTGATGCATCGTGACGGACCGAGCGCGATCATCCTCACCCGGCAGAAGCTCTCCTGCGTGGACCGGACCACGCACGCGCCGGCGATCGATGCGACCAAGGGGGCGTACGTGCTGAAGGATGCCCCGGCGGGGTCGACGCCGGCGGCGGTGATCCTCGCGAGCGGCTCCGAGGTGGAGATCGCGCTGCAGGCGCAGACCGAGCTCGCGGCCGGTGGCATCGCCACGCGCGTCGTCTCGATGTGCTCGATGGAGCTCTTCGCGGCGCAGGATGCGGCGTATCAGGCGTCGGTGCTCCCCGCCGGGATCCGGCGGGTGGCGATCGAGGCCGCGCATCCGATGAGCTGGTACCGCTGGGTCGGCGACACCGGCACGATCATCGGCATCTCGACCTTCGGCGCGAGCGCGCCGGCGCCGACGCTCTACCGGGAGTACGGCATCACGGCGGAGGCGGTCGTGCGGGCGGTGCGGGGGTGAGGACACCTCCACGACGGAGGCGTCGATGAAGCGCCTCCGCGTCCTCCTCCTCACGCACCCCGACCTGGTGCCTCCCGAGGGCACCATCGCACGCACCTCCCGTCACGGCTTCGAGATCAAGACCGAGGCTGACGTTCGCGACGGGCTGCGCGCCCTCGGCCACGAGGTGCACGTCCTCGGTGTGCAGTGGGACCTCGGGCCGATCCGTGACGCGGTGGCGACCTTCGCCCCCGACATCGTCTTCAACCTCCTCGAGGAGTTCCACGGGGAGACGATGTACGACCACAACGTGGTCAGCCTGCTCGAGCTGCTGCAGGTGCCCTACACCGGTTGCAACCCGCGCGGCCTCGTGCTCGCCCGGGGAAAGGCGCTCGCGAAGAAGCTCCTCACCTATCATCGCCTCCGGGTCCCGGACTTCGCGGTCTTCCCTCGCGGCCGGACCGCACGGCGGCCGCGCGCCCTCGACTTCCCGCTCATCGTGAAGTCGCTCACCGCCGACGCCTCCCTCGGGATCTCGAAGGCGTCCGTGGTGGCCGACGAGGACGAGTTGGCGGCCCGGGTGCGATTCATCCACGAACGGGTCCGCACCGATGCCATCGCGGAGCGCTTCGTGGACGGTCGGGAACTGTACGTGAGCATCCTCGGCGACGGCCGCATCCGCACCTTCGCGCCGTGGGAGCTCACGGCGCGCCCGACGACCCCCGGCGAGCCCCTGATCGCGACCGAGCGCCTCAAGCACGACCCGGCGTACCAGTCCCGGCATGCGGTGGCGATCCGCCCGGCCGCCGATCTGCCGACGGAAGTGACCACACGCCTCCTCCGCGACGCCAAGCGGATCTATCGCATCCTCGAGCTGAGCGGCTACGCGCGACTCGATTTCCGGCTCGATGCGGAGGGACGCGCCTGGTTCCTCGAGGCGAATCCCAATCCCGACATCGCCCGCGGCGAAGAGTTCGCCGAGGCAGCCGCGCACGCCGGGATCCCGTATCCCGAGTTGCTGCAACGCCTGCTCACGCTCGGCCTGCGTCGACACCGCTGAGCCGGCCGACTCCGAGGCGTCGCGGCACGGTCCACAGGGGTTGACCGGGTTATCCTTCGCGAGCGGTCAGCGTCTCGCCCCCGCCGCGCGTACCTCTCCCGTGATCCCCATGCCCCGCCTCCTGCGCCGCGCCATCCTGGCCGCGGTCCTGCTCCTGTTGTCCCCGTCCGTCCGGTCGAGCGAGGCCCAGGGTATCGTCGATACCCGCGTTCGGGTCTTCCTCGACTGCCAGACGTTCGGCTGCGACCGGAACTTCTTCATCACCGAGCTCCCCTTCGTCCTCTGGACGCAGGACCGACTCGATGCCGACGCGCACCTCCTCGTGACGCGCCTGGGCACCGCCTCCGGTGGCGGTGAGTACACGGTGACGCTCTACGGACATCGTCGCTTCGAGGGCCGTGCGGACACACTCGTCACCACCCTCCCGCCCAACACCACCGATGACGTCAGGCGGCGCGAGCTCGCCCGGCTCTTCAAGCTCGGGCTCGTCCCGTACGTCACACGGCTCCCGGGGCAGGAGCGCTTCGCCGTCACCTACACCGCGCCGGCCAATGCGCCGGCCGCACCGCGGATGACCGACGTGCAGGATCCGTGGAACCTCTGGGTGTATCGCACCCGCCTCAATGGTGGCGGCGGCGCAGAGAGCCGCGCGAGCAACTACGAGGTCACCGGGAACGTCACCGCCTCGCGCATCACCGAGGACTGGAAGGTCACCTTCTACCTGCAGAACGAGTATCGCTTCAACCGCTTCAAGATCACCGACACCACCTCGCGCGAGTATATCCGCCGCAATGGTGATGCCATCGCCCGCGTGGTCAAGAGCGTCACCGAGCACTGGTCGGTCGGCTCGAGCGTCGGGGCGGGCTACTCCGAATTCCGGAACATCGACCTCTACCAGCTGGCGGATATCTCGGCGGAGTACAACCTGTTTCCCTGGTCGGAGGCCACGAGTCGGCAGCTGGTCGTGGCCCTCGGCGTCGGCGCCCGCGACTACACCTACATCGAGGAGACCATCTACGGTCGCACCCGAGAGCAGCTGCCCCTCACCCGCCTGATGATCGCCGGGGAGTCGCGACAGCCGTGGGGCTCCATCGACGCCGCGCTCCGGTACAACCGCTTCCTGATGGCGGACAATCGCTTCAGCCTCGCCTTCAACGGCCGGACAAACATCCGGCTCTCCCGCGGCCTCTCGCTCGAGCTGCGAGGCGAGGCGGCGAAGGTCAACGACCAGCTCTATCTTCCGAGGGGCGGTGCCTCCGAGGATGAAGTCCTCACCCGGCAGCGCGCCCTCGCGACGGCCTTCCGCCTGACCGGGAGCGTCGGTCTGAACTTCACGTTCGGGTCGATCTACAACACCATCGTGAACCCGCGCCTCGAGGACTTCGGGAACTAGCGCGGGCTCGGGGAACCCCATCGCCATGCGGCTCCGGCAGGCCACCGCGCTCATCGCGCTCGTCAACGCGCTCGTCGCGACCTACCTGCACCTCTGGAAACTCGGCCTCGCTGGCGAACTGAGCTGTGGCGGGGCGGGCGGTTGCGCGGTGGTGCAGTTCAGCAGCTGGAGCTGGTTCCTCGGCGTCGACGTCGCCCTCATTGGCGCGATCGGCTACACGCTGATTCTGGGCGCTGCACTCTGGGGGCTGCATGAGGCCCAGGTCGACGCCCGCGGCCCCGCCCTCGCGCTCGCCGCGCTCGTCTACCCGGCGATCCTCTTCACCATCCGGCTCAAGTACGCGGAGTGGGTCGTGCTGCGCACCTTCTGTCCCTGGTGCGCGATCTCCGCGGTGTCGATCACGGTGCTGGGCGTCCTCGTGGCGCTCGACCTGCGGCGGACGCGCTCGGCCGTCAGAACGCCAGCATCCGTGTGAACTTGAGCGCCAGCGTCCGCTCGCCGAGCACGCCGGTCTCCGCATTTCGGCGGTCCGTGTAGACGAGGAAGAGGTCGCTCAGCGGCGCGTAGCGATAGTTGAGGCGCGCGTTCGTCACCCAGGTCGCCGACTGCGCGTTGTACTGCACGAAGGCGCTCCCGAACAACTTCGTCGACCACGCATACCGCACGCGTACCCGACCGATGTCCGCGAGGACGTCCCCACTCGCGAGGGAGAGGTCATTCCGCGTGTAGTTCGCCTCGACCATCAGGTCGTAGCGCGGACGCCAGGTCACCGTCGCCCCGGCCGCGCGACGCGTCCCATCGTAGAAGCCGCCGGTGGTGTACGTCGCGGTGCCGAACACCCGCCGCGCACGCCCCGTCGTATAGCTCACCTCCGCCTCCCGCCACGCGTATGCGCCGATCGGCACCACGTATCCTGGCACGACGGTGAACGGCGCATCAAGACGGTCGAACTGATCCTTCACATCGAACTTCACATTGCCGTCGGGCTGGAAGAGCAGGTCCACCCCTGCCTGCACGGTACGCGTGGCGAGCTGCCCTCGCAGGTCGGCGATGTGATCGACCTCCACATAGGGCGCCACCTCCTGGATCCCCTTCCACTTCGGGCGGGCGTGCACCCCGATGGTCGCATAGCGCTGATCCATGTCCTGTCGGCGGACGAATCCGATCCCGGGATTGAAGTCCTCGGAGACGTGCTTCCACATCGCGCCAGCGTTCCAGAATGCGTCGCGATAGTGGGCGGAGAGTCGTGCGGTATAGCCGTCGGCATCAGCCCCAGGGCCATCACTCGCGGCGAGATAACTGTTCAGAATCAGCGCGCTACTCGGCCGGAGGTTCGCGTCGAAGCCGTAGCTGAGGTTTTCCGTGCCTGAGCCATCCGTCGCCGCGCGGCGCTGGACCAAGACCCCGACGTCAGACGCGTCGGAGACCTGCCGCTTCACGCGGACCACGCTGAAGTTCTCCGCTGGCAGCGCCTCGGAGGTCTGGGTCTGCATATCGAGCAGGCCGAGCTCCCACGCCCCCGCCCGCCCGGAGACACGCCCGCCGCCGACGATCGGAATCGGCCGCCCGTCCGCCGTGAGGCCGATCTGCCGCGAGTTGAAGAAGGTGAAGTCGCGCGGTCCCGCTCCCATCCGGTAGTTCCGCTCCTCGCTGTCACCGAACATGAAGGAGCCCGCGTTCTCGATGAAGAACTCGCGCCGCTCCGGGAAGAAGAGCGAGAAGCGGGTCAGATTCACCTGCTCCTGGTCCACCTCCACCTGCGAGAAGTCCGTGTTGTAGGTGAGGTCGAGCGTCATCGACGGGGTCAGCCCGTACTTGAGGTCGACCCCGGCGTCCTGCGAGGTGCCGAGGGCTGCGGTCGGCACCTGCGCCCCGCGCGAGTCCCCACCCACGAGATATGGCTTTAGCTGCAGGTTGCGGCCCGGCCGGATCCCTTCAAGCCCGGTCATCGTCCCTGCTTTCGACATCCGATGAAGCCGGTACTGCCGCTCGAGCGGCGCCCAATACGAGGTCTCATTCACGCGACGTACGCGACGGATGAAGTTCACCCCCCAGTCCTGGACCGGGAGTGCGCCGTCGAAGCGCAGCGTCCGCATCGGGATGGAGAGCTCCGCGATCCACGAGCTGTCGGTCATTCGCGTCTGCAACGTGATGATCCCTTCCCACGCGTCGACCACGGTGCGCGAATCGTTGAACACCTGCTCGTCCCGGATCCCGCCGGCCGGATTGATTGCGAACATGAACGCGTTTCGCCGATCGTGGAACGTGTCGAGCGCGAGTCCGAAGATGTCGCTGTCCGGAGTCTGGAAGTCGCGCTCCATCCCGGCGCTGATGGCGCGCGACGGCTCTGGATCGAAGTTCTCGGCGGCTACATACAGGTGGTCGTCATCGTACAGCACGCGCACGACCGTCTTGAACGTCGCCGGCATCCCGGTGTTCGGGAGCTGCTGCCGGAAGTCCGTGAGCACCTCGGCCGTCGCCCACTCGGCCTCGTTTAGCACCGCGTCGATCTTCGGGGCACGCGTCACCTTGGTGGGGTGCATCGTCGGCCGTGGCGCGAGCTCGGGATTCACGTACGCGGATGCGGCGGCCGGACCGGCAGACGGCGAGGCCGTCGCGTTCTGTCCCTGCGCGACCGAGGCGATCAGCGCGGTCAGCCCCCACGCCCGGCACACGGCGCGGCCAAGCGACACCAACTCGAACTGGTGTGAGCGCCGCCTCACGGAACGTAGGCGCGCACAGGGCGGACCCCATCGCCGAACGTCGCGGCGAGGAGGAGGGTCAACTTCGTCCCCTGCAGTGCGCTCGGCCAATGCGCCCACTCGCTCAGCGTGTGCTGATCGCCCCCGTACGACCGCCCGATCGCGATGCTCGGCACGCCGGCGACGACGCCGATGTTGCCATCGGTGCTCCCGGTGGCGAGCGCCTCCTGCGCCCCCGGCATCCCGAAGGAGACGCCGAGCTGCTTCTGGATGTCGATCGCCGTCTGCACCAGCGGATGCCGCCGGGCGTCCGCAAGCATCCGTTCCGTGCCGCCGGCACGGTTCTTCTGCTCCACCTCGACCACCAGTTTCACCCGTGCCCGGTCCGCGGCCTCCTGGGCGATTCGTCCGATCTGGCGATCGAGCGAGTCGAGGAGCGTCGGATCAGACGAGCGAAGATCCACGGTGAAATAGAGCTCCTGCGGAATCCCGTTGAAGATCACGCCGCCGTGCACCTGGCCCACGTTGATGACGGCGCCATTCGGCAGGGGGGAGGGTTGCAGCTGGTAGATCCGCTGCACCGCGTCGGCCATCGCCAGCACGGGCGTCGGCTTGCCGCGCGATTGCAGGGTGTGCGCTCCCTCGGAGGTGAACTTGTAGCGCGTCCAATAGATGCCGAGGGCGCCGTAGCTCACCGGACCGAGCCCGCCGTCCATCGCGATGAGGAGGTCGGGCTTCGGGTTCCGGTCGAACCAATACTGCATCCCGCGCAATCCGAGCTCCTCCTGCACCGTCGCGACGAAGATGAGGTCGCCCTTGGTGACGACCTTCGCCGCATTCAGCGCGCGGATCGTGGCGAGCATGTTCGCCACGGACGAGCTGTTGTCGAAGATGCCGGGCGCGCGCAGCGTGTCCCCATCCCGGCGAACGCCGAGGTTGGTCTCCACCGCGTGCACGATGTCCATGTGCGCCGCGAAGACGATCGTCGGGCCACCACCGGTGCCCTTCCGGACGCCGGTCACATTCCCGATCGAGTCCACCCGGACGGCGAGCCCCGCGCGCTCGAACTGCGCCTTCACATACGCGCCGCGGGCCTGCTCCCGGGTCGACTTTCCGACCATCTGCGCGATCCGGATCCACTCCTCGACCTGCTGCGGGAACTCCCGGTCGAGATGGCTGAGGGCGGCCGCGACATCGGGGCGCCGTAGCAGCGCCGGATCCCACGCGGTGGGATACGACGGGGTCTGGGCAGCGAGGGGCGCGGCAGGAATGCTGGTCGCTATGGCGACCACCGCGACGAGGCGAGCGAAGGGGCGGGTCAGGGGCGTGGGCATAGGTCCCTAACCTACGCGTCCCCGACTCACTTGGTTGATGCCACCCCGACTCGCGTCATCACCTGGGCCGCGGCAACCATTCCGGCGATCGGGGCCACCCAGTACATCCACTGCATCGCCCAGCCTCCCCCGGTCAACGCCGGGCCGAACGAGCGCGCGGGGTTCATCGAGGCGCCGGTCAGTGGGCCGGCCACGAGGACGCAGAGCCCGACCACGAGCCCGACCGCCAATGCGGCGAAACCGCGTGGGGTGCGCTCATCGACCCCAGCCCCGAGGACCGTCGCCATCAGAAGGAACGACGCCAGGAACTCCACGGTGAAGGCCCGCATCGCATCCAGGGTGGTCGTCGTCGCGCCGATCCCTGCGCCGGTGCCGAGGAGCCAGATGGTGAGCGCGCTCCCGATGGTCGCGCCGACAACCTGCGCGGCGACCAGCGGCACCACCTCGCGGGCGGGCACGCGCCCGATTGACCAGAGCGCGACCGTGACTGCCGGGTTGATCTGGGTTCCGGAGACATGCCCGAAGGCGTAGACGAGGACCGCGACCAACGACGCCCAAGCGATCGCGATGCCGATGAGGCCCAGCGCGCCCTGGTGCAACCCGTCGACCATCACGGCGCCGCAACCGAAGGCCAGGAGCAGGGCGGTGCCAAGACACTCGACCAGCAGCCGGTGCCGGAACGTCGGTGAGCCAGTCGACATCGGTGCGACTCCTGCCGAGGGAGGGAGAGGGCCAGTCGGGTCACCGAGAGTATGCGACCCGCCGTCACGGCGAGGCAAGGTGACGCGAGGATAAGCAAGCCGTGACGCGCCCGTGATGCGGGCGCGCACTGTGTCGTGACACGACCGGGGTTTTGTGGAGGTTCGCCCCCCATCGCTCGAGCCAACGCTCGACAGGGGACCTCCCTTCTTTTGCTCCCGGTTCACATGCGCGCGTCTCGTCGTCCCTTGTGGTTCGTGGTCCTGCTCGTCGCCGGCATCGTCGGCTGCGCCGAGGACTCCACCGTCGGTCCAGATATCGCGACCGAACCCACCCCCGGTAGTGTGGCTCTCGAGCGCATTGGCGGCTACGCTGGGGGCGGCGTGGGGGCGGCGGAGATCGTGGCCTACGACTCCGCGACCCGGCGCCTCTTCGTCGTCAACGGCCTGCTCAACAGCGTCGATGTCCTCGACATCAGCATCCCGTCGCTCCCGACCCGCGTCACCACGCTCAACGTCGGGGCGTTCGGCCTCTCGGCCAACAGCGTCGCCGTGGCGAACGGGGTCGTGGCGGTGGCGGTCGAGGCCGCGGTGAAGACGGATCCAGGCCGCGTGGTCTTCTTCCGCACGGACAACTTCGAGTTCATCTCGTCGGTCACGGTCGGAGCGCTCCCGGATATGGTCACCTTCACGCCTGACGGTCGGACGCTGCTCGTCGCGAACGAAGGCGAGCCGAGCGCGAACTACCTGATCGATCCGGAAGGCTCGGTGAGCGTGATTGATGTCTCGACGCCGGCGAACCCGTCGGTCCGGACGGCCACCTTCACGGCGTTCAACGCGCAGGAGTCCGCGCTCAAGGCGTCGGGGGTCCGCATCTACGGCCCGGGCGCGACGGTGGCCAAGGATCTCGAGCCCGAGTACATCGCCGTGTCCGAGAACGGGGCCACGGCGTGGGTCACGCTCCAGGAGAACAATGCGATCGCGACCGTCGACATCGCGTCCGCGACGGTCCAGAGCGTGCGATCGCTTGGGTTCAAGAATCACCTGCTGCCGCAGAACCCGCTCGATGCCAGCGACAAGGATGGTCGCGTCAACATCCGGACCTGGCCGATCTTCGGGATGTACCAGCCCGACGGCATCGCGGCGTACGTGGTGGCGGGCGAGACCTATCTGATCACCGCCAATGAGGGTGATGCGCGCGACTGGAACCCCGGTCTTCGCGAGGAGGCCCGAGTCTCGACGCTCACCCTGAATCCCGTGACCTTCTCGGACGACGTCTGCGGCGGTCCGTGCAAGGACTCGACGCGCCTCGGTCGGCTCACCGTCACGAACCAACTCGGCCGGAACCCCGTGACGAATGCGTTCGATTCGCTCTTCGTGCTCGGCGCACGCTCCTTCTCCATCTGGAGCGCGACCTCCGGTCAGCAGGTGTGGGATTCCGGTGACCAACTCGAGTCGCGGACCATCACCGAGACGGCGGTCCCATTCAACGCCAGCAATGACAACAACACCTTCGACGACCGCTCCGACAACAAGGGACCGGAGCCCGAGGGTGTGGCCATCGGACGCATCGGGCGGAAGACGTTCGCGTTCGTCGGGCTCGAGCGCGTCGGCGGCATCATGGTGTACGACGTCACCGTCCCGACCGCCCCGCGGTTCGTGACCTACGTCAACTCGCGTAGCGGCACCACCGGCGACCGTGGGCCAGAGGGCATCATCTTCATCCCGGGCCGGCAGTCGCCGACGGGAACGCCCCTGCTCGTCGTGGGCAACGAGATCAGCGGCACCACTGCCATCTATCGCATCGATCTCCTGTACTGATCGCCTGGTACCGACGAGGCCCTACCGGGGAGACCCGGGGGGCCTCGTCGCATGACGCGATGATATCTTCCATCGGTCCCGTCCCTCGAGGAGCCCCATGCGCCTTTCCGACGTCCGTTATCTCATCATCGCGATTGCCGCGAGCCACGCCGCCGTCTCGGCGCAACCCGTCGCAGGGCGCCAGCCGCCGATGTCCCCCGCCGCCCTCCGCACGCGCCTCGACGCCTACACCGCCGATTCGATGCGCGGCCGTCTCACCGGCACGCCGGAACATCGGAAGGCGCTCGACTACATCGTGCGCGAGCTGACCGCGATGGGGCTCGAGCCCGCCGGGGAGAACGGCACCTTCCTCCAGCGCGTCCCGCTCGCCACCCGGAGCCTCGACACCACCCGCGCCACCCTCACGGTCGCCGGTGAGACCCTCCGACCCTTCACCGACTACCTCCCACGCGACAACGGCGGCCGGCCGCGCAGCATCGATGGCGCCCAAGTTGTCTACGCCGGCCTCTGGGGGACCCCGACCCTGCTGGAAGGAGGGGCCGCCGTCGCGGGCAAGACGGTGGTGATCGGCGTGACGGAGGAGAACAGCTCCGTCGTCCGCCTCGACGCGATCCGCCGCTTCTTCACCGCCGCGGGCATCGTCATTGCCAACTTCGACCTCCTCGATCCCCAGCTCATCGCGCAGCTCACCGCCTCGGGGATGTCGCTCGACGCCGGCGACGCGGAGCAGGGGCCGGAGCTCCCCGCCTACCTGCACCTCTCCCGCGCGCACGCCGCCAAGCTCCTCGGCGTCGCCTCCCTCGCCGCGGCGACGCCCGGCCAGACCGCGCCGGCGATTCGCGGCACCTTCACCTTCCGCAACGTCCCGGCCGAGAGCTGGAACGTCGTGGCCAAGCTCACCGGGAGCGATCGGAGCCGGCGTGGACAGTACGTCGCGATCGGCGCGCACAGCGACCACGTCGGCGTCGGTGAGCCGGTCGACCGCGACTCGCTCCGCGCCTTCAACCTCGCCCTTCGCACCAAGCAGCTCGCCAACAACGGCGAGATCACGCCGGAGATCTACGCGTCCATCCGCGTGAACATGGATTCCATCCGGCGCGTGCACCCCGTGGCGCGGATGGACTCCATCTTCAACGGCGCGGACGATGACGGCTCCGGTTCGATGGGGGTGCTCGAGGTCGCCCGCGCCTTCGCGACCGCCCGCACGAAGCCGAAGCGCTCCCTCCTCTTCGTCTGGCACGCCGGCGAGGAGCTTGGCCTCTTCGGCTCGGAGTGGTACACCGACCACCCCACCGTGCCGCGCGACAGCATCGTCGCGAATCTCAACTTCGATATGATCGGGCGCGGCGGCCCGGGTGAGGAGCCCGGCGGTGGCCCGAACTACGCGCAGCTCATCGGGTCACGCCGCCTCTCCACGCAGCTCGGTGACCTCGTCGAGTCCGTCAGCCGCGAGAAGGGCTACAACTGGGCGTTCGACTACCAGTACGACGCGTCGGGCCATCCGGAGCAGTACTACTGCCGCTCCGACCATTACATGTACGCCCGCTACGGCATCCCGATCGTGTTCATGAGCACCGGTGGGCACGCCGACTACCACCAAGTGACCGACGAGGTCGAGTTCATCGACTTCCAGAAGCTCTCGAAGGTCAGCCGCTATGCGCACGACCTCGCGCGCGCCGTGGCCGATCTCCCGTCGCGGCCGGTGGTCGACAAGCCGAAGCCGGATCCGCGAGGGCAGTGCGTACAGTGAGAAGAGGACCGGCGGACGCGACCTCCGTGTCCGCCGGTCCGATTAGGTGCTACCGCCGGAACGGATCGCTGAAGCGAGGATCCGCGGCGAGCGCGTCATCCGTGAGCGTGCGCAGGAAGGCCACCAAGGCCCCCTTCTGCGCTATCGTGAGATTGAGCCGCCGAGGAATCCCGGTCGGCGGCCCCGGAGCGACCGGTGGGACCATCAAACGAGGATCCAGCGCCGGTCCCGCCTGCACCCCGCTGTCATAGAATTCGACGACCTGCTCGAGTGACGTAAAGCGGCCGTCGTGCATAAAACGCCGCCCGGGCGCCAGATGCTTGAGGGACGGCGACCGGAAGATCCGGGTCTCCCCCGCGTCGAGACCGTTGCTCCGGGAATCACCTCGCAGTGAGAAGCTCGGTGGGATATGGCAGCCCGCGCACCCCGATCCCTGGAAGAGCTGCTTTCCCTGCTGCTCCTCAGGCGTGAAACCCGGAAACGGGCCATTCAGTGAGGTGATCGGATTCGCCGCCACAAACACCTGAGCCGCCGCCTGGTCCCAGCGACTAGAGACGGAGACGAGACTGCGGACATACTGCGCGAGTGCACGCTGCACCCGATCCGTCGTGAGGACCGTGTCTCCGAAGGCGAGCCGGAAGAGCGGCGGGTAGTACGGGAGCGCCGAGAGCCGCGCGAACGCCGCGGTGAGTCCGCCGTGCGCCGCGTCGAACCCCATCTCCCCGGCATCCTGGATCGGCTGCGTCGTCTGCGCCTCCAGAGTCGGCGCGCGCTTGTCCCAGAAGGCGCGACCATCCGGGTTGAAGCGAACGTTCACCAGCCGCATCGAGTGCATCGTCGTCACGGCGCCGTCGAAGCCACGACTGAACTGGGCCGTGTCCCCGAACGCGTTCGTACCCGCGTGACAGCTCGCACACGACACGGTCCCGTTCCGGCTCAACTGCCGTTCATAAAACAACACGCGACCGAGCGTCACCCCGGCATCCGTGAGGGGCGCACCCTGCGTCCGGTCCTCCAGCGCGAGCACCGCCGCGTCGTAGAACGCCGGGAGCGGTGCCGAGACGTACTGTGGCAACGCCTCGGGATCGATGGTGAGCGCGGCCCGGATGGCGGCGTTCCCGTCAGCGAGCGGATCGGTCGCCCCGTCCGTGCAGGCAAGAACGATGAGGGAGAGAAGAGGCAGCAGGGATCGAGAGGGGGTCATGCGGTTTCCACCTCGAGACGGTGGGTCGTCGCAATCAGCCGATCACTCAGGGTGCGGAGCAGGCCGATGGCGAGGCGGTGGTGCTGCGTGAGCAGCTCCAAGAGCACCTCCGCCGGCAACACGAGGCACTGCCCGTCCGATCGTGCGATGCAATCGGCGGTGGCGGCCGTCGCATTCAATGTCGCCAGCTCACCGATGGCGTCGCGGCGACCGAGCGTTGCGATGGTCGTCGTCCGCTCGCCGGAGCGTCGGCACACCTCGACGACTCCCTCCACGATGAAACGGATGCCGTCGCTGGGATCCCCCTGAGTGACCACCCGCGCGCCCGCGACGAAGGGCTCCTCACGCATCCGTTCGGCCACATGGAGCAGGACGGAGGGATCGACCTCGAGGAAGGCCTGTGTCTCCTTCAGGAACAGCACACGATCGATCAGAGCGGTCATAGTGGATTCGAGCGGGGGATGGATGCCGAGCGCGCCGGCCCGGTGGGTGGCGAGGAGCCGAATCCACCGGTCCTCATGGCGTCGGAGACGATGCACGAGCTCGTCCGGGGAGCCGGTGTGCGCCGCCCCCATCGCGACGGCGTCACCGAGCATCGCACGCCAACCAGTGACGTGGTGAAGATCCTGACGAAGGGCGAGGTGCAGCGAGGAGGTGGGGTCGATGGCCGGTGTGGCGAGCCCGGCGCGGTCCAGCGCCTCGCGGCGGCGCCAGCGCTGCCGCAGACGTCCCAGGGGCCACCGTCCATCCGTGAGGGAGGTCGGATCGGACCGGAGCACAAACCGCTCGAAGACTCGCTCGCGTCGGTCATCGCGTCCACGAAAGAATCGACGCAATGCGTCACGGTGCGGTGCCGGGGCATGCCGGGCGATGTGCGTGGCCAACGACACGGCCTCGTCGATTGCCTCCGCCGCTGTGGACCGCCGAAGGGTGGGGAGGAGATCGGCCCCACCCTCCGCCAGCTGTCGTAGCGCGAGTGCGCTGATGGCCTGATCCCGTCTCGCCATCTGGAGGATGGTCTCCGTGACGGCCGGGTCGAGCGTTGTGCCGCGGGATTCCCACGCGCGCCACGACTGCCACATGCGGACGGGATGACCGCCGAGCAGACCAATCCGCTGGGCGATGGCGGTCGCATTGGTGTCGATGAGCCGCTCGACGGCCGCCCGTTCCATGTCATCTCGGGCGTGCAGCAGCAAGGCGGTCTGGAACCACGACGCCTCTCGGGCGTGCAGGAGGATTCGTTCGCCCATCGCCATCGTGAGACGCCGGGCCAGCAGATTGCCGAGATAGAAGACCGGGTGGAAGGCGGCCAGTACGGTATCCTGGATGCGCGGAAGACTCTCCCACGCGACCTGATTGATCCGCAGGAAGTCGCGGTACCGGACCACCGGGACACCGGCCTGGCTGGCCTGCAGCACGCTGGTCTGTCCGATGGATGAGAGATCGCCCGCATGCCGGCACGCCCCGAGGGTGACGAACGCGAGATCGTAATTGATGTGGGCGTTCATCCCGAGGAGCATCGCCTGCAGCACCGAGGCGCGGCCCGAGGCACTCTCCGCGAAGGCGTGTCGCCACGCACCGCACTGGGTGGGGTCGCGCCGCTCCCAGCGCGCCGACTGCTCCAGATAGACCTCGACGAACCGACAACACATGTCGATGGCCCACGAGGCATCATCGAACCGACCGGCTCGTACACCGGCCAGCACTTCGCGAGAGAAGGTGAGATACGTCAGCTGGAAGACCGCGCGACGGTCGCCCGAGGCACGCATCGTCTCCAAATGCCGCGCCATCGTCTCGATATGCGCCTCGAACACGGCGAGACGATACCCACCAGGCGGCGGTGCCTGTTGCCCGATTAGGGTCACCGGACCCGTCATCTGAAGCATCCTACCACCCGCGATGATTGGTCCAGCGATCGACGATACGCACGCCGTCGCACACCTCATAATACGGGAACTGCGCCGCCGTCAGACAGGAGTGGTTGACCAGGACGCGCACCCGTGTTCCCACGGGGAGTCGGTCGAGGACCGCCGCATCGTGGGTCTGCACCCACCCGTGCTCCTGTGAGACACTCGTGATGCGGAGGCCGAGGTCCTCACCCTCCACCGTCACCAGTCGCCCGTAGTGTGTCACCCCGTCGGGATCGGCGATGCCGGCGTCCTTGCTCAACGCGATCGCCCCGGCGTCCAGGATGAGCTTCCCCTTCGCACGGTCCCGGTGCACCACCGCCGTGAGCACGGAGAGGGCGACGTCGTCCGGACCACAGGAACCGATCGCGACCTGCATCAGGTCGTAGAAGACGTAGTTCCCGGTGCGCACCTCGTGCACCCCGGTCAGATCGTCCACGTGTGAGGCGGTGGGCGTCGAGCCGATGCTCACCGTGGGCACCGCGATCCCGTGCGCCCGGAGTCGCGCGGCCGCCGCGACCATCACATCGCGCTCCGCGTGCGCGACCGCGAGGATCTGCGCCCGCCCGCGCGCCCGATACGAATGCCCGGCATGCGCGAGGATTCCCGCGAAGCGGAGCGATGACGGGGCCCCGATCCGCTCGGCCATCTCGAGGAGCGCCGGCCCGTGGGGATCCACCCCGGCGCGGCCGTAGCCGCAGTCGACCTTGAGAAAGACGTCGATCGTGACGCCCGCAGCGCTCGCCGCCGCCGCAAGTGGT
>DAISWY010000016.1:0-2765 GCA_036826135.1 Gemmatimonadaceae bacterium | reverse complement strand
TGCGGTCGCAGGCGCGCACCGAGCGCGGCGATGCGCGTGCCCATCCGCTCGACGTTGCGCACCACGCGGGGATGGTCGACGAGGAGACTCGGCGTCGGGAGGGTCTGAAGGTCGCTCATGGGAGCGGCAAGGTCATCGACGGGTGCCGAAAGTCTCGTTGGTGCGCCCGGTGCCACAGCGCGTGGTGCTGGTCGTTCGAATGTATCATCCAAAGGTCGGCGCAGACACCGTCTTGCCCTCCGCCCGACCGTCCCGAACCTTTCCCCTATGCCTCAGGATCTTCAGACCGTCCAGCTCCTCGCCGTCACTGGCATCTTCCTCGCCTTCGGCATCGCCGAGGTGCTGATGGGCCGGTTCTTTGCACCCGAGGCCGGTCACGAGGATGACCGGCTCGACGTCGCGGTGGGCCTGATGTTCCCGATGGTCTCGGGGTTCGTCTTTGCGAGTGCGCGCGCCCTCTGCGCCTGGCTCATCCCAGAATGGCGCGATGCCTGGGCTGATTGGCCCGTCTGGGCGATGGTGGGCACCCTGCTCATCGCCGACGACCTCACGCAGTACTGGTGGCACCGGCTCTCGCACACCTCGGTGATGTGGCCGCTGCACCGCGCCCATCACAGCGCTGCGTATATGAGCGTACGCGTCGTCTACCGCAACAACCTGTTCTACTACCTGATGATGCCCGGGCTCTGGTTCACGGGCGCCCTGCTCTTCCTCGGGTTCGGCTGGACGATTGTCTGGTACAGTGTGGCGAAGCTCCTGGTAATCATCGGCGCGCACTCCGCCGTGCGGTGGGATCAGTGGCTCTATCGCTGGCGCGTGCTGCATCCGGTGGCGTGGGTGCTCGAGCGGACCATCTCCACGCCGGCCACGCACTACGCGCACCACGCCCTCACCCAGGACGATGGCATCGGACATTATCAGGGGAACTACGGCAACCTGCTCTTCTTCTGGGATATCCTCTTCGGCACCGCACGCATCACGCGCCAATATCCGCCGGCGTACGGACTGAAGGACGATCGCCGTCACGGGCAGGAGCGCTGGTACCATCAGTTGCTGTATCCGCTGGTGCGGTCCCGGCGGAAGGAGACCGTGCTCGGATACGAGAAGCACCTGCCGATCGACTAGGGGCGTCGCGGCACCGGCTCGCCGAGGCGGGCCTCCCGCCGCACATACTCCGCCGCCTCGGCGTGCGTGGCGTACCAGACGTCGTCACCAGCTCTTTGCGTGATGTGGTCGAGCAGCAGCTCCAGTGCGACCAAACGGGATCGATGACCGATGACGTGGGGATGCATCGTCAGCACGAACATCGTCCCCTCCGCATACGCCCGGTCGAACTCGTCAATCCAAACCTGCGCCACCGCCCGTGGTGGGCTGTACCGTTCACCGCGCGGGTCGAAGAGCGGCGCGTCATCGAGAATCCACTCGACTGGGATCTCCACGATTCCCGTCGGGAGGCCCCGCTGGTTGAGCTCATACGGGCGTTCGTCCGCCATCAATGAGCTCTCGTAGCGGAACCCCATGTCACGCAGGATGGTGAGGGTGTTCGGCGAGAAGTTCCACGACGGCGCCCGGTACCCCACCGGTCGCGTGCCCGTCAGGCGCGTGAGGTCGTCCACAGCCCGGCGCAGCAGCGCCCGCTCGATGGAATCGGGGAGCGTGGCATTCATCTCGTGCACCCAGCCGTGGACCGCGATCTCGTGGCGCCCGCTCCGGGCGATGAGGGGACCCATCTCCGGATGGAGGGCTAGGCTCACCGAAGGGATGAAGAAGCTTGCGGGAATACGTCGAGCGTCGAGGAGCCCGACCACGCGCCCGAGACCCACCCGCGCGCCATACTGGCCCATCGAGAGCGCGCCGACCGACGTCTCTCCGTAGCGGAGGGTCACCGTCTCGTTGTCGACGTCGAACGAGAGCAGGACGGCGACCTTCTTCCCGTTCGGCCACCGCGACGGGGTGAGGTCGCGGCCGGCGCGGACGGCGTCG
Organism: Gemmatimonadaceae bacterium; assembly: GCA_036826135.1. Classification (GTDB taxonomy): domain Bacteria; phylum Gemmatimonadota; class Gemmatimonadetes; order Gemmatimonadales; family Gemmatimonadaceae; genus Pseudogemmatithrix. The sequence continues at coordinate 782 of DAISWY010000016.1, read as the reverse complement.
ACGGTCTTGGTGATGCTGTCCATCGTCCACTTCCAGCCGGGTACGGCGTCGGTGACCGGCACCGGTTGGGCCTGCGCGAAGAGGCAGCAGGGGGTGGCGAGGAGGAGGGCGGCGAATCGGTGCATGGGAATCATCGGTTGGCGAAAGGGCACGGTGCGCGGACGAAGACTCGAAGCTCCCGGGAACCTATGCGCGAAGGGGTGGCCAGCCAGCCCGACACCTCGCGTGCTCGCGGGTGGATGCGATACCCAGTGAGTGGGTGTATTCTCTGCCGCATCTCGATAGGGACCCATCCCTGACCTCGGAGGAGCGACCAATGGTGAAGGAGTTCGTGGGATTCCTGAAGCAGTACGGTGTGATCGGCCTCGCCATTGCCGTGATCATCGGCGGCAAGTTCAACGACCTGCTGAAGTCCGTCGTCGACGGCCTGCTCATGCCGATTGTCGGAGCGCTGACGCCGAGCGGGGATTGGCGAGAGCTCGCAGTGGCCGTCGGCCCGGTGAAGATCCAGGTAGGGCTTATTCTCGGCTCCCTCGTGGACTTCATCATCGTCGCCGGCATGGTGTTCGTGATCGCCAAGGCGGTGCTGCGAGAGGAGCAAGTGGCTAAACGGTGAGTGCTGTCATGGCATCGTCTCACCACGTTCCTGCGCTGAAATCGGACACTCGGCGTTAGAATCGCTCGTCGCGATCCGCGAGCCGCCAAGTCGATCCCGTCAGGTGATGCTTGGCGAAGAGTGCAATAGCCTCCTGCACAGACCATTTGGTCCACGTCGGGCTGGC
>DAISWY010000015.1:0-28725 GCA_036826135.1 Gemmatimonadaceae bacterium | reverse complement strand
CGGGAGCGCGGGTTCAACCAGGCGCGGCGCCTCGCGGAGGCGGTCGGCGCGGCGTGGGCGCTCCCCGTGTGCGACGCGTTACAGCGAACGCGAGGCACCGCGTCGCAGACGCGATTGACTCCCACCGAGCGACTGGCGAACGTTCACGGTGCCTTTGCGCCGGTCGCGTCCCAGGCAGACGCGTTGGTCGGGTGCCATCCGATCCTCGTGGACGACGTCTTCACCACCGGTGCAACGATGAACGCGTGCGCCGCGGCGCTTTTCGCCGCTGGCGTCCGCACGATCAGTTACCTCACGTTCGGGCGGGCGCGCGGGCTCGGCGACCCCTGATTCTCACCTGGGAGCAGAGACGGTCATGGCGATTCGCGTCGGCATCAACGGGTTCGGTCGGATTGGGCGGCAGGTCGTCCGCGCGGCGATGGAGCGGGGCGCCGCGTTCGAGATTGCGGCGATCAACGACCTCACCGACACCAAGACGCTCGCGCACCTCTTCCGGTATGATTCCGTGCACGGGGTGTACGACGGCGTGGTCTCGCACGATGCGGAGTCGATCACGATCGACGGACGTCGCATCGCGGTGCTGAAGGAGAAGGATCCCGCCGCGCTCCCGTGGCGGGCGCTCGGCGTCGACATCGTGCTCGAGGCCACCGGCCGGTTCACGAAGGCCGACGACGCGCGGAAGCACCTCGCAGCCGGAGCCCGGAAGGTGATCATCTCCGCGCCGGCGACCGGTGAGGACATCACCGTCGTGCTCGGCGTGAACCAGGACCGGCTCGATCCGGCCACCCATCACATCATCTCAAACGCGAGCTGCACCACGAATTGCCTCGCCCCGATGGTGAAGGTCGTCCGCGACCGCTTCGGCTTCCGCCACGGTGCCATGGTGACGATCCACAGCTACACCAACGACCAGAGTATCCTCGACCTGCCGCACAAGGACCTGCGGCGCGCGCGGGCTGCGGCGCTCTCGATGATTCCGACCACCACCGGCGCCGCCAAGGCGACGGCGCTCGTGATCCCCGAGGTGAAGGGGAAAATCGACGGCATCGCGATTCGCGTTCCCACCCCGGACGTCTCCCTCGTCGAGCTGACGGTTGAGGTCGAGCGCCCCACGACGATCGCTGAGGTCAACGCGGCGTTCCAGGAGGCGGCCGCCGGAGCGCTGCGGGGGATCCTCGCCTACACCGAGGAGGAGCTCGTGTCGATCGACTACGTGGGGAATCCGCACTCGACCATCATGGACGGGAAGAGCACCAACGTGATCGACGGGACGCTCGTGAAGCTCTCGGGCTGGTACGACAACGAGTGGGGGTATTCCTCGCGCTGCGTCGACCTGATTGAGCGCGTCGGCGCCGCGCTCTGAGCGCCTGATGCGCGTTCGCACCATCCGTGACCTCTCGGCCGCCCACCTGAAGGGCCGTCGCGTCCTGCTGCGCGTCGATTTCAACGTGCCGCAGGACGACTCCGGTGCGGTAACCGATGACACCCGCCTCCGGGCCGCGCTCCCGACCATCACGGCGCTGACCGCCGCAGGAGCGCGTGTGGTCTGCTGCTCGCACCTCGGCCGGCCGAAGGGGAAGCCGGATCCGCGCTACACGCTCGCGCCTGTGGCCGAGCGTCTGGCGGCGCTGCTCGCTGCGCCGGTGCGCTTTGTCCCGCACGTCGTCGGCGCTGACGCCGAGGCCGCCTCCCGCGCGTTGACCGATGGACAGGTCGCGCTGCTCGAGAACACGCGGTTCGAGGCGGGCGAGGAGGCGAATGACGCGTCGCTCGCGCAGGCGTTCGCGCGGTTGGGAGATCTCTACGTGAATGACGCCTTCGGGGCGGCGCATCGGGCGCACGCCTCCACCGAGGGGGTGGCGCGGCTCCTGCGGCCCGCGGTGGCCGGGCTCCTGATGGCGCGCGAGCTCGACTACCTCGGCACGGCGCTTGAGAAGCCGAAGCGTCCGTTCATCGCGATCCTCGGTGGATCTAAGATCTCGGGGAAGATCGACGTGATCGAGGCGTTGCTCCCGAAGGTGGATGGAATCCTCGTCGGCGGGGCGATGGCGTGCACCTTCTACAAGGCGATGGGTCTCGAGACCGGGCGGTCGCTCGTCGAACCGGATCGCATCGAGATGGCGGCGGACCTGATGGAGCGGGCCGCGTACCGACTGACGCTGCCGCATGACGCGATGGTCGCGCCGGCGATCGCCGAGGGGGCGAAGGCACACGCCGTGCATCGCGATGCGATCCCGTCGGACGAGGCGATGCTCGACGTCGGGCCGGAGACGATCGCCTCGTACCGTCGCGCGATCGGGAGTGCGAAGACGATTATCTGGAACGGTCCGATGGGCGTCTTCGAGACCGCGCCGTTTGACGCGGGGACCAAGGCCGTCGCCGAGGCGATGGCGGAGGCGACGGCTCGCGGCGCCACGACGATCATCGGTGGTGGGGATTCCGCGGCGGCCGTCGAGGGGGCGGGCCTCGCGGCGCGGATGAGCCACGTGTCGACCGGTGGCGGGGCCTCCCTCGAATTCCTCGAGGGGAAGGCGCTCCCCGGCGTCGTCGCGCTCGAGACGGTCGGCGCGTGAAGGCGCGGCTCTTCGCGGCCAATTGGAAGATGCACCAGGCGCCGGCCGACGCCGCCGCCTTCATGCGGACCTTCCTCGATCAGTACACGCGCCAGCAGGACCGGCGCGTGCTGTTCTTCCCGCCGGCAGTCTCGCTCCACGTCGTGGTCGAGGCGACGCGTGACCGGTCGGATCTCGGTGCGGGGATTCAGAACCTGCACTGGGAGGACAAGGGCGCGTTCACTGGGGAGACCTCGGCCGCACTCGCCCGTGGCGCGGGGGCGCGCTACGCGCTCGTGGGCCACTCGGAGCGGCGCCAGCTCTTCGGGGAGACCGACGCGCAGACCGGCCTCAAGCTGGCGGCGGCCGTCCGCGCGGGATTGACCCCGGTGCTCTGCGTCGGAGAGACGCTCGCCGAACGCGAGGCGGGGGAGACCCTCGGCGTCGTCGCGCGTCAGCTGCGCGCCGGACTCGCGGGGCTCGAGCCCTCGGCCGTCGCCAGTGCCATCGTGGCGTACGAGCCGGTCTGGGCAATCGGCACGGGGCGGACCGCCACGCCGGCGGACGCTGCCGAAGTCCACCAGGCGATTGCTGCCGTCCTCCGAGCCCTGATCGGTGAGCGGGGCGGGGCGGTGCCGATCCTCTACGGCGGGAGCGTCAACCGCGCCAACGTCGAGGCGTTGCTGGCGACCGATGGCGTGGATGGGGTGCTGGTGGGCGGTGCGAGCCTTGATGCCGAGCAGTGGCTGGCCATCGTCCGAGCGGGCTGAGGGTTGCTCGAGTGCGGTAAGCTCCCTATTCTTCGGGGCTTACCGCACTTCCTGACCCGCAGCACCCGACTCCGTCATGTACACGTTTCTTCTCGTCCTGCTCATCCTTGATGCCCTGATCCTGGCCGCCGCCGTGCTCCTGCAGGCCGGCAAGGGTGGGGGCGTCGCCGCGAACTTCGGTGGGGCGTCGTCGTCGGCCCCCGCGGTCCTCGGGTCCCGCCAGGCCGGGGATCTGCTGACCAAGACGAGCTGGTGGGCGGGTGGGATCTTCATCTTCCTCGCCTTCGTGCTGCAGCTGATGTCGAGCCGCTCGGCTGGGCCGCGGTCCATTCTGGACGACATCGCCGCGCCGGCCGCCACGGCGCCCGCGCCTGCGACCGGCTCCAGCGTGCCGTCCGCGGTCCCGCTGACGCCGGCTCCGGCCGCCCCGGCCACGCCGACGACCCAGCCGCAGCCGTGACGGCCGCGTCCCTTCTCGCCACACCAGGGTTCCTCCTCCTCGAGGACGGGACCCTTTTTCTCGGCCGGCTCCATCATCCGCTGGCCGGGCCCGCCGTTGCTGAGGTCGTCTTCACGACCGGGATGAGTGGGTATCAGGAGACCTTCACCGACCCGTCCTTCCGCGGACAGATCGTGGTGATGACCGCTCCGATGATCGGGAACTACGGCGTGAACACCGAGGACCTCGAGTCCGCGGTGCCGCAGGTGGCCGGCGTGGTTGTGCGTGAGCTTTCCGAGCCGTACTCGAACTGGCGTGCCGAGCAGGGGCTCGGTCCTTGGTTGGCAGCCGCGCATGTGCCGGTCCTCTCCGAGGTCGACACCCGTCGGCTCACCCGCCATCTGCGCTCCGGCGGCGTGCTCCGTGGCGTTATCGGCGCCGGGGTCGCCCCGTCGGACGCGGACCGTGCCGTGCTCGAGGCCTGTCCCTCGATGGCGGGGCTCGATCTCGCGTCGCGCGTCTCGACGCGGGAGCGGTACCTGTGGGGTGATCCCCACGCGCCCCACCACATTGTGGCGTACGACTACGGCATCAAGCGAAACATCCTCCGGATGTTTGAGGCCCGCGGGTGTCGTGTCACCGTCGTCCCGTCGACGACTCCGGCGGCCGAGGTCCTCGCCGAGCGGCCCCATGGCGTCTTCCTCTCGAACGGGCCGGGCGATCCGGAGGCCGTAACGTATGCTCCCGCGGCGATCCGCAGCATCGCGGAATCGGGCATCCCGATTTTTGGGATCTGTCTCGGTCACCAGCTGCTCGGACTGACCTTCGGCGGCGCCACGACGAAGCTCCCCTTCGGTCACCGCGGGGGGAATCATCCCGTGAAGGATCTCACGACCGGTGAGGTCCTCATCACGAGCCAGAACCACGGGTTCGCCGTGGAAGGTGGGCCCGAGGGCGTGCCCGGTGCCCCCGATCTGGTTGTCACCCACGTCAACCTGAACGACGGGACGGTCGAGGGTCTCCGGCACCGGTCGTTGCCCGTCTTCGGGGTCCAGTACCACCCAGAAGCAGCCCCCGGTCCGCACGACGCTGTGCCGCATTTCGATGAATTCCTGGCGGCCATGGCGGGCCACGCAACCGCTTGACAGTCAATAGGGTACGCCTCTAGACTGACCCCCGTACCCGCTGCCCCCCACGCGCATGTCGATGACCAAAGCCGACCTCGTCGAGCAGGTGACCGAGGCGATTACCCGGACCGCCGGGCCGACCATCTCGAAGAAGGATTGCGCCCGCGTGGTCGACGCCTTCCTCGACGCGATCAAGGACGCGCTCAAGGAGCAGCGGAACATCGAGGTGCGTGGGTTCGGCACCTTCAAGATCCGGAACCGGAAGACCCGAATGGCCCGGAATCCGCGCACTGGGGAGCCCGTCGAGGTATCGGCCCGTCCCGTCCCGGTCTTCAAGCCCTCGAAGGAGCTCCGCGCCCTGGTTGCCGGCCTCGAGGTCGAGGAAGAGACCGAGGCGTGAGCTAAACCGGAGGCGCGCCGGATGGTTCTCTCCGTCCTGTGCTTCGCCTCGTGGGGTGATGCCCTCGGGCCGGTCGTCTCGGTGGACATCCCCGAGGGTGCGACCGTGGCGCAGCTGATCGAGGCCCTCGGCGCTCGGGTCCCTCCCGGTACCCCGCTTCCGGAGCCCATGATCGCCGTGAATCGCCGCTACGCCGATCACGCGACCACCCTGCGGGTGGGTGACGAGGTCGCCGTGATTCCGCCGGTGGCCGGGGGCTGAGGGTGCGGACTTCCCTTGTCGACCGTCCGCTCGCGCCGCACGACCTCGTCGCGGAAGTGGCCGACCCGTCGTGCGGTGCCGTGACCCTCTTCGTCGGTACGGTGCGTGACGTCAATGACGGTCGGCCCGTGACCGGAATCGATTACAGCGCCTACGGTGCGATGGCGGCCGAGGAGCTTGAGCGCGTCGCCGAGGAGGCGGTCCAACGATTCGGGACGCCCCGTTTGGTGGTGGAGCATCGGCTCGGGACGCTCTCGTTGGGCGAGGCGTCTATCGCGATCGCGGTTGCCCACCCCCACCGTGCGGCCGCACTCGACGCCCAGCGGTTCGTGATCGAGGAGGTCAAACGGCGAGTCCCAATTTGGAAGCGCGAGCACTACGCCGACGGTACGCGTGGGTGGGTGGACCCCACGCGGTCGGCGACGGGGACGACGCCGTGACCGCCCCGCTCCGCGACCAGCACGGGCGCTCGATCGAGTATCTACGGATCTCGGTGACGGACCGCTGCAACTTCCGGTGCGTGTACTGCATGCCGGCCGAGGGGCTCCCGTGGCTGCCGAAGCAGGAGATCCTGTCGTACGAGGAGATCGTAGCCGTCGTGCGGCAACTGGCCCCGCTCGGCTTGCGACGGCTCCGGATCACCGGCGGTGAGCCGACGATCCGGCCCGAGCTTCCGACGCTGATCGCCCAGCTGCGCGCGGTGGATGGCATCGAGGACATCGCCCTCTCCACGAACGGCGTCCGGCTCCCCGAGCTCGCTCCGGGGCTGCGGGAGGCGGGGCTCGATCGCGTGAACATCTCCGTCGACTCCCTCCGGCCGGAACGCATCGCGGCTATCGCCCGCCGCGACCTCGGCTTTCATCCCGAACGGGCCGTCGAGGCGGCGCTCGCGGCGGGGCTCGAGCCGGTGAAGCTGAACATGGTCGTCATGCGCGGGGTCAACGACGATGAGGTGGTCGCCGTGGCTGACCTGACGCGTCGGCTCCCGGTGCACGTGCGGTTCATCGAGCTGATGCCAGTCGGCGAGATGGCACACCTCACCGACGCGCACATCGTGCCGAGCGCCGAGGTGTTGGCGCGTGCCGCGACGCTCGCGCCGCTGCTGGAGGATGCGGGGCCGGCGCGCGGGAACGGTCCCGCACGGTATTTCCGATTCGCCGGGGCCCCGGGCACGGTCGGGGTCATCACGCCAATGACCCACACGTACTGTGGGAACTGCAACCGCGTCCGGCTCACGGCGGACGGCCGCCTCCGCACCTGCCTGTACGGCGACCACGAGGTCAACCTCCGGGATCCCCTCCGACACGGCGAGGCCCTCGAGCCGCTCTTCGTACGGGCGTTGGCCGAGAAGCCGCTCGAGCACGAGCTGCTGACGCTCCGCGTCGGTGGCCTCCGGGCCCTCTCTCAGGTGGGCGGGTGACCGGTGACTGGTGACCGCGCGCGGCGCACACGCTAACTTTCCCCTGTTCGTTCCCCTTCACCCATCGCACAACCTCCCCCCATGGTGAACAAGATCACGGTCGTCGGCGCCGGCAACGTCGGTGCCACCGCCGCCCAGCGCATCGCTGAGAAGGAACTCGCCCGCACCGTCGTGATGGTCGACGTCGCCGAGGGCATCCCGCAGGGCAAGGGCCTCGACCAGTGGCAGTCCGCGCCGATCGAGGGCTTCGATTCCCGCGTCATCGGCACCAACGGGTACGAGGAGACCGCCGATTCCGACATCGTCGTCATCACCGCCGGCATCGCCCGCAAGCCCGGGATGTCGCGGGACGACCTGCTCAACACCAACGCTGGCATCGTGAAGTCGGTTGGTGAGCAGATCAAGCGGACCTCGCCGAACGCCATCGTGATCGTCGTCTCGAACCCGCTCGACGTGATGTGCTGGGTCGCCAAGGAGGCGACGGGCTTCCCGCGCGAGCGCGTGATCGGGATGGCCGGGGTGCTCGACACGGCGCGCTATCGCGCCTTCCTCGCGACCGCCCTCGACGTCTCGGTGCGGGACATCCAGGCGATGGTGCTCGGCGGCCATGGCGACACGATGGTGCCCCTGATCTCGTACACCTCGGTGAGCGGGATCCCGATCACGCAGCTCATGGACCGGCCGACCCTCGACGCGATTGTCGATCGCACGCGGAACGGCGGCGCGGAGATCGTGAAGCACCTCAAGACCGGCTCCGCCTACTACGCCCCCTCGTCGGGCGCGGTGCAGATGGTGGAGGCGATCGTGAACGATCAGAAGCGGATCCTCCCGTGCTCCGCCTGGCTCGAGGGCGAGTATGGGATGTCGGGGCTCTTCCTCGGCGTGCCGGTCAAGCTCGGCCGCAACGGCCTCGAGCGGGTGGTCGAGGTCACGCTCACCGACGACGAGCGCGCGGCGCTCGAGAAGAGCGCGCAGGCCGTCCGTGAGCCGATGGCGGTCGTGAAGCTCTAGGCTGGCTCCCGGCCCGGCCCCACGGGCGCCGGGCCGTCCCGTCTCCCCCCTTCAGAGGACGTCGATGCGCTGGCTCCGTGCGTTCTGGGATTCCACGGTCGGCAAGAAGGCCGTGATGGCCGTGACCGGAATCCTCCTCGTCGGTTTCGTCGTGGCCCACATGCTGGGCAACCTGCAGATGTTCATCGGTGCAGATGCGATGAACCGTTATGCCGCCTTTCTGAAGTCGACCGGTGAACTGCTCTGGGTCGCGCGGGCGGGGCTCCTCGGCGCCGCCGTGCTGCACATCACCGCGGCGTATCAGCTGACGCAGCTCAACCGGGCCGCGCGAACGGATGCGTACGCCAAGCAGGTGCCGGCCGCGTCGACGCTCGCCTCGAGGACGATGCGGTGGGGCGGGGTGCTGTTGCTCGCCTTCATCGTCTTCCACATCGGCCACTTCACGACCGGGACGTTCCACCCGGCGTTCAGCCACACGATGGTGTACGGGAACGTGATCCTGGGGTTCCGGTCGCCGATCGTCTCCGCCTTCTACCTCGCGGCGATGGCGGCGCTGGGGCTCCACCTGTACCACGGTGCCTGGGCCGGCTTCCGCACCCTCGGGCTCGCGAAGCGGTCGTCGGAACCACGTGAGCGCCGCGTCGCCCAAGGGCTCGCGCTGATCGTCTGGGCCGGATTCTCCTCGATTCCCGTGGCCGTCTGGCTCGGGATCCTCAACTGACCGCCGGAGCTCCCGTCATGGCCCTCACGCTCGACGCCAAGATCCCCGCCGGCCCGCTCGCGGAGAAGTGGGACCGCCACCGCTTCGAGATGAAGCTGGTGAACCCCGCGAATAAGCGGAAGCATTCCGTCATCGTTGTCGGCTCCGGCCTTGCGGGGGCGTCAGCCGCCGCGTCGCTCTCGGAGCTCGGCTACCGCGTCTCCTGTTTCTGCTTCCAGGACTCGCCCCGGCGCGCGCACTCGATCGCCGCGCAGGGCGGGATCAACGCCGCCAAGAACTATCGGAACGACGGCGACTCGGTGCAGCGCCTCTTCTACGACACCATCAAGGGCGGCGATTTCCGCGCCCGCGAGGCGAACGTCTATCGACTCGCGCAGGTGTCGGTCGACATCATCGACCAGTGCGTGGCACAGGGGGTCCCCTTCGCGCGCGAATACGGCGGCCTCCTCGCGAACCGCTCCTTTGGCGGCGCGCAGGTCTCGCGCACCTTCTACGCCCGTGGCCAGACGGGCCAGCAGCTCCTCCTCGGCGCCTACCAGGCCCTCGAGAAGGAGATCGCGCGTGGCGGCGTCACGATGTTCGAGCGGCACGAGATGCTCGACGTCGTCCTCGTCGATGGCAAGGCGCGCGGGATCATCGTCCGCGATCTTCGCACCGGCGAGATCGAATCGCACGCGGCGGATGCGGTGATCCTCGCGACGGGCGGGTACGGCAACGTCTTCTACCTGTCGACGAATGCGAAGGGGTGCAACGTCACCGCGACGTATCGGGCGTACAAGAAGGGTGCCGCGTTCGCGAATCCCTGCTTCACGCAGATCCATCCGACCTGCATCCCCGTCAGCGGCGACCACCAGTCGAAGCTCACGCTGATGTCGGAGTCGCTGCGCAACGACGGTCGCGTCTGGGTCCCGAAGCGCCGCGAGGATTGCGGGAAGGATCCCTCGGCCATCCCTGAGGCCGACCGCGACTATTACCTCGAGCGGAAGTACCCGAGCTTCGGCAACCTCTCGCCCCGCGACATCGCTTCCCGCGCGGCGAAGGAGGCCTGCGATGACGGGCGCGGGGTCGGACCAGGCGGGCGCGGCGTCTATCTCGACTTCTCCGACGCCATCAAGCGGCTCGGACGCAAGGCCATCGAGGAGCGCTACGGCAACCTCTTCGAGATGTACCAGCGCATCACGGACGAGGACCCGTACGCGCGGCCGATGCGCATCTACCCCGCCGTGCACTACACGATGGGCGGCCTCTGGGTCGACTACAACCTGATGAGCACGATCCCCGGGCTGCACGTCCTCGGCGAGGCGAATTTCTCTGATCACGGGGCGAACCGCCTCGGGGCGAGTGCGCTGATGCAGGGGCTCGCCGACGGGTACTTCGTCATCCCGTATACCATCGGTGATTACATCGCGCGGACGCCGCTCCAGCCGGTGTCGACGGATCACCCCGCGTTTGCTTCGGCGAAGGCCGAGGTGGAGGCCCGCACCCAAGCCCTTCTCGCAGTGAACGGCACGCGGACCGTGGACTCGTTCCACCGCGAGCTCGGGAAGATCATGTGGGACAAGTGTGGGATGGCCCGCGACGCGGCGGGGCTCCGCCAGGCGCTCGAGGAGATCCCGCGCCTGCGGGAGGCATTCTGGCGCGACGTGAAGGTGCTCGGCGCGGCGGAGGGGTTGAACCAGTCCCTCGAGAAGGCGGGGCGGGTGGCCGACTTCCTGGAGTTCGGCGAACTGATGTGCCGCGACGCTCTGCATCGCGAGGAGAGCTGCGGCGGGCATTTCCGCACGGAGTATCAGACCGAGGACGGGGAGGCCAAGCGCAATGACGAGGCCTTCGCGTATGTGGCGGCGTGGGAGTATGCCGGGGACGGCGTCGATCCGATCCTCAACAAGGAGCCGCTGGCCTTCGAGAACGTCCACCTCAGCACGCGGAGCTACAAGTGAGCGCCGGGAGCATGCACCTCACCTTGCACGTCTGGCGCCAGGCGTCGCCTGACCAGCCGGGGCGCCTCGTCGAGTACGCGGCCCTCGACATCTCGCCGGACATGAGCTTCCTCGAGATGCTCGATGTTGTGAACGAGCGTCTGATCCAGCGCGGCGAGGAGCCGGTCGCGTTCGATCATGACTGCCGTGAGGGGATCTGCGGGTCGTGCGGCCTGATGATCAACGGATCGGCCCACGGGCCGATGAAGCTCACCACCGCCTGTCAGCTCCACATGCGCAGCTTCAAGGACGGCGATGCCATCTGGATCGAGCCGTGGCGCGCGAAGGCGTTCCCGGTCGTGAAGGACCTCGTGGTCGACCGATCGGCCTTCGACCGCATCATCCAGGCCGGTGGCTACATCTCCGCCGCGACCGGGACGCCGCAGGACGCCAACGCGCTCCCGATCCCGAAGGGCGACGCCGACTGGGCGATGGACAATGCGGCCTGCATCGGGTGCGGGGCGTGCGTCGCGGCCTGCCCGAACGCCTCAGCCTCGCTGTTCACCGCGGCGAAGGTCACCCATCTCGGCGCCCTGCCGCAGGGTCAGCCGGAGCGGGAGCGCCGTGCGCTCGCGATGGTCGCGCAGATGGACGAGGAAGGCTTCGGCGGCTGCACGCTGCACGGCGAGTGCCAGGAGGCGTGTCCGAAGGGGATCTCGATCGATGCCATCATGCAGCTCAACCGGGATTTCATCCGGGCCAGCGCCACGAAGGTCGAGGCGGCGGAGTGGACCGGCGCGGCGTGAGTGCAGTCGGGAAGGCCCCCGTCAGGCGCTGCAGGCCGTCAGCCTGACGCGGTCGGTGAAGCGGGCCAGATCAAGACGAGGGCCCCGGCATCCGAGTGATGCCGGGGCTCTCGTGTGGTCGGGATGGTGCCGAACTCAGCGGATGGAGTCGAGCTTCGCCTTGAGGCGCGTATTCTCCGGGTACTTCTCCACCATCGGCGCGAGGACCAGGCGGGCGCTGTCGGCGTGGCCCATCGCCAGCAGGAGGTCGGCGGTCACCGACGCCTGCCGTGTGACCCAGCGGGCGCTCGCGGTGTCGACCGCGATCGACCGGACCGTCGCCAGCGCTCCCGGGAGGTCTTGAACGTCCTTCTGGAGCGACTCGACCACGAGGAACTTGATCGTCGTGTCCTCGGGGAATCGGGCCGCCATCTCCTGCGTGAGCCGTGCCGCGTCGGCGGGGCGTCCCGCCTTCCGGTCCGCCTGAGCTTGCGCGTAGAGCCCGGCCAGGAGCAGGCGCTTCACATCGGTCGTGTCACCGCTGCGGATTCCGGGGCCACCCGCATAGCTGTACACCAGCTCGCCACCGTGCTCGCCCGCCTCATAAAGCGCCCCCATCCCGGCGAGGCCGACGGCCGCCGAGGCGATGTACGCCGCCTTCGCAAAGCGCACCGTGCTCCCGCCAGCGGCGAGACCGAGGGCCAGCAGCTCCAGCGCCGCGACACCGAGGAAGAGATTCCGAGCCTCGATGCCATGCTCCTCGTGCTCCATCACCGCGGCTCGGGCGCCCGGGATTCGCTCCACCGGACCGTGGGCATCCACGCCCGACTTCACGGATACGGCCGCCGCAGCCGTGCCAAGCAGGAGCAGGAGGGTCGCCGCGTGCTTCGCGAACGGGACCTTCCCGGTGAGGGCGATGAGCCGGAGCGGCACACCCAGGAAGAGCAGGGCGATGGCGAAGTGGACGACCTGCGGATGCAGTGAGGCGAGGGATTCCATAAAGAGCGCTCGGAGGTGGAGGCGGTGCGGTGGGGCTGGGCGGGTCAGATCTTCGGCAGCGTCACGCCGACCTGCCCCTGATACTTGCCCTTCTTGTCCTTATACGAAACGAGCGGCGCCTCATCCCCCTCGAAGAAGAGGACCTGCGCGATCCCCTCGTTGGAGTAGATCTTCGCCGGCAGCGGCGTGGTATTGCTGATCTCGAGGGTCACGTACCCCTCCCACTCCGGCTCGAACGGGGTGACGTTCGTGATGATCCCGCAGCGGGCGTAGGTCGACTTCCCGACGGTCACGGTCATCACGTTGCGCGGGATCCGGAAGTACTCGACGCTCCGGGCCAGGGCGAACGAGTTCGGCGGCACGATGCAGACGTCGCCCTCGTACTCCACGAAGCTCTTCGGGTCGAAGGTCTTGGGGTCGATGATCGAGCTCAACGCATTCGTGAAGATGCGGTACTCGGAGGCGACGCGCATGTCGTAGCCGTAGGCGGAGACGCCATACGAGACCACCCCATTCCGCTGCTGGGAGCTCTCGAACGGTTCGATCATGCCGTGCTTCGTGGCCATCTCGGTGATCCAGCGGTCATTCTTGATCGACACGGTCGGGAATGCGGTGAAGGGGTGCGGGCGAGGCGCCACCGGGGACCAGTGGGGCGCGCGGACCCCAGAATACTACGCGCGGCTGGGGACCGGAGTTAGGGCTGGGCGGGGACCACCGTTCGCGCGCATTTCCCGTTGCTTGCGATCGCGACCGCGCATAGCTTCCTGTCCGACAACAGAAGTTCGTGAATTTTTTCACGATCACGCTCCGCTCTTCCCCCCCCATGGAACGGACGTACCTCCCGGTTCTCCTGCTCGTCGGATTCGCCGCGGTCAACGCCGTGGCCATCATCGGCCTGTCGCACCTGATCACTCGGTCGCGACCGACGCCGGTGAAGCAGCAGCCCTATGAATCCGGCATGCCCGTGCTCAGCGACGCCCGCGAGCGCTTTTCCATCAAGTTCTACATGGTGGCCATGCTCTTCATCGTCTTCGATATCGAGACGGTGTTCATGATCCCGTGGAGCGCGACCTTCCGGCAGCTCTCCTGCGCCGCCCCGCTCGTGGCCGGGGCCTGCCCGGCCGGCCAGGTCTCGTTCTTCGGCCTTGGTGAGATGCTCGTCTTCATGGCCATCCTGCTCGTCGGTTACCTCTACATTTGGAAGAAGGGAGCCCTCCAATGGGATTGATGGCGGCCCCGGACCGCGCCGGTGCGGTCTCCTGGAACCCGCAGGCGCAGGAGGGGTGGATCACCACCCGCCTCGATTTCCTCGTGAACTGGGGCCGGGCGAACTCGCTCTGGCCGATGCCGTTCGGGACCGCCTGTTGCGCCATCGAGTTCATGGCGTCCGCGGCGTCCCACTATGATCTCGCCCGCTTCGGGATGGAGCGGATGGCCTTCTCGCCGCGGCAGAGCGATGTCCTGATCTGCGCGGGACGCGTCCCCTTCAAGCTGGCCCCCGTGCTGCGCCGCATCTACCAGCAGATGGCGCAGCCGAAGTGGGTCATCTCGATGGGCGCCTGCGCCTCCTCCGGTGGGATGTTCGATTCCTACGCCGTCGTGCAGGGCATCGATACCATCATCCCGGTGGATGTCTATGTGCCCGGGTGCCCGCCGCGACCCGAGGGACTGATTCACGGCATCATGATGCTCCAGAAGAAGATCATGGAGGAGCGGATGTCCAACGATTCGCTCCGAGACGAGATGGTGCCGGATCCGACCTCGCAGCTCTACATCCCGGCACATCGGATCGACGAGCTCTCTGAACCGTTCGGGAACTCCGTGCACCAGACCCGGTCTGCCCCATGAGCGCGAATCCCCCCACCGCGCCCGGCGCCCCGACCTTCGCCATCGTCTATCCTGGTCAGCCCGGGGATGTCGCACCGGTGACCCCGACCCAGGTGCCGCACCGGGGCGGTCCCGCGAATCCGTCGGTCGACGCGCTCCGCGCACGCTTCGGCGCAGCGATCGGGCGCCACGAGATCGTCTGGGGTGAGACGACGGTCTATGTGGCCCGCGACCAGGTCGCCGCGGTCTGTGCTTGGCTCCAGGCCGACCCGGCGCAGCGGTACGAATATCTCTCCGACGTCACCGCCGTTGAGTATCGCGACCCGGTGCGACCGATCGAGGTCGTCTGGCATCTGCGGTCGATTGCCTACCGCCGGTTCCTCCGCCTGAAGGTCGAGCTGCCCAAGGACGGATCGGCGCTTGAGGTCCCGAGTGTCTGGGGGGTCTGGAAGGGCGCCGATTGGCTCGAGCGGGAGTGCTTCGACATGTTCGGCATCCGCTTCGTGGGGCATCCGGACCTCCGTCGCATCCTGCTCTGGGAGCAGTACGCCGAAGGACATCCGCTCCGAAAGGATTTCCCGCTCCGCGGTCGGTTCTCGCGCGCGGAGCAGCTCCGTAACGCGCTCGCCGCGGACCCCGAGGCCCGCTATTCGATGGAAGAGCTCTCGATCACCGATGCTTTCGCCCAGCTCCCCGAGGATATGCGCAAGCGCCTCGGTGGCGGGGCGAGGACGGGGGAGTGACCCGATGACCGCCACCAAGACCATCGAGGTCGCCCTTTCCACCTCCGGGTTGGGCCCGGACGGCCGCCCCATCCGCATCCCCCTCGGCGCCGAAGGGTTGGCCAGTGCCCCACCGGGCCTCGAGCCGGAGCTCGAGGGGGAGCACATGCTGATCAACATCGGACCACAGCATCCGGCCACGCACGGGGTGCTCCGGCTCGTGCTCGAGCTCGACGGTGAGACGGTTGTCCGCTGCATCCCACACGTCGGATATCTGCATTGCGGGTTCGAGAAGATCGGGGAGTACCGCCAGTACAACCAGATCATCCCGTGGACCGACCGCGAGGACTACCTGAACTCGATGGGGAACAACGTCGCGTTCGTCCTCGGGGCGGAGCGGCTCTTTGGCGTCGAGATCACGGAACGGTGTCGGGTGCTCCGCGTGATTGCGATGGAGCTGTCGCGGATCATCTCGCATCTGGTCTGGCTCGGGACCACCTGCATCGACATCGGCGCGTTCACGCCTTTCCTCTGGTGCTTCCAGGAGCGCGAGAACGTGTACAAGCTGCTCGAGGGCTGGACGGGCGCGCGGCTCACGACGAGCGGCACCCGCGTCGGCGGGATGATTGCCGATGTGCCGGATGGGTGGACCGATGGACTCCGCGCCTTCCTCAGTGGCTTCCCGAAGACGCTCGACCAGGTCGACCGGATGCTGACGCGCAACGCCATCTGGGTCGGCCGCACCGTGGGCCTCGGGGTGATGACGCCGGAAGAGGCGCTCAACTACGGGCTGTCGGGCCCGATGCTTCGCGCCTCTGGCGTCGCATACGACGTCCGCAAGGATTTCCCGTATCTCGGCTACGAGACCTACGACTTCGACGTCCCGGTCGGCACGAACGGCGACGTCTATGACCGCTTCCTCGTTCGGTTCGAGGAGCTCCGGCAGTCGGTGCGGATCCTCGAGCAGGCGCTCGCGCGCCTGCCCGAGGGCCCGGTGAACATCGACGACCCGCGGCTCATCCTTCCGCCGAAGCACAAGGCGACGAGCGAAATGGAATCGATGATCCATCACTTCAAGCTCGTGATGGAGGGCCCGCGCCCGCCGATCGGCGAATGTTACGTCCCGATCGAAAGCCCCAAGGGGGAGAAGGGCTACTACTTCGTCTCCGACGGGACCGCGAAGCCGGTGCGCTGGCGCATCCGGCCGCCCAGCTACGTGAACCTTTCGGCGATCCCGCGGATGGTGGAAGGGCACCTCCTCTCCGACGTCATCGCCATCAACGCGTCCATCGATATCGTGATGGGGGAGATCGACCGATGAGCCACGGTCCGTCCGCACCGGCGCACGCGCACGGTCACGGGGGCGAATCCACCCCGTACCTCCCGGTCTTCACCGAGGGCTCGGCGCGTCGGCGCGAGCTCGACGATCTCATCAGCCGCTATCCCTCCAAGCGTGCCGCGCTCTTGCCGGCCCTGTGGATGGTGCAGCAGGAACGCGGGTGGATTAGCGAGGATGCGATGCGGGAGGTGGGCGAACAGCTCGACTGCACCGCGGCGTACGTGAAGGGAGTCGTGACCTTCTACACGATGTACCACCAGCATCCGGTCGGCCGGCACTTCATCCAGGTCTGCACGACGTCGCCCTGCCTCTGCGCGGGCGCCGATGGCGTCGTGAAGGCATTCCTGGAGCACACCGGGTGCAAGGAGCTCGGCCTGACGTCGCCGGACGGGAAGTACACCGTCATCGAGGTGGAGTGCCTCGGCGCCTGCGGCTTCGCGACGCCGGTGCAGATCAACGAAGACTATGTCGAGTGCGTGACGCCGGAGAAGGTCCCCGGCATCCTCGCGGCGCTCGGAGACTGAGCCATGGGATATCCGCATAAGTCGCATCCGCAGGAGACGCCGGTGCTCTCGAAGCACTTCGGCGACCCGGCCGCTCGCACCCTCGAGGGGTGGAAGGCCCGGGGTGGATACACGGCACTCGCCCAGGCGCTCACGATGGCCCCGACGGCCATTCAGGACGTCGTGAAGGCGTCCGGGCTGCGCGGTCGTGGCGGGGCCGGCTTTCCGACGGGCCTCAAGTGGTCCTTCATGAAGCTGGACGACGGTAAGCCGCACTATCTCTGCTGCAACGCCGACGAGTCAGAACCCGGGACGTTCAAGGACCGAGAGATCATGCGGTGGACGCCGCACGCGCTCATCGAGGGCGTCGCGATCGGGGCCTACGCCATCGGGGCCGAGACGGCCTACATCTACATCCGTGGGGAGTTCACGGAGCCGATCCGCGTGATGGAGGCCGCCCTCGCCGAGGCGCGCGCCGCTGGCGTGATCGGCCCGAACGCCATGGGGTCGGGGAAGCGGATCGACATCTGGGTGCACAAGGGCGCCGGCGCCTATATCTGCGGCGAGGAGACCGCCCTGATGAACTCGATCGAGGGCAAGCGCGGGAATCCGCGCATCAAGCCCCCATTCCCGGCCGTCTCCGGGCTCTTCGGACAGCCGACAACGATCAACAACGTCGAGACGCTGACCGCGGTGCCGCACATCCTCAACAACGGCGCCGAGTGGTACAAGGGGATGTGCCTGAGCAGCCCGAAGAGCACCGGCAGCAAGCTCTTCTCGGTGTGCGGGAATGTGGCGAAGCCGGGTAATTACGAGGTCGTCCTCGGCTTCCCGTTCAAGGATTTCCTCTACGACGTGTGCGGCGGGCCGCCGGCGGGCCGCAAGTTCAAGGCGATCATCCCGGGCGGTTCGTCCGTGCCGGTGATCACCATCGAGGAGGCCGAGCAGGTCCGGATGGACTATGAGGGGTTCCTAGAGGTCGGCACGATGCTCGGCTCCGGCGGCGTGATCATCTTCGACGACGCGCAATCGATGCCCCGACAGCTCGCTCGTCTCGCGCGCTTCTACGCACACGAGAGCTGCGCGCAGTGCACGCAGTGCCGTGAAGGCACCGCCTGGATGACGCGGATCCTCGAGCGCATCGTCGCAGGGCAGGGGAGCTTCGAGGACCTCGATACCATCTTCGACCTGTCCGAGTCGATGACCGGCAAGACGATCTGCGTGCTCAGCGATTCCTGCGCTGCGCCGGTGGTGAGCGGCATCAAGCGGTTCCGCGGCGAGTTCGAGGCGCTCATCACCGGTCGCCGCTCGTCGACCGTGGCGGTGGGGGTCTGATGAGCGCGACTAAGATGGTCTCCCTGACGATCGAGGGCCGCGCGGTCAGCGTCCCCGAGGGCACGACGATCCTCGAGGCGGCCAAGGCGGCCGGCGTCCTCGTCCCCCACTACTGCTACCACCCGGGCCTCCCTGTCGCCGGCGTCTGCCGGATGTGTCTGGTCGAGGTCGAGAAGTTCCCGAAGCTGGCGCCCTCCTGCGCGACGGCGGTGGGCGAGGGACAGGTGGTCCACGTCTACTCCGAGAAGGCGCTCGAGGCGCGGAAGGGCGTCCTCGAGCTGCTGCTCATCAATCACCCGCTCGATTGCCCGATCTGCGACCAGGCCGGGGAGTGCGAGCTGCAGGACTACACCTTCCAGGAGGGGCGCGCCGATTCGCGGTATCGCGAGCCGAAGCGCTTCAATCCAGTCGAAGATTTCGGCGGCGACGTCCTGTACGTCACGAATCGCTGCATTCTCTGCACCCGCTGCGTCCGCTTTATGGACGACGTGCACGAGGCGCCGGTGCTCTGTGTGTCGGAGCGTGGCGATCGCGCCGTGATCTCGAAGGCCGCCGATGCCGACCTGACGCAGCCGTGGGCGGCGAACGTCATCGACCTCTGTCCGGTCGGCGCGCTCGTGTCAAAGGACTTCCTGAACAAGGCCCGCGCGTGGGAGCTCGACCGGACGGCATCCGTCTGCCCGGGCTGCTCGCAGGGGTGTAATGCCGTCCTCGAGACCCGCGACAACGTCGTGATGCGGATGAAGCCGCGTCCGAATGACGAGGTGAACCATTTCTATCTCTGCGACGTCGGGCGGCTCGACTACCACTGGATGAACCGTCCGGACCGGATCGAATCACCGAAGATCCGCCTCGCCGACGTGCTCTCCCCTGTGGACTGGGAAATCGCGCTTGGGCAGGCGGCCGAGGCGCTGCGGGGCCGGCGGGCTTATGTCGTGGCCAGCCCGCACCTGTCGAATGAGGCGCTCTTCCTCCTGAAGCGGATCGTGACCACGACGGGTGGCGAGGGTGCCTTCCGCTGTGCCACCGGTCCGGAGGCGGCTCTCCCGGGCGTTGAGGATCTCGCGCTCCGCGCCGACCGCGCCCCGAATGTCCGCGGGGCGGAGCTCCTTGGGTTCACCCGTCGCGACACCGACCTCCTGGCCGGCCTGAAGCCGGGTGACGCGCTCGTCGTCGCGGGGGATCTGATGGACGGCGTCGACGTCCGCCGGGCGGCGGACGCCGCCGCGGTGATTGTGGTGGGCTCCACGCTCCCGGTCGGGCTCCCGACGCCGGTGGCTGTCCTGCCGATTGCGAACGTGGCGGAGGAGGAGGGCACCTTCACGAACCTGCGCGGTCGCGTCCAGCGATTCCTGCAGGCGAAGGCCGCCCCTGGTCTGGCGCGGCCGAGTTGGTACGCGCTCGCCGACCTGGCCACCGCCGCCGGTGCGCCGAGTGATGACTGCTCGCTCCCGTCCCGGGCGTTCGCCGCGCTCGCGGCGGCCGAGCCGGCGTTCGCGGGGATGTCCTACGACGCGCTCGGATTGCGCGGTGCGACCGTCGCCGGCACGGGGGTGGCGCGATGACCGGTCTGGATCCGATGCAGCTCGACCCCGGCCTCTGGCCGTTCCTCATCGCGACGGTCGTGAAGATGCTGGTCATCTTCACCATCTACATGGTCGTGGTGGCCTACACCACGCTCGCCGAGCGGAAGGTGTCCGCGTGGATTCAGGATCGCCACGGACCGAATCGTGTCGGTCCCTGGGGACTCTTTCAGGTGCTCGCCGACGGCGTCAAGAACTTCCTGAAGGAAGAGACGATGCCCGGTGAGGTGAACAAGCCGCTCTTCCTGCTGGCGCCGGCGGTGGCGTTCACGTGCGCGCTGGTCGCGTGGGCGGTGATCCCCTTCGGCGCGCCGCTGCCGACGCCATGGGGCCGCATCGACCTCGTCGTCGCCGACCTGCCCATCGGCTTCCTCTACACGCTCGCGATCACCTCGATCGGCGTGTACGGCATCGTGCTCGCCGGCTGGTCATCGAACAACAAGTACGCCCTGCTCGGTGGTCTTCGGTCCTCCGCGCAGATGGTCAGCTACGAGGTGGCGATGGGGCTCAGCACCGTCTGCGTGCTCTTGATCGCCGGGAACGTCTCGCTGCCGGGCATCATCGCCCAGCAAGTGGAGACGAGCTGGAACATCGGGCTCCTGTCCGTGGCGGCGTTCCTCTTCCTCGTGTCGGCCTTCGCCGAGACGAACCGCGTCCCCTTTGACCTCCCCGAGGCGGAATCGGAGCTGATCGCCGGCTATCACAGCGAGTACAGCGCGATGAAGTTCTCGCTCTTCTTCATCGCCGAGTACGCCAACATGCTGACGGCGAGTGCGCTCTTCGTGACGTTCTTCCTCGGCGGCTGGGACATCCCGTTCACGAGCTGGGACAACACGGGACCGGCCACGGTGGCGAAGGCGCTCGCGACGTTCGGGATGTTCGCGGCCAAGGTGCTCTTCTTCGTGTTCTTCTACATCTGGATCCGCTGGACGCTGCCGCGCTTCCGGTATGACCAGCTGATGTCGCTCGGGTGGAAGTTCATGCTCCCGGTCGCCCTCGCGTATGTCGTCATCGTCGCGTCGGCCCTCCTCGGTCTCGACGCCGCGGGGATTGCTCGGGGCAGTCGCGCCTTCACGCTCGCGCTCGTCGGACTGAACGCGGGCCTACTGGTCCTGCTGTTCGTGATCCTCGACCGCGGTCGCATCATCAGCCCGGCCGCCTCCCGCCTCGAGCGGGAGCGGGTCGAGCGTCTGCGGCGCGTCGCCGCCGCCCGCACCACCATCGCTCCGGGGGAGCTGCGCTGATATGGGCATCAACGTCAAGGTGATGGAGCGGCCCGTCGGGGAGGCGAGCTACGTGCGCGCCACCCTCAAGGGGCTCGCCCTCACCCTCAAGCATCTCGTCGACCCGCATCGGGTGACCATCCAGTATCCCGAGGAGAAGTGGGATCTCTCGCCGCGGTGGCGCGGGACCCACCGGATGCTGACGACCGAGGATGGCAAGGCGAAGTGTGTCGCCTGCGGCCTCTGTCCGACGGTCTGCCCAGCCAACTGCATCAAGCTCGTGCCCGGCGAGGACGAGACGGGGAACCGGTATCCCCTCGTCTTCGAGATCGACGAGTTCCGCTGCATCTTCTGCGGCTACTGTCAGGAGGTCTGCCCGGAAGAGGCGATCCATCTCGGGCGCCACTACGAGAACGCGGAGTTCAACCGCGAGCGCTTCGTGTACGACCTCGAGCGTCTCACGGCGCAGACGCATCCGGTCAGCACGCTCTGGGATCCCGCCGACCCCCGGGGGGAGTGAGATGGATAACACGTTCCACCCGCTCTTCTACGGGTTCCATTTCTATCTCTTCGGGCTGATCGCGATCGCGTCGGCGATCCTGTTCGTCACCCGGAAGAGCCCGGTCGCCGCGGCGCTCTGGCTGATCAACGTGATGTTCTGCCTCGCCGCGCTGTACGTGATGCTCGACGCGCAGTTCATCGGGGCGATCCAGGTGCTCGTCTACGCG
Source organism: Gemmatimonadaceae bacterium (assembly GCA_036826135.1). GTDB lineage: Bacteria > Gemmatimonadota > Gemmatimonadetes > Gemmatimonadales > Gemmatimonadaceae > Pseudogemmatithrix. The sequence goes on along the minus strand of DAISWY010000015.1, from coordinate 7,061 downwards.
GGCGCCATCATGGTCGTCTTCCTGTTTGTGGTGATGCTGCTCAACCTCGGGCAGCCGGATGACCTCGCCGATATCCGCGGCACCGGGCCTCGCCTCGCGGCGGGGGCGGTCGGCCTCGCGATCCTCGCCGAGGTGATGGTCCTCGCGCGTTCGCGGATCCCCGGCGGGTACGCCCCGGCGGCGGCCGCGACCCTGCCGGTGCGTGACGCGGACGGTGTCGGCGGGGTGATCGCCCCGGTCGCGGGTCCGCTCTTCCGGGAGCACCTGCTCGCCTTCGAACTCACCTCGATCCTCCTCCTCGCCGCGATCGTCGGCGCGGTGGTGATCGGGAAGAAGCAGGGACCGGCCGATGCTCGCTGAGTCGCTCGCCCTCTCCGCGGTCCTCTTCACGATCGGCGTCGTCGGGGTCCTGACCCGCCGGAACGCGATCATCCTCTTCATGTGCGTTGAGCTGATGCTCAACGCCGTGAACCTCTCCTTCGTGGCGCTCTCGAAGCTCTACGGGGCCACCGGCCAGGTCTTCGTCATCTTCGTGATGACGGTCGCCGCCGCCGAGGCCGCCGTCGGGCTCGCGATCATCATCGCGATCTTCCGACACCGGCAGACCGTGCACCTCGACGACATCAACCTGCTGAAGGGCTGATGCATACCGACCTCTCGGCCAGCGGGCATCCCCTCGGCGACACCGTCGCCGCCTTCGCCTGGCTCATCCTGCTCCTCCCGCTCCTCGGCTTCGTCGCGAACGGGCTTCTCTCCCTGACCGCAGCCGCGCAGCCCGGTCCCGCCGATCCGTCAGCGGGGCACGGGCACGACGGCGCGCACCACCAGCATGACGCACACGATTCCCACGATGCGCATGCGGCCGGTCACGATCACCATCCGGCCCGTCACCCCGCGGCGCGGTGGGTGTCGCTGATCGGACCGGGTGTGTTGGCGACCGCGTTCGGGCTCGCGCTCGCCATCTTCCTCGCGATGCGCGGCGCGGGTGAGGCGATGCACGCACCGTACGTCCTCACCGTGTTCGACTGGATCCCCACCGGGGCGCTGCAGATCCCGGTGGCACTGCAGCTCGACCCCCTCTCGATGGTCATGGTGTTGATCATCACCGGCATCGGGACGCTGATCCACCTGTTCAGCGTCGGGTACATGCAGGACGATCCGGGCTATCCGCGCTACTTCGCGTATCTGAACCTGTTCGTCTTCTTCATGCTCCTCCTCGTGCTCGGCGCGAGCTACCCGCTGATGTTCATCGGGTGGGAGGGCGTGGGTCTCTGCTCCTACCTGCTGATCGGGTTCTGGTTCACCGAGGAGGCGAACGCGAACGCCGGAAAGAAGGCGTTCATCGTCAATCGCATCGGCGACTTCGGCTTCCTCGTCGCGATGTTCCTCCTCTTCGCGAACCTCGGGACGCTCTCGTACACCGGCGTCGCCGCGGGTGCCGCCGGCCTGGAGATGGGCGGGGCACTCGTCACGACGATCTGCCTCTTCCTGTTCCTCGGCGCGACGGGCAAGTCGGCGCAAGTCCCGCTCTACGTCTGGCTGCCCGATGCGATGGCCGGTCCGACCCCCGTCTCGGCCCTCATCCACGCCGCGACGATGGTGACCGCGGGCGTGTACATGATCGCGCGCTCCGCGACCCTCTTCTCGCTGGCGCCGGCCGCGCAGCTCACGGTAGCGGTCGTCGGCGCGCTCACCGCCGTCTTCGCCGCGACCATCGGGCTGAAGCAGTGGGACATCAAGAAGGTCCTCGCGTACTCGACCGTCTCGCAGCTCGGGTACATGTTCGTCGGTGTGGGGGTCGGGGCCTACACGGCCGGGGTCTTCCACCTGATGACGCACGCCTTCTTCAAGGCACTGCTGTTCCTCGGCTCAGGCTCGGTCATCTACGCGATGCACCAGGCCTACCACGCGACCCACGCCCACGCCGACGCGCAGGATATGCGCAACATGGGCGGGCTCCGGCGCTACATGCCGATCACGAGCACCCTGATGTGGATCGCGACGCTCGCGATCGCCGGGATCCCGCCGTTCTCCGGCTTCTTCTCGAAGGACGAGATCCTCGCGGCGGTCTTTGCCCGCACGCACCACTCGACGCTCGCCGAGGCCACCTGGCTCGGTCTTCCGGGCTCCGTGGTGCTCTATGTGGTCTACGCGCTCGGCCTGGCCGCGGCACTGATGACCGCGGTGTACATGACGCGGATGATGCTCTACACCTTCCACGGGCCGAACCGGACCGGGACGGCGGAGCAGGGGCACCTGCGTGAGGCGCCGTGGATCATGACCGGCCCGCTCGTCGTCCTCGGTGTCCTCTCGGCCGTCGGTGGGGTCTTGAACCTGCCGGCCCTCTTTGGAGGCGGGATGAGCGAGATCCTCCACCACTGGCTCGAGCCGGTCGTGGGCGAGGGGACGCTGCGCGTCACCCTCGGCGAGACCGCGCATCTCTCCCACGCGACCGAGTACGCCTTGATCGGCACGGCCGTGGCGATCGCCGTCGGCGGCATCGCCCTGGCGTGGACCCGGCTCAAGCCCGCCGCCCTCGTGCCGGCGGCGCAGGCGCCGGCCGAGCAGGGGATCGAGCGGACGTTGCTGAACAAGTGGTACGTCGACGAGGCCTACGACCGGACCGTGGTCCAGCCGACGCTGGGCGTCTCGCGGACCGTCCTGTGGAAGGGACTCGATGCGGGCATCATCGACGGGCTGTTCGTGAACGGGGCGGGGTTCCTCGCCCGCGGACTCGGCTGGCTCGGGTCGCAGCTCCAGACCGGCCGGATCGGGACGTACGCGTGGGTGCTCGTCCTCGGGGCCGTCTCGGTCCTCGCCGGCTTCTCCTTCCGCTGAGGCATTTCTGATGCACGCGTTCCTTGACGGCATCGGCTACAACGGCTGGATCCTGCCGGTGCTGCTCCTTCTCCCGCTCCTCGGGGCGCTGGTACTCGTGGCCGACGCGCGCCGATTCGGCACCGAACAGGCGGACGAGGCGATGGGTCGCTCCCGGACGATCGCGCTCTGGATCTGCCTGGCCGAGGCGCTCCTCTCCCTCGGACTCTGGTGGTCGGTCGATGTCACCTCAGCGGCCTGGCAGGCGGCGGTCGCACTGCCCTGGATCCCCCAGTGGGGCGTCCGGTTCGCGGTGGGCCTCGACGGCATCGCCCTGATGCTCGTCCTCCTCACCACCTGCCTGATGCCGCTCGCCGTCCTCGGCAGCTGGACGAGCATCCGCGAGCGCACGCACAGCTACTACGCCCTGTTGCTCGTCCTGACGACCGGGATGCTCGGCGTCTTCATGGCGCTCGACCTCGTCCTGTTCTACGTGATGTGGGAGGTCATGCTCATCCCGATGTACCTGATCATCGGGATCTGGGGAGGGCAGCGTCGGTTGTACGCCAGCCTCAAGTTCTTCCTGTACACGATGATCGGCTCGCTCCTGATGCTCGTCGCGATCATCTGGATCGGGATGGTCGTGCGCCGGGTGACCGGGGCGCCGGACTTCTCGTACGACACGGCGCTCCAACTCGCACGACTCGGACCGATCCCGGGCGCCTTCTGGGCCTTCCTCGCCTTCGCGCTCGCCTTCGCCGTGAAGGTGCCGATGTTCCCCTTCCACACCTGGCTGCCCGACGCGCACGTCGAGGCGCCGACCGCCGGTTCGGTCATCCTGGCGGCGATCATGCTGAAGATGGGGACCTTCGGATTCGTCCGGTTCGCGGTGCCGCTCTTCCCCGAGATCGCGATGGCGCCCGCCGTCAGGAGCGTCTTCCTCGCGCTCGCCGTGGTCGGCATCGTCTATGGGGCCCTCGTCGCGCTCGTGCAGCCTGACTTCAAGAAGCTCGTGGCCTATTCCTCGGTGTCGCACCTCGGGTTCGTGATGCTCGGCATCTTCGCCATGACCGTCGAGGCGATGCAGGGCGCGTTGATGGTGACGATCAGCCACGGCATCTCGACGGGCGCGCTCTTCCTCCTGATCGGGATGATCTACGAGCGGCGTCATACCCGGCTCCTCGCCGACTACGGCGGCCTGGCCTCGGTGATGCCGCTCTTCGCGGTCGCACTCACGATCGTCGCGCTCAGCTCGATCGGCGTGCCGGGGACGAATGGGTTCGTCGGCGAGTTCCTGGTGCTGATCGGCTCCTTCCCGACGCAGCCGTGGTACGCCGTCGTCGCGGCGACCAGCGTGATCATCGCCGCCGCCTACCTGCTGTGGGCGGTGCAACGCATCCTGTACAACCCGCTCACCAAGCCGGAGAATCAGGCCCTCCGTGGGCGCGATCTCAACTGGCGTGAGCTTGGTCTGCTCGCGCCGCTTCTCCTCGCGATTCTCTGGTTGGGCGTCTATCCGAAGCCGGTGCTGCAGAAGACGGAAGCGGCGGCCTCGCGCCTCGTCCAACAGGTGGAATCGGCTCGACTGAGCCAGCAGCGTGCGCAGACCGGGGGTGCCCGATGACCTACGACCTCTCGCAGCCCGCGGCCCTGATGGCCGCGCTGCTCCCTGACCTCCTGTTGATGGGTGGGGCGATGGCGCTTGCGCTGCTCGCGGCGTGGCGGCCGGCCTCCGATGCCCACCAGCGCCTGGTGGGCCACGGCACGCTCGTCGTCCTCGCGACGAGTTTGGCAAGCGTCGTGCTCGCCGCGGTGCGCGGGGGGGACGCGACCGCCGGCGTCATCGCCGTCGATGGATTCCGGTGGGCGGTTGATGCCGTCATCCTCCTCGCCGCGATGGGCACCGTCGCCCTGAACATCGAGCAGCAGCCGCGGGACGGCATCCGTCACGCGGAGTCGCACGTCCTCGTCGCACTGGCCGCCTCCGGGATGATGGTGCTGGCCGCGGCGCGCGATTTGATGGTGATCTTCCTCGGCATCGAGATCATGTCGGTCGCGATCTACGCGCTGGTGGGGCTGAACCGGCGGAGTGCGCGCTCCGCCGAGGCGTCGCTGAAGTACTTCCTGCTCGGCGCCTTCGCGACGGGGTTCCTCCTGTACGGCATCGCGCTCATTTACGGTGCGACGGGAGAGACGCAGCTCGGCGCCATCTCGGCTGCCATCGCCCGACACGCCCTCGCGCTCGACCCGATGCTGATGGTCGGCATCGGCCTGCTCGTCATCGGGTTTGGGTTCAAGGTCGCCGCTGTGCCCTTCCACATGTGGGCCCCAGACGTCTATGACGGCGCCCCGACGCCCATCGCCGGCTTCATGGCGGCTGGGGTCAAGGCTGCGGCCTTCGCGACCCTGCTGCGGATCCTCTACGAGGCCTTCTACCTCGTCGGTCTCTGGATCGAGCCGCTCGCGTGGGTCGCCGTGGTCACGATGGTGGTGGGGAACCTGGTCGCCCTCTCGCAGCGTGACATCAAGCGCATGCTCGCCTACTCGGGCATCGTGCACACGGGCTACCTGTTGGTGGCCGCGGTCGCCGCCACCGACCTCGCCTCGACGGCCTTCACCTTCTACATGCTCGGGTACACGCTCGCGACGCTCGGCGCCTTCGCCATCGTCGGCGTCGTGCAGAGAGACGGGGAGGCCGGGGCGCCGTTGTCTGCCTACGCCGGGCTCTGGGCCACTCGTCCGTGGCTCGCGGTCGGCATGTCGGTCTTCCTTTTGGCATTCCTTGGTTTCCCGGTGTTCGGCGGGCTCGGATTCTTCGGGAAGTGGTATCTCCTCTCTGCGGCGATCGATGCGCCGGGCCGACTCGTCGTCCTCTCGGTCGTTATCGTGCTGACCTCGGTGATCTCGGCGGGGTACTACCTCCCGGTCATCCGTGCGATGTTCATGGAGCCGCGGCCGGAGGGGGCGACCTCACCGGCACCGACCGGAGCGTTGACGCGCGTGGTGCTCATCGCCTCGGCCGGCCTGATCCTCGTCTGCGGTCTGCTGCCGTCGTCCCTCGCGACGATCGCGCTGCGGAACGGGTTCGCGCCCCACGCGATCCCGGACGAGGTCCGTGCCACCGGCGCTGGCCTCCTCCGCTGAGCCACGTCGTCACCATGACATGGTGAGGGCACGAGGGGGCGTCCGGCGACGCCCCCTCGCTCGTCTCTGCCATTCCCCGTTTCCAACCGTTTCGGAGTCCTCATGATCGCGCCTGGCATCTTCCGGCAGTACGACATCCGCGGGATCTACGGCCGAGACCTCACCGTCGAGGCGGCGGAGGCGATCGGTCGTGCGTACCCGGTGATCCTCGCGGAACATGGACTCCGCGGTGCCGTCGCCGTGGGGCGGGACAACCGCCCGAGCGGTGCCGCCCTTCGCGACGCGCTCGTTCGAGGCCTCCTGGCCAGCGGGGCTGACGTCGTGGATGTCGGCGAGGTCCCGACCCCGCTCCTGTACTGGAGCCTGCATCACCTGCCGGTCGTCGGCGGGATCCAGATCACCGGCTCGCATAATCCCCCGGAGTACAACGGCTTCAAGTGCTGCGTCGGGACGGGCTCGCTCCACGGCGAGGGGATCCAGCGCCTTCGGGAGATCATCGAGGCGGGACGGTTCCCGTCGGGTAAGGCCGCCGTTCGCCAGGTGGACATCGTGGGAGACTACGTCACGGATATCGCGGCGCGGGTCGGGCCCCTCCCGTCGTCGTTGAAGGTCGTAATCGACTGTGGGAATGGGGCGGGGGCGATCGTCGCGCCGCGACTCTTCCGCGCGCTCGGCGCCTCGGTGACGTGGCTCTTCGAGACGTCTGACGGCACCTTCCCCAACCATCACCCCGACCCGACGGTCGAGGCGAATCTCGTCGATCTGCAGCGCACCGTCCGATCGACGGGAAGCGCCCTCGGCATCGGCTTCGACGGTGACGCCGATCGCATCGGGCTCGTCGACGAGGAGGGAACGGTAGTGTGGGGTGACCACCTCCTGCTGCTGTACGCGCGTGACGTCCTCGCGCGCACGGGCCCCGGCCAGCCGATCATCTTCGACGTAAAGTGCTCGCAGACCCTCGCGGACGGGATCGCGTCCGCTGGTGGGACCCCGGTGATGTGGAAGACCGGCCACTCGCTGATCAAGGACAAGATGAAGGCGCTCGGCGCCCCGCTCGCCGGCGAGATGTCCGGCCATATGTTCTTCGCCGAGGGCTTCTA
>DAISWY010000014.1:27396-29089 GCA_036826135.1 Gemmatimonadaceae bacterium | reverse complement strand
GGCGACCGACGGCACATCGCGCGCGCCGAGGGCCCTGAACGACTCTCAGGCGACTGGTGGCAGCCCACCCCGTTCGCACGCGACTACTGGCGCTGCCGCGCCGACGCAGGCACCGACGCGGGTGGCACCCTCCTCTGCTACCGTGACGCGACGGGGTGGTGGCTGCAGGGCTGGGACGACTGAGCCGTGGCCATGCACGCGCGCCCGGGATACGCCGAGCTGCACTGCCATTCGACCTTCTCGCTCCTCGACGGCGCGTCAGCGCCAGAGGCCCTCGTCGCGCGCGCGCAGGCGTTCGGGCTCGCCGCCCTCGCGCTCACCGACCACGACGACCTCGGCGGGGCGGTGCGCTTCGCGACCGCCGCGCGGACCGCGGGACTTCCGGGGATTCTCGGCGCCGAACTCACCGTCGACGTGCCGCTGCCGCCAGGACTCGAACGCGCGGGGATGATTCCGGGTGTGGTGTGCGGCGAGGACCAGGTCCCGCGTCTCCGCACCCATCTCGTCTGCCTCGCGGAGACGCGGGAGGGATGGGGCCATCTCTGCACACTGATCACGCGGGCGCGTCTCGACCATCCGCGCGGCGAGCCGCGCGTCACGCTCGACCAGCTCACGGCGCACACAGACGGGCTGTTCGCCCTGAGCGGATGCCCGCGCGGCTGGGTGCCGCGACTCCTCGCCCTCGGCGCCGACGGGCGGCTTCCGGCGGACGTCGCCGCACGCGCGGCGCGCGAGGCGGCTGGGACGCTCGCCGACGCCTTCGGTCGGCGCATCGCGATCGAATGCTGGGACCACGCACTCGCGGAAGAGCGCGCCCTCGTGCGCGAACTGATTCCACTCGCCGCGCAGGTCGGTGTCCCGTGGGTCGTCACCAATGACGTGCACTACGCCACGCCGGAGCAGCGGCGTGCGCACGACGTGCTCTGCGCGCTGCGCCACGGCGCGACGCTCGACGAGATGGGAACACGGCTGCGACCGAACGCCGAGTGGCACCTCAAGGGACGCGCCCAGCTCGCGGCGCGATGGCGCGGGCGCGAGGCCGGGCTCGACGCCACGTGCGCGATCGCCGAGCGCTGCGCCTTCCGGCTCGAGACGCTGCGGCCGCGGCTCCCGCACTTCCCGCTCCCGCCGGGCGTCGGCGAGGACGCGTACCTCGCCCAGCTCGTCGAGACGGGGGCGACCGAGCGCTGGGGCGCACGCCGCACCGCGCGCCACGACCGGCAGCTCGCGCACGAGCTCGCGCTCATCGCGCGACTCGGGCTCGCCGGCTACTTCCTGATCGTCTGGGACATCGTGAGGTTCGCGCGGCGTGAGGGGATCCTCTGCCAGGGGCGCGGCTCTGCAGCGAACAGCGCCGTCTGCTACTGCCTCGGCATCACCGCCGTCGACCCCATCGCGCTCGAGCTCCTCTTCGAGCGTTTCCTGAGCGAGGAGCGGAGCGAGGCGCCTGACATCGACATCGACTTCGCGCACCGCGAGCGGGAGCGCGTGCTGCAGTACGTGTACGCGCGCTACGGGCGCGAGCACGCGGCGATGGTCTGCGAGCACATCACCTGGCGGGGGCGGAGCGCAGTGCGCGACGCGGCGCGTGTGCTCGGCCTGTCGCCGCAGCAGGCGACGGCGCTGGCGGAGGCGACGCCGCGCCACGCCTACGGGGCGTGCGACGCGCTCGGGCCGGCGAACTACTCCAAGC
>DAISWY010000014.1:0-27296 GCA_036826135.1 Gemmatimonadaceae bacterium | reverse complement strand
GCGCGGTCGCGCGAGGGACACGAGGGGCGCGAGGCACGTCCCCCGCACGTCGACGCGATCGTCGCGCAGCTCCACGGCGCACCGCGCCACCGCGGCATCCACGTGGGAGGCTTCGTCCTTACGGCGGAGCCGCTGCACACCGTGGTGCCGATCGAGCCGGCGAGCATGGAGGACCGCACCGTCATCCAGTGGGAGAAGGACGACCTCGACCCCGTGGGGCTCGTGAAGATCGACCTCCTCGGCCTCGGCATCCTGACGGTGCTACAGGACTGCCTCGCCGCGGTGCGACGCACACGCGGCGTGACGATCGACCTCGGCCAGCTCGACTGCGCCGACCCCGCGATCTACGACGACCTCTGCCGCGCCGACACCGTGGGCGTCTTCCAGGTGGAGAGCCGTGCGCAGATGAACACCCTGCCGCGCCTCCGGCCACGCGCCTTCTACGACCTCGTGGTGGAGGTCGCGCTCATCCGGCCCGGCCCAATCCAGGGGGCGATGGTGCACCCGTACCTGCGACGGCGCGCCGGGACCGAGCCGGTCACCTATCCGCACCCCGCGCTCGAGCCGATCCTGCGGCGCACGCTCGGCGTGCCGCTCTTCCAGGAGCAGGGGATGCAGGTAGCGATCGCGGCGGCGGGGTTCACGCCGGGGGAGGCCGACCAGCTCCGCAAGGCGATGGGGCACAAGCGGAGCCGCGAGCGGATGTCGGCGATCGCACAGCGGATGATCGACGGGATGGCACGCAACGGGATTCCCGCCGACGTCGCGCAGCGCATCTACGACCAGATCCACGCCTTCGCCGACTACGGCTTCCCCGAGAGCCACGCGGCGAGCTTCGCGCTCCTGGTGTACGCGAGCGCGTATCTCCGGCACTACTACGCGCCGGAGTTCCTCTGCGCGATGCTCAACGCGCAGCCGATGGGGTTCTACGCCCCGGGGACGCTCATCGAGGACGCACAGCGCCACGGCGTGCGGGTGCGCCCGGTGGATGTGACGCGGAGTGTGTGGGACCACACGCTCGAGCCCGGCGACGGTCCGCACGCCGCACCCGCGGTACGGCTCGGACTCCGCGCGGTACATGGGCTCGGCGCGCACGCCAAGGCACGGTTCGAGATGGCACTCGCGGCGGCACGCAGCGCCCCCCCATTCGCCTCCATCGCTGATTTCGTGGACCGGACGCGGCTCGACCGGCGCGCCCTGCGCGCGCTCGCGGAGGCGGGGGCGTTCGACGCCTTCGTGACCGAGGAACCGCCGGCCCGCCGACGACGCGTGGCGCTCTGGCGCGTGCTCGAGGCGGAGCGCGGCGGTTGGGGGCCGTTCGCGCTCTTCCCCGAGGCGCCGCCACCGATGCACCTCCCCGCCTTCGCCCCGCCGGAGCTCACCGCGGCGGACTATCGGCTCACCGGACTCTCGCTCGCCGGGCATCCGTTACGGCATCTCCGCGACCTGCTGCGCCCCAACGACGTCCGCACGGCGCGCGAGCTCCACGCGCTGGGCGACGGCGCGCGCGTCGCGCACGCCGGACTCGTCATCTGCCGGCAACGCCCCGGCACCGCGAAGGGCTTCACCTTCCTCACGCTCGAGGACGAGACGGGGACGATCAACGTGGTGGTGCGCCCGGCGGTCTACGAGCGCCAGCGCGACGTCATCGTGCGGACCCCGGTCCTCCTCGTGCGCGGCACACTGCAGGTGGAGTCGAACGTCTGGAACATCCGCGCGGAGACCTTCGCGCCGCTCCAGGCGGGGGCGGGAGAGGAGGCGGTGCGGAGCCACGACTTCCGATGAGCGGCACGCCGGTGGGTGCGGTCGTCACGTCGTGACGCGTTGGCGGCGCGACGCTTCCGCCTCACCCCCCCACCTCGCACCTTACGCCTACGGTATCGCACGATTCATCGGGCCATCCGCGCCATCCGTCGCCGCCCCCTCACCCCTGTTATCCGCCGTGCATCTCGCCCTCTTCGGTGCCACGGGCCGCGTCGGCGGCCGCCTCCTCGAATACGCCCTCGCCGAGGGGCACACCGTGCGCGCGCTGGTGCGCGACCCGGCCAAGCTCGCGGCGCGTGCGGGGCTCACCGTCCTCGCCGGCGACGTCCTCGACCCCGCCGCCGTGGCCGCGACGATCGCCGGCGCCGACGCGGTGCTCTCCGGCCTCGGTGGCGCGGGGCTCCAGGATCCCGGTGAGGCACAGTCGCAGGGGATGCGGAACATCGTCGCCGCGATGGCCGCGCACGGCGTCACGCGCGTGCTCGGCGTGGCGGGTGGCGGGATCCTCGACTCCCCCCACGGCGGGCTCCGCCACGACCAACCGACCTTCCCCGCGGTGTTCAAGGGCGTGAGCGATCGCCACAAGCAGGCCTGGCGCGCGATGGAGGCGAGCGGGCTCGAGTGGACGATGGTCTGCACCGGAGACATCCTGCCCGGCGAGCGGACCGGGATCTACCGCTGGCTCGACGACCAGCTCCCCGAGGGTGCCAATCGCATCTCGGTGGAGGACGTGGCGCACTTCCTGCTCGACGAGATGACGGCGCGGCGTCACGTGCGCCGGCGCGTGGGCCTCGGCTACTAGCGCCCGAGCTGCGCGCGGAGCCAGCGCCCCGTCTCGCGGACGGCGGCGAGATCGATCCCGGTGGGGCACCCCTCGGCCGCGAGTCGGTCGAGCACCGCTTCGGTCGCGACGTTCCCGGGCGCACCCGGTGCGAAGGGGCACCCGCCCACACCGCCCGTGCTCGCATCGAAGCTCCGCACCCCGAGGTCGAGGCAGGCGACGATATTGTCGAGGGCGCGCCCCCGCGTGTCGTGCAGATGGATGTTGACGTGCGAGACGGGCACGTCGGCGAGGACCGCGTCCAGCACCTCCTCCATCCCGTCGGGCGTGCCGACACCGATGGTGTCGGCGATCGAGATCTCATCCACGCCGAGTCGGTGGAACTCCCGGGCGAGCCACCGGACGGCCGTGGGAGCGATCTCCCCCTCGTACGGACACCCCCACGCGCAGGAGACGGTCCCGCGCACATGGATCCCGGCCGCGCGCGCCGCCGCGATCACCGGCGCATACCGCTCGACCGACTCCGCGATGCCGCAGCGGATGTTCTGCTGCGAGAAGGTCTCGCTCGCGGCCCCGAAGACGACGATGCCATCGGCCTTCGCGGCGCGCGCCGCCTCGAAGCCGCGGAGGTTGGGGGTGAGCGCCGCATACCGCACGCCGGACGCGCGCGCGATGCGCGCCATCACCTCGGCGGCATCGGCGAGCTGAGGAATGGCGGTCGGCGAGACGAACGAGGTGACCTCGATGGTCCGAAACCCGGCCGCGCTGAGCCGATCGACGAGCGCGACCTTCGTCTCGACCGGAACCGGGGTCGGCTCGTTCTGTAGGCCGTCGCGGGGGGCGACATCGACGACGGTGACGTGGTCGCTGGCGGACATGGTTCGAACATAGGGCGGCGGGCGACCCCATGGCAGGGCGCGCACGAGGGGGAGAGATTGCGCCCCATGCTCGCGCCCGGCTTCACCACGCGCTTCGCGCCCGCCCCCACCGGCCACCTGCATCTCGGGCACGCGGTGAACGCGGTCTGGGTGTGGGGCATCGCGCGCGCCTACGGCGGCCGCGTGCTGCTGCGGATCGAGGACCACGACCGCGGGCGCTGCCGCCCCGCGTACGAGGCGTCGATCCTCGACGATCTCGACTGGCTCGGGCTCGTCCCCGACGGGGCCAGCACCGCTGTGCTGCGCCGCGGCCCGCACGCGCAGCGGCAGAGCGACGATCTCACGCGCTATGCGGACCGACTCACCGCGCTCGAGGCGGACGGACTCGCGTATCCCTGCCGTTGCTCGCGGGCCGACGTGGAGCGCGCAGGCCCCGTCGCGGATGGCACGGAGCCGCGCTATCCCGGCACCTGCCGCACCGCGGGGGTGCCGCCTGACGAGACGCCGGCGCGCCGCGTGACGATCGCCGATGGCCTCGAGTCCTTCGACGACCTGCGGCTCGGTCCGCAGACGCAGCGGCCGGCCGTCGACGTGGGTGACGTGCTCGTGCGCGACCGCCACGGGCAGTTCACGTACCAGTTCGCGGTGACCGTCGACGACTTCGAGCAGCGGGTCGACCTCATCATCCGCGGCGAGGACCTGCTGGCCTCCACGGGACGCCAGTTCCGTCTGGCCCGGATGCTCGGACGGATGGAGATGCCGCGCGTGCTGCACCATCCGCTGGTGCATCATCCGGATGGTCGCAAGCTGAGCAAGTCAGCGGGCGACACCGGTATCCGCGAGCTGCGCGCCGCGGGCCGCACCGCCGCCGAGGTGCTCGGGATGGCCGCGCATCTGAGCGGCCGGCTCCCCGCACCGCGGCCGGTCGAGGCCCGGGCACTCGCCGACCTGTTCGGCTCCGACGGATGGGGCCAGATTCCCACCCCATGACGGGTCTTCTCTCGCTCACGCCGACGTGACACCGGCGCTCCTGGCGCTCCTCGCCTTCCTGGGTCTCCAGCTCGGGATCGGCATGTATCTCTCCAAGCGAATCGCCTCCGAGGCCGACTATCTGATCGGCGGGCGGTCGCTTGGCTACACGCTCACCACCTTCTCGCTCTTCGCCACCTGGTTCGGTGCCGAGACCGTCATCGGCTCGTCCACCACCATTTACGGTGAGGGCTTCTCGCTCGCCTCCCCCGAACCGTTCGGGTATGGGCTCTGCCTCGTGCTGATGGGCGCGCTCCTCGCGCGCCCCCTCTGGAACCGCGGGCTGACGACGCTCGCCGACCTGTATCGCCAGCGCTTCGGCACGGGGGTGGAACGACTGGCCGCGGTGCTGCTCATCCCAAGTTCGGTCCTCTGGGCCGGAGCACAGATCCGCGCCTTCGGGCAGGTCCTCGCCACCGCGAGCCTCCTCACGCCCGAGACGGGGATCACGGTCGCCGCGCTCTTCGTCGTGGCGTACACGATGTACGGCGGCCTCCTCGCCGACGCGGTGACCGATGTCCTGCAGGGCATTATCCTGACGATCGGCCTGGTGGTCACGCTTTGGGCCGTCGTATCGCGTGTCGGTGGTCCCGCCGAGGCCGTGCATCTCCTCGCGACGACCGATCGGGTGAACCTCACGCCCGCCGCGGCGGGGCCGGTCTGGCTCGCGGTGGAGGCCTGGGCGATTCCGGTGATCGGCTCGCTCACCGCGACCGAGATCGTCAGCCGCGTGATCGCCGCGCGCACGGCGACGGTCGCGCAGCGCTCCTCGCTCGCGGCGGGCGCGATGTACATGCTCGTCGGCAGCATCCCGGTGGTGATCGCGCTGCTCGCCGGCGCCCTCGTGACCGACCTCTCGAATCCGGAACAGCTGCTCCCGACCATCGCGCGCGACTCGCTTCCGCCGGTGCTCTTCGCCGTCTTCGCCGGCGGCCTCATCGCGGCGATCCTCTCGACGGTGGACTCCACACTCCTCGTCGCGTCGGGACTCCTCTCGCACAACCTGATCGTGCCCCTCGCTAAGGTGCAGGATGAGGCGATCAAAGTCCGGATCGCCCGCGCCGGCGTGGTGGGCTTCGGGGTGCTCGCGTGGTTCCTCGCGCTCAACAGCGACGGCGTCTTCGCGCTCGTGGAGCAGGCCTCCGCGCTCGGGAGCACCGGCGTGGTGGTGACCGTCGGCTTCGGGCTCTTCACCCGAGCGGGGAGTCCGCGCACCGCCGCCCTGACGCTCCTCACCGGGGTGACGAGCTATCTCGCCGCGACGGTGCTTGCGCACCCGACGCCCTTCCTCCTCTCGCTCGCCTGCGCCCTCGCCGCGTGGACCCTCGGATGGCTGGTCGACACCGTTCGGCGCTGATCGGCGCCGCCTTCCTCATGGCGACCTCGGCGATCGGGCCGGGGTTCCTCACACAGACCGCCGTCTTCACCGAGCGGCTCGGCGCGAGCTTCGCCTTCGCGATCCTCGTGAGCGTGGTGATCGACCTCGCGGCACAACTGAACATCTGGCGCGTCTTGGTGGTGAGCGGACGTCGCGCCGGCGAGGTGGCGAACACCGTCGCGCCGGGTCTCGGCACCGCGCTCGCGGTCCTGGTGGCGATCGGCGGCCTCGCCTTCAACGTGGGGAACGTCGCCGGTGCGGGGCTCGGGCTGGGCGTCGTGTTCGGCCTCCCCGTGGACGTCGGGGCGGTGCTGAGCGCCGCCGTGGCGGTCGGCCTCTTCCTGGTGAAGGAGGCGGGCCGCGCGATGGACCGATTCGCCGTCGGGCTCGGATTCGTACTCGTCGTGCTCACGCTGTACGTGGCCGTCGCGTCGACGCCACCACTGGCGGAGGCGGCCCTGCGGGCGGTACGTCCCATGCAGATCGACCTCCTCTCGATCGTCACCATCGTCGGCGGCACCGTCGGTGGGTACATCACCTTCTCGGGGGCGCATCGACTGGTGGAGGAAGGGCTGCACGGTGAGGCGGCGCTCCCCGCCGTCACCCGTTCCGCCGCGACCGCGATCGGCGTCGCCTCGTTGATGCGCGCAGTGCTCTTCCTCGCGGCACTCGGGGTCGTGCACCAGGGGTTGGCGCTCGATTCAACGAATCCGCCGGCCTCTGTCTTCCGCCTCGCCACCGGCGAGGTGGGCTACCGTCTGTTCGGCATCGTGATGTGGAGCGCTGCGATCACCTCGGTGGTTGGCGCGGCGTACACCTCGGTGTCGTTCCTGCGCGACCTCCACCCGGTCCTCGAGCGGCACTGGACGCGCGTCGTCATCGGATTCATCGCGAGCTCGGCGGCGATCTTCCTCATGGTCGGTCAGCCGGTGCGCATCCTCGTCCTCGTCGGCGCGCTCAACGGCCTCATCCTTCCGATCGGCCTCGCCGCGATGCTCATCGCCGCACACCGCCCCGCCGTGGTCGGGGCCTACCAACATCCGCGGGCGCTCACGATGCTCGGCGTGATCGTCGCGCTGGCGATGGCGGCGGCGAGCGCCTATGTGCTGCAGCGCGACCTGCCGCGCTTCCTCGGCGTGAGCTGAGTCCGCCCGCCTACGGCGTCTCGATCACGAGGATGCCGGTGCGTCCGGCGAACTCGTCGAGGCGCACCGCGAGACCCGGCGGCACGACCCACTCGCCCCCATCGCGTCGCACGACGAGCTCGTGCGTGCCGGGCGGAATCATCAGGTCCACCGCGAACCACCCGTCCCCTTCGGGGATGAAGGCGACCGGGGCCCACGCGGTCATCGACCCCTGCAGCTCGACGCGCGTCGCACCGACCGCGCGCAGACGAAGCCGGTGGCGTCCGTCGTCGAGTTCACGGACCACGAGCGTCGAAATCCCATTCGCTGACGCTGCGGTCTCGGCCGATGCCGCCGCGCGCACGGGGCGCACCTCCGTCGGGCGCGCGGGCGTGAAGCGAAGGCTCACCGAGGTGAAGTGCCCGGCAGGAAATCCCTGCAGCAGGTCGAGCGGGTAAGAGCCCACCGCCGCCACGAGCGCCACGCGGTCGGAGAATCGCCACGCACCGCTCACACTCCGCCAGCGTCCCGGATCATCGATCCCCGTCACACGCGCCGTGCCGCTGCGCCATCCCGCGGTGCCCTCCACGGTCAGCCGTGAACGATTCCAACGCACGACGAGCTCGGTGTCCGTGAACCGAACCGAATCACCGGCCGCGGTCGGGAACCGCGTGAGCGTCAGGTCGATTGCGCCGAGGGTGAGCCACGCCCCGAGGTCCTGCAAGCGCGTGGTACTCGACGTCGAGCCGTCAGCGACGAGCCCGCGACCCGCGCCGACCCAGAGTCCGGCACGGGTGCCGCGCCACTGCACCCGCCCCGTGAGGCGCGACTGGCGCGTGACCGCGCCATCGGACCGACTGCCTCCCGCGAGGAGCGCGACATCCACCGCGAGTGGGGCATCGAAAGAGGACGTGAGCGCGGCGGCTACTACCCCCTGGGCCGCGGTCGAGGCGAGCACCCCGGTCGCCGAGAGGGATCCGTGCGAGGAGAGGAGGCTGACCGTCGGCGTGAGGCTCAGCATCGTCACCTCGAGCGCCTGTGCGTACCGCACGGAGGCGGCGCCGATCCCGAGACTCGTATGCAGCCACTGCGCGGGCAGGGTGACCGGCGTCGCGACGATGCCGACGATGGCGCTGAGCGCCACGGGCCACGCGCCCCACGGCAAGACGACGCCGGGAACACGCATCCGCGCATTCCCGGCGAGTCGTGCGTGCGTCTGCCGACGCCGCATCCACCAACTCCTCATCGAGGCATCAGGCGAGGTGTTACGGGCGGCGTCGCCCCACGAGCCCGCCACCGCCGGCGCGCGGGGAGGTCGTGGCGCCCCCGTTCTGTGGGACGCCCGGGCCGCGCACCCCGGGCATCCCCTGCCCCGGACCAGGCCCCATCCCGGGGCGCCGTGCGCCGGCGGGCCCGCCATCACGCATCCCGCCGCGCGCACCCATCGATCCAGGCGCGCCCCGGCGGCCGTCGAATTCCGCGTCGGGCATCCGCTCGAGTTCCGCGTCGGTCGCCCGCGACTGAAGCCGGTCGCGCACCCGAGCGATCGCCTCGTCGGACGGCAGACCGCGGTCCATCAGACTGCCGACGACGAAGAGCGGTACAGCGAGCGACCGACCGGACGGCGCCGACTTCGCGAGCGCGCTGACGGCCGCACCGTCCACGCCCATCCGCATCGCCTCAGCGGCGGCATCAATCTCATCACCGCCGGGGCGCAGCCCACTGCGCGCGCCAAGCAGCGCGGACTGTGCGCGATCCATCCGCAGCGCGTGCTCCGCCACCGAGCGTTCGATCTGCTCAGGCGTCACGCCGCGGGCGGCGTACTTGAGTGCCCGGTTCTCGAGCGCCTGCGCCGGCAACCCACGCTCGCGCGCCGCCGTGACCGTCGCGAGGACGCGATCGGCCACGTCAGCGGGCAGGACCTCACGCAACCGCGCCACCGGATCCCGACCCGGCGCCTGGGCGGACACGCCCGTCCCCGAGAGGACGGGCGCGCCGAGCGCGAGCAGGAGGAGGAGCGTCGAGGGGCGCATCATCACACGCGGATTCCTGTCCCGCAGCGATCAGCCGTTCCCGCCCGGCGGGGGCGGCGGCGGACGATGACCGCGACCGATCGGGCCGAGCCCACCGGGCATCGGCGGACGATTGGCCTCGAGCCAGGCGCGCTGCGCCGGCGTGAAGACCGCGCGGATCGCGGCGTGCAGCGCCTCGACCGCGGGCTTGAGCGCGTCACGGATCGGGCGAGCCGTCGCGAGGATCGCGTGGACCTCGTCGCGCGTCTTCCCCGCCTGACGGGCCGCCTTGGCCTCGTCGAAGATCGCCTTGAGCTGCGCGAGCGACTCCGCGTTCGCTGTCTTGAAGGCCGCCTTGAGGACGTCAATCGAATCCTTCTGGACCTGCGTGAGCGCGAGCGAATCCGGGAGCGGAGCGCGACCCGAGCGGCCGTCCGTGGAATGCCGCGGCGACTGCGGTCCGAGGGTCCCCTCGAGCGACGCGCCCGGCTCGCCGAACATCACCAGGGCGTAGTCCTCGGCGAGGGCGACCTCGTTGCTCCCAGTCGGAAGCATGTCGCACGCCCCGAGCAGCAGCGTCGCCGCGAGGACGGGGATAGTACGAGTCAGACGATGGCTTCGGAACATCGAACGCTCCAGCTGATGGTGACGACGCCGGCACGCGGAAGGCCGACGTTCTGAAAGGTAGACTCGAGGATGCGACCCTGCGGTCACATCACCCGCTGGGACCCCACGTGCAGCACGGAATGCTCCCCACCGAACTCGTCGCGCGCGGCTGGGAGCGACGGGTCGGCGATCCAGCGTTCGCCGTCGACGACGAACGCGTACTCGTAGCGCCCTGCGGTGAGCGGGAGCGCGACGCTCCAGACGCCACCCGAGGGCGCCGGCGTCAGTGCCTCAGACTGCCAGCCATTGAAGTCGCCCGCGAGCGCGACCTGCGTGGCCTCGGGATTGACCAGCACGAACCGGACGAGGTGCACCGTGTCCGGTGCCGCCGCAACGGCCACGCCGCGGGCAGGCGCGAGCACCCGCGAGGCTCCGAAGCCGCCCAGCACGACCAGACCGGCGAAGCCCGCGGCAATCGCCAGCGCACCGATCGGCGACACGGTGACGGTAAGCGACCGTCGCCACCACGGGAGCAGACGCGCGGGCCGTGGGGTGGCCGCGAGCGTGGCCAGCAGCCGCGCCTCGGCACCCGACGGCAGCGGCTCCGCCGCGCGGAGCGCGGCACCGAGCCGTGCCCCGAACGCCTCGTCACTCATCTGGGGGATCTGCTCATCCATCGTCTCGACTCTCCAGCTGCTCCCGCAGCTGCTCACAGGCTCGCTTCACACGCATCTTGAGCGCCGACACGCCGGCACCGGTCAGCTGCGCCATCTCCTCATAGCTCAGCTCCTCCATGTGCTTGAGGAGGAACGCCTCCCGCAGGTCGGAGGTGAGCGTGCCGAGCGCCCGCTCGATCCGCCCGAGCTCCGGCCCCTCGGGGTCCATAGTGGGCGTCGGTGACTCCGCCGCCGCCAGCACCGCCTCGTCCGTCACGAACCACCGCGACCGCCGACCGCGGGTCGCCAACAACGTCCGGCACTCGTTCATCACAATCTGCCGTACCCACGCCGCGAACCGCTCCCCCTCCCGGCACTGGGCGAGGTTCCGATACGCCCGCACGAAGGCGGACTGCACCACGTCGTCCGCGTCGTCCCGGTCACCGCACATCCGAACCGCATACCGGAACATCGCTGCCTGATGGCGACGCACCAGCACCCCGAAGGACTCGGCATCGCCATCCAGGACCGCGAGGACCAAGGTGCCGTCAGAGCGTACCGTCATCTATCGGGGAAGACTCGGGGATCCGGGCCTGCGGTCACATCCCCGGCTCGTCCACCCGCCGGATGGCCACGCTCTGGCGGGGGAAGGCCAGCGTGGACCCGGACGACTCGATGCAGCGGAGGATCCCGAGCAGCAGGGCCTCACGGACCCGCTTGAACTCCTCGGCCTCGGTGGTGCGCACCCAGCAGACCGCCTCGAGATCGATCGACGATTCGCCGAGCGCCACCACGTGGACGCTGACGAGGTCGGCCCAGACGCGCGGGTCCGCGCGGAGCAGCGCGTCGACCGCGTCGCGCACCCGGTGGACGGTGTCGGCCGGCGTCCCGTGCTCCAGGCCAAACTTCGCCCGGAAGCGGAACCGGTCACGCGGTCCGAGGTTCTCGGTCCGCATGTCGGCGAGCCGCCCGTTGGGTAGGCTGACGATGGTGCGGTCCGGGGTGCGCAGGCGCGTCGATCGCAGGCCGATCGCCTCCACCTCGCCCTCCACGCCCTCGACGATGATGGTGTCACCGACGCGGAAGGGCTGGTCGATCCCGATCGCCACCGACCCGAAGAAATGCTCGAGGGTCTTCTGGGCCGCGAAGGCGATCGCGATACCGCCGATGCCAAGCCCGGCGACGAGCGTCGTGACCTGGTAGCCGAAGCTCGCGAGGACCGCGAGCACGCCGGAGACGAGGACGAGGAGGCGGCCGATGCGGGCGGCGAGGGGGATGAGGGAACGGGCGGCCGGATGCTGCGCGCCCCACCGGCTCGCCGGGAGCGCCGCTTGGGCGACGGCAATCGCCCGCCAGAGCGTCCAGAAGACGGCAACGATCGCCACCGCCTGCTGCAGATCGCCGGCGACGCGCTCGACGGGCTTGTCGGTCCGCATCCACTCGAGGGCGAGCCGCGAGGCGCCCGCGCTGAGGAGAAGGGCGAGCGGCCACCGGACCGCGGCGACGAGATGGGCGTCGGGGACGGGGTCAGGACCCGGCACCAGCCGGCGCACCAGGCGATGCAGCAGCCGCTGGACCGGGATGGCCAGCAGGAACCCTACGACCGCGGCGACGGGGACGAGGAGGAAGAGGGCGCTGGGCCAGTCGAGGCGCATGCCGCAACCTCGGGGGGCCGGGGACGCGCCGCAAGCGGCCATGCGGCGCACGCGGCCCCCACGCAGCGCCCACGCAGCGCCCACGCAGCGCCCACGCAGCGCCCACGCAGCGCCCACGCGAGCGACCCGATGCCTCGGCGCGTGCGGGTGCCCACCGATAACTTGCAGGTATCCACCGGCACCGTACGACCTCTCGCCCTCCGCCGCGCCCCACGCTCCGATGACCGCCCCGATCACCGCCGCAGGCCCGACCGCGCCACATCTCGCGGACCCCGATCACCACCCGTCCTTCACACGCGGGATGTTCCTCGGGGAGATCCGCGAGGAGCTGGTCTTCCCGTTCCCCGAGCCGACGGCCGAGGAGCGCGAGTCGCTCACCGCGATCCTCGACAGCTTCCGGAGCTGGGCCGACGACACGGTGGACTCGGCGCGGATCGATCACGACGGGCGCTTCCCCGACGAGGTGCGCCAGGGGATGGCGGAGCTCGGCCTGATGGGACTGAACATCCCCGAGGCGTACGGCGGCTTCGGCGCGTCGACGCTCGTCTTCAGCCGCGTCTTCGGCGAGATTGGCGCGCGCGACGCCGCGCTCGCCGTCTACTTCGGCGCACATCAGAGCATCGGGATCAAGGGCATCATCCTCTTCGGCACCGAGGCGCAGAAGCAGCAGTGGCTCCCGCGGTGCGCCAGCGGCGAGCTGATCGGCGCGTTCTGTCTGACCGAACCGGGCTCCGGCTCCGACGCGCAGGCGATGCGCACGATGGCCGTCCCCAGCGCGGACGGCACCCACTACGTGCTCGACGGGACCAAGATCTGGATCTCCAACGCCGGCTACGCGGGCGTACTGACCGTCTTCGCGAAGGTCCCCGTCGTCGTCGATGGCAAGCCGAAGCAGCGCGTGACGGCGTTCATCGTCGACGCGAAGTCTCCCGGCGTCTCCCTCGGCAAGGTCGAGGAGAAGATGGGGATCAAGGGGAGCGACACCCGCTCGATCACCTTCGAGGGAGTGCGGGTGCCGGTCGAGAACCGGCTTGGCGAGGTGGGCGACGGCTTCCACATCGCGCTCGAAATCCTCAACTCCGGCCGCCTCGGCCTCGCCGCGGGATCCTCGCGCGGCACGCGCGAGATCATGAACATGGCGATCGCGCACGCGCGGCAGCGCGAGCAGTTCGGGCGACCGATCGGGCAGTTCGAGATGATCCAGCGCAAGATTGCGGCCGCGGCGGCCGACTGCTACGCGAGCGATGCCGGATGGATGCTCTGCGCCGCGATGGTCGACCGCGGTGGCGTCGACTTCTCGCTCGAGACGGCGGCGTGCAAGATCTACGCCTCGGAGCTCGTGTTCCGTACGGCGAGCGAGGCGATGCAGATTGCCGGCGGCATCGGCTACTCCAAGGAGTACCGCTATGAGCAGGCGCTCCGCGATGCGCGCATCAACATGATCTTCGAGGGCACCAACGAGGTGCTCCGCGCCTTGATCGCGCTGATGGGACTCCAACAGCCCGGCGAGGAGCTGCGCGCCGTCGGCAAGGCGTTCAAGGACCCCCTGCACTCGCTCGGGGCGATCTCGAGCTATCTGACCGGTCGCGTGAAGCGCACCGTCGTGAAGCCGAGCTTCACCAAGGTGCACCGCGCCCTCGCCGACGAGGCGGAGCTCGTGGCCGAGAACATCCACGGCCTCGCGCTGGCGGTGGAGAAGGCGCTCATCGAACACGGGAAGGGGATCATCGAGCGCCAGCTGCTCCAGGAGCGGATGGCGAACGCCGCGATCGACTGCTACCTCGCGACGGCGGTCCTCTCGCGCGCGACCACGGCGATTACCCGGCACGGTGAGTCCGGTGCGGCGGCGGACCTCGAAGCCGCCCGGCTCTTCATCCCCACAGCGATGCGGCGCGCCCGACGTGCGATCCGCGCCCTCGAACGGAACGCCGACGCGACCATCCGGGCCGTGGCGGAGCGCGCGCTGACGACCGGCGACCTCACCGTCCCGACCCCCACCGACACATGAGCATCCTCTCGATGTCGGGCGTCGGGATCTCCTTCGGCGCCACGGAACTCCTCAAAGACATCACCTTCACCGTGGGTGAGGGTGACCGCTGGGGCATCATCGGCCGGAACGGCGCGGGAAAATCGTCGCTCTTCAAGGTGATCACCGGGGACCTGACCGCGACCGCGGGCAGCGTGGCCCGGAAGCCGGGGCTCCGGCACGCGCTCCTCGACCAGCATCGCGCCTTCGAGGGCGCGACCACCGTGTGGCAAGCCGCGGCGGCCGCGTGGCGCGAGGTGATCGCACTCGAGCAGTCGATCGCCGACCAGGCGATCCAGCTCGGGGAGATGGGCGAGCAGGTCACCGACGAGTTCCTCGAGCGCTTCGGCCGGGATCAGGAGCGCTTCGCCGACCTCGGCGGCTACGTCTATCACGCGCGGGTCGACGCGGTGCTCCAAGGCCTCGGCTTCGACGCTGAAGAGTCGAAGACGCGCCCGGTGGCCTCCCTCTCGGGGGGTGAGCGTGGGCGCGTGGGCCTCGCCGCGCAGCTCATCGCGCCGGCGGACCTGCTGATGCTCGACGAGCCGACCAACCACCTCGACCTCGACACAACCACCTGGCTGCAAGACTGGCTGCGCGAGTGCGACGAGACGATCCTCGTCGTCTCGCACGACCGCGCCTTTCTCGATGCGGTCTGCTCCCACGTGCTCCACATCGAGGGGCGCAGCGGCGAGTGGTACAAGGGGAACTATTCGCAGTTCGTGCCACAGCGTGCCGAACGGCGGCTCACCCGCGAACGTGAACTGCAGAAGCAGATCGCCTACGTGAAGAAGGAGGAGGAGTACATCCGCCGGAACCTCGCGGGCGTGAACTCCTTCCAGGCCAAGGGAAAGCGCAAGCGTCTGGAGCGGCTCCCCCGGCTCGCCCCGCCGCCTGGGGATCCGGCCGCGATGTCACTGCGCTTCGAGCCCGCCGAGCGCGGCGGTGATCAGGTCATCGCCGTGAAGGACCTGCGCGTCGAGGTCCCCGACCGCGTGCTCGTGGAGGACTTCACGGCCGTGCTCCGTCGGAACGACTTCGTCGCGCTCGTCGGGCCGAACGGTGCGGGCAAGTCGTCGTTCATCACCACGCTCTTCGGCGAGCGGGCTCCCGCCGCCGGTGAGGCGCGCATCGGCAGCTCGATCACCCCCGCCTGGTTCCGGCAGGACCTCGCCGACCTTCCGCTCCGCAAGTCGCTGATGGATGCGATCCTCGACCAGCGGCCCCTCTGGAGCCGCGGGGCCGTGCAGAACCACCTCGGCGCCTTCGGCTTCAGCGGCGACGAGGTCTTCCGCGAGATCGGCACGCTCAGCGGCGGCGAGCGCGCGCGGATGGCGATGGCGCTCATCACGCTCTCGCACGCCAATCTCCTCGTCCTCGACGAACCCACGAACCACCTCGACGTCGAGAACATCGAAGCGCTCGAGGATGCGCTCGACGAGTACGAGGGCACGGTGCTCCTGGTGAGCCACGACCGCGCCTTCCTGCGCGAGGTCGCCACGCGCGTCTGGTGGTTCGACGGCACGCGCCTACGTGACTACGACGGCCCCTTCATCGAATGGGAGGCGGACCGCGCCGCACGGGTCGCCGCCGCGGCAAAGGCCGACGCCGAGGCCGCCGACGCCCGACGCACTGCGGAGAAGGTGCGCGCGAAGCGGAATGAGGCGTCGCAGGAGGACGACCACGCCGCCCGGCGCGCACGCAAGCGCGCCGCCGAGGACGCGGAACGGAGCGTCCAGCGGCACGAGGCGCGCGTCACCGAGCTCGAGGCACAGCTCGCCGACCCCGACCTCTACGACGGCTCCGCGGAGAAGGCGCGCACCGCGGCGGCACTGGATCAGGAGCTCGCGGCGGCGCGGCGGGCGCTCGACGCGGCGATGGCCGCGTGGGCCGAGGTGAGCGACGCGCGGTGAGGGTGGCGTGGCGGGGCGCCGCGGCGCCCCGCCACGCGATCAGGCCGACGCGCCCGGGCGGTGGGTGGCGTAGCCGGCGATCGCCTGTCGGAGCACGATCCGCGCCGAGACCTCCAGTTCGTACTCCATCGAGATCTCGCCGAGCTGCGCGGCGCCGTGCCGCTTGAGTCGGGTGGCGACGGCATCGCTCTGCGCGTGACGCCGGCAGTACTCGCGGCTCGCCATCCAGAGCGCGTTCGCGGCGTGCCACCACCCCTCATCCTCGGCGCCGCGGCCGGCGGCCGCGGTGGTCTCGTACCGGGTCGTCGCCGTCGCGAGCTGCCGGTCACAGAGATCGGCAACCTCGGCGACCCCCTCCAACTCGAGGTCATCGAGCCCGTGCTGCAGCGTCCGGGCGAGCCGGTCGTGCTGTCGGCAGCTCTCCTGTGCCGCACGGTAGAGGGCGTCGGCGGCGTCGCGCACCGGGTGCGCGTCGGGGGATGGGGTGCGGCTGGTCTTGGGCGTCATCGACCGGGAATCCTCATCAGGACCCCGGCGTCACCGCAAGCGTCAGCGCGGCGGTGCCTCGTCCGCGACGAACGCGATGCGGTCGCCGGTCGGGCTGACCGCGAGCCGCGAGAGCGTGCCGATCCCGCGTCCCGTCACGTCGAGCACCGTGTCCCAGCGCCCGTCCACCCACATGAGCACCCGCAGTCCCTGCGTCACGAGGAGACGCCCGCCGGGCGCCCAGGCGTGATAGTCGGCGCCACGGGGTGCCGGCGCCACGCGTCGGATCGTCCGCGCGCGCACATCGACCTCGCTGATCCAGCTGGTGTCGCGCCCGACCCGCAGGAAGGTGAACGCGTCGCGGCCCGGCACGCGTACGAGCGCGCGCCCGATGTCGCGGGCGAGGGTGTCGACGCGCTCCGTGCGCGGATCCACGAGCACCAGCGCGTTCGGGTCGCCGAGGACGAAGGCACCGAGATTGGCCTCGTTCACCCAGACGTGGTAGCCGACGGGCCGGAGGGCGCGGAGCACCAGCGACGGAGCGCTCCCGTCGAGCGGGAACCGCCAGAGCCGCTGTGTGCTGTCCAGCTCCACGCGGATCACGGAGAGCGCGGCCGCATCTGGCGTGAGCGTCGCCGAGTACTCGCTCTCGTCCGTGTGCGTGACGCGCGTGGCCCCGGTGCCGTCGACGCCGACACGCCAGATGTCCGCGGGCGCGTCAGCGCCGATGCGCGTGAACCAGAGCGCGCGGCCATCCGGCGTGAACGCCGGTTGGTTGTCGTAGCCGGGCCGGCGCGTGACGTTCACCGGTTCACCGATCATCGCGGTCGCGGACGCGCGAAGCGGCGCCACCCAGATCTCGGTGCCCGACTGCGCGGCGAGAGGCGCGGCGAGGGATGCTGCGGAGAGCCCCGCTAGGCCCACCACGCGCCCCACGCCATGCGCCATCACCGCGCGCGCGGTGTGAAGAAGACGACCTGGGTCGATCGAACCGATGCGTCTCATGCGACCTCCACGATGCCGGTGCATCCCCCGAACCCGAGGCGCGGACGCCCCGGCGCCTCACAGACCCCGCGCAGCGTCACCTCGTCCCCATCGGCGAGGAAGGCGCGGGTCTCGCCCGAGGGGAGCGTGATAGGCTCGGCGCCACGCCAGGTGAGTTCCAGCAGGCATCCGCGCGAGTCCTTCGTTGGCCCCGAGACGGTACCACTCGCCACCAGGTCCCCAGGCTGCAGGTTGCACCCGTTGCTCGCGTGGTGCGTCAGCATCTGCGCGAGGGTCCAGTACATCGTCGAGAAGTCCCCGCGGCTGAGTCGCACGGCGGGCATCCCGGCGGCGCGCATCGCCGCGGAGCGGAGCCAGACCTCAAGCGTGATCGCGAACGCCCCGTGCGCCGCGTCACCCGCGTCGGCGAGATACGGCAGCGGCGCCGGCTCCTCCGACGAACGCCCGCGCGCCGCGGTGCGGTAGGGGGCGAGCGCATCGAGCGTGACGAGCCAGGGCGAGATGGTCGTGGCGAAGTTCTTCGCGAGGAAAGGCCCGAGGGGCTGGTACTCCCACGCCTGCATATCGCGCGCGGACCAGTCGTTGACGAGCACGAGGCCGGCGAGATGGTCCTCCGCCTGCGCCAACGGAATCGACTGGCCGAGCGCGTTGCCGCGGCCGATCACGGCTCCCACCTCGAGTTCGTAATCGAGGCGCGCCGTCGGCGCGAAGGTGGGCGGGCCCGCGGGATTCGCGGCCACCTGCCCGTGCGGACGCCGGATCACCGTGCCGCTCGGCACGATGGACGACGCACGGCCGTGGTAGCCGATGGGGACGTGGCGGTAGTTCGGGAGCAACGGCTGATCGGGACGGAACATCGAACCCACGTTCGTCGCGTGGTCGATGCTCGCGTAGAAGTCGGTGTAGTCACCGATCGCGACGGGGAGCCGCATCGTGATGTCGGACGCGTTCGCGACAAGCCCCGTCGTCCCCTGCGCGCGGACGCCCTCGGGGGTATCGGCGCGCAGCATCCGGGAGACTGCCGTGCGCAGCGCGGTCAGCGCGGGACGCCCGAGCGCGACGAGGGCGTTGAGCGTCGACGCCGTCAGCGCGTCGGTGATCGCCGGATCAAGGCCGTCGAGCAACCCTGCCGCGCGCGCACGCGCGAGGTCGCACACCTGATCGCCGATGGCAACGACGACCGCCACATGCCCATCGGCCCAATCGGCGATTCCGAGCGGGAGGTTCTGGATCGGGAAGTCGGTGTCGGGGGCCTGCGCCGACGCCACCCAGGAGCGGAGCGCGGGATCGTGCGTCGCGTCGAGCATCGTCATCGGAAGTGGAGGGCGGCGAGGTCGTGGACCGGCTCGTCGAACGAGCAGGAACCGAAGGAGGCACCGGACGCCGCGCGGAAAGCGGCGAGCGCGGGTACGGCGAGCGCGAGGTGACGCCACCGCAGCGACGTGCCATCCACGGCGATCGCCGCGGGGTCCCGTTCCTCGAGCAGCGGTGCCACCGCAGATGCATCGACCCCGTTGTGGAGGAAGGCCGCCGTCAGGAAGATGTTGAGGAAGCCGTACATCGTCGCGCGCGGCCCGTCGGCATCGCCCGTCAGCGGGTACTCACCGCGAAGCGGATGGTGCAGCCCCGCGGTCGCCTTGAACGGGACGCCGGCACGCACACAGCACGTGAGGAACCGGAGCAGGTCCGCGGGCGCGGGGATGGCGTCGGGGGTCAGGCCGCCGGTGCGGACCTTGGCACGGAGGCCGAGGCGTGCGAGCGCCGCGACGAGCAACGGCAGATCCGCCTGCAGCGGGAGTTCGACGTAGACCGTCGCCATCGGCGTGGACGCGTCGGCCGACGCGGACCCGGACACGGACGCCGAGCCGAATGCAGCGGCGATCGCCTCGATCGTCGCCACGTCATCGGCTTTCGTCTCCACGACATCCGCCGTCAGGCAGCTCCCATAGGTGCCGGCGAAGACCCGGAGCATCGGCGCGTCGGTCACGTTCGCGAGGACAGCCAATCCCCAGGGATCGGCCGGCGTGGGCGCACCGAACGGCAGGCGATCGACCTCGGTCGTGAACTCGGTGAGCCGTGCCGCCGGGAGGACGAAGCGACCGAGCATCGCTCGATCGGCGCCGCGGCGATGCTCGGCATAGCGCGCGACCGCATCGCGCATCGGGAGGGCCGCCGGCGGAAAGAGCCCGGCGTAGTCGATCAGCCCCGCGAGCAGGGTGTCGACGGGGCCCACCGGGCTCACGACTCGCCGGGCCCGTGCAGATGCACCGGCGCCGAGACCTTCCGCAGCCGGATGTTCAGCGCCTCCACGGCGACGGAGAAGGCCATCGCCACGTAGGTGTACCCCTTCGGGATGTGATAGCCGAACCCCTCGACGAAGAGGTTCCCGCCGATCATCACGAGGAAGGCGAGCGCGAGGATCTTCACCGTCGGGTGCCGCTCAACGAAGTCCGCGATCCGGCCGGCAGCGGCAAGCATCACGAGGAGCGCGATCACGTTCGCGGCGATCATCACGCCGACGTGCGAGACCATCCCGACGGCGGTGATCACGCTGTCGATCGAGAAGACGATGTCTACAACCATGATCTGCGCGACGACGCCCGCGAGTGTCGCCGCCGAGCCGGTCGCGGACGTCTCGTGCGCGCCGCCCTCGAGCTTCGCGTGGATCTCGTACGTCGCCTTCCCGATGAGGAAGAGCCCGCCGACGATGAGGATGAGGTCGCGGCCCGAGAGTGCATTCCCCATCACGGTGAACAGCGGCGTCTCGAGCCGCATGATCCAGGAGATCGAGAGCAAGAAGAGGATGCGCGTCAGCAGCGCGCCGCCGAGCCCAAGGGACCGCGCCCGCGCCCGCTCCGTCACCGGGAGCCGACCGGCGAGGATCGCGATGAAGATGATGTTGTCGATCCCGAGGACGAGCTCGAGTCCGGTGAGCGTGAGGAGGCCGACCAGAAGCTGCGGGTCCATCAGCGCCTCCAGCATCACGCCACCGTCGCTGGGTCGATGCCCCGCGTCGCGAGGATCCGGGCCACGGTCTCCCCGATCTTGTTGTTCGGGGTGCTCGCCCCCGCAGTCAATCCGACGCGGATCGGCCGGTCGACCGGGAGCCACGCCGCGAGCTCGCGCTCCTGCCCCGACGCGAGGTCGCGATGCCGGATCACGCCACCCGCGGGGTCGATGCCGAGCGCGTCCTCGATGTGGTACGTCGTCACCCGCTCCGCGCAGAGGGCGGCGAGGGAGATCGTGTTGCTCGAGTTGTACCCGCCCACGACGACCATCACGTCGAGCGGCTCCTGCAGCAGCGCATTCACCGCATCCTGACGGTCCTGGGTGGCGCTGCAGATTGTGTCGAAGGTGCGGAAGTGCTCGGCACGGTAGGCGTCGCCGTGCACACGGGCCATCGTCGCGCCGACCGCCTCACCGATCGCGAGCGATTCCCGCGCGAGCATCGTGGTCTGGTTCGCCACGCCGATCTGCCGGAGGTGCACATCGGGATCGAAGTGCGGGCTCGCCGCGTGGGCGTACTTCGTCAGGAAGGCCTCACGCCCGCCGGCGAAGCTCCCGGCGATGTAGGCCATCACGTCCTCGGCCTGCGCCATATCACGCACGACCAGGTAGGTGCCGCCCGGGTACTTCTCCACCTGGGACGCCGTCGCCCGCGTCTCCTCGTGGTAGTACTTGCCGTGGATGAGCGCCGTGAAGCCCTCCTTGGCGTACACCTCGACACGCTTCCAGACGTTGAGCACCGACCCGCAGGTCGTGTCGACCACGACGCAACCGCGCTCGCGGAGCGTCTCGAAGTCGTGGATCGTCACGCCGAACGCGGGGAGGATCACCACGTCGGCCGCCTCGACCGGCGCGTAGTCGAACCCCGTCGGGCTCGCGCCGAGGAAGGCGATCCCCATCTCCTTCAACTTCGCGTTCACGTGCGGGTTGTGGATGATCTCTCCAGCGAGGAAGATCCGTCGGTCGGGGAACTTGGCGCGCGTCTGGTAGGCGTACTCGACCGCGCGCTCCACCCCGTAGCAGAAGCCAAACTCCCGCGCGAGCCGGACCGTCACCGGGCCCGCCGTGAGCGTGTGCTCGCGCGCCAGCAGGAGGTCGACCAGATGGCCGTCGTAATCGGCCGTCAGCGTCTGCTGGACCTCGGCGCGGAGCCCGAAGCCCTTCCGATAGTAGGTGGCGTCGCCCGTCATCGGTCGAAAGATAAGGGTGGGCGCCGGGGGGCGCACCGCGCCGGCGCACCCCGGGGGGCCGGGCCGACGGACGCGTCTCGCCTCGCGTTCGCCCGCGGGCTCGGGTAACTTCGCGGACGATGTCCGAGCGTTACGACCTCTGCGTGATTGGGAGCGGGCCGGCCGGCGAGAAGGGGGCGGCCCAGGCCGCGTATTACGGCAAGTCCGTCTGCCTGATTGAGCGCGCGCCCCGCCCCGGCGGGACCGCCGTGAACTCGGGCGCCCTCCCCTCCAAGACGCTCCGCGAGACCGCGCTCCTCTTCCACCAGCTCCGCCAGCGCGGCGTGACCGGGGTCGACTGGCGCGTCCGCTCCGACGCCTCCATCGGCGACTTCATGCGCCGCGAGCGGACGGTCGTCGATACGGCGTGGCAGGCGATCGACGAGAACCTCACGCGGCACCTGGTCACCCGGATCCGGGGGACGGCGCGCTTCGCCGATGCCGACACCCTCGAGGTCACCCACCCCGGCGAGGCCCCGCGCCGGATCGCGGCGGAGCGCTTCCTCATCGCCACCGGCTCACAGCCGCATCGGCCCGCCGAGATCCCCTTCGACGGCCGGGTCGTCCTCGACGTCGAGGAAATGCTCGACCTGCGAGCCCCTCCCGCCCGATTGGTCGTGATCGGGGGGGGCGCGGTGGGATGCGAGTTCGCCGCGACCTTCGCCGCCCTCGGCGCGAAGGTCACCCTCGTCACCGACCGCCCGCGGCTCCTCGCGCAACTCGACGCCGACGTCGCCGACGCGGTCCGCAACGAACTCACCCGCCGCCTCGGCATCCAGACCGCCGCCAACGTCAGCGTGACCGACATCCGGGTGAGCGGGGAGATCGCGACCGTCACGCTCGGCGACGGTCGGGTCCTCCACGCCGAGGCGGTGCTGTACTGCGCCGCGCGTGAGGGACGAATCGCGGACCTCGAGCTCCCCGCGGCCGGCATCGCCGTGACGCCGCAGGGGTTCGTCCAGATCGATCGGACGACATTCCGCACCACGAACCCACGCGTCGTCGCGGCGGGCGACGTCTGCGGACTTCCCGCCCTCGCAAGCCTCG
The DNA here is from genome assembly GCA_036826135.1 of Gemmatimonadaceae bacterium. Taxonomy (GTDB): domain Bacteria; phylum Gemmatimonadota; class Gemmatimonadetes; order Gemmatimonadales; family Gemmatimonadaceae; genus Pseudogemmatithrix. Next base: position 4,701 of record DAISWY010000014.1, on the reverse strand, counting down.
CGATGGAGGAAGCGCGCGTCGCGGTCTGCCACGCGTTCGGCCTCCCCTTCAAGACGGCCGTCTCACCCGTCGTGCCGACGCCGATCTGGACGATCCCCGAGGTCGCGACCGTCGGCCTCACCGAGGAGGCGGCACGGCGCGAGGGGATCCGCGTCGAACGCGGCATCGCACACTTCCGCGACAACCCCCGCGGCCAGATCGTCGGCGAGCTCGACGGCTTCGTCAAGCTGCTCTTCCGCACCGACGACAAGCGCCTCGTCGGCGCGAGCGTGATGGGGGAAGGCGCGGCGGAGCTCATCCACATTCCCGCCGCTGTCATCGGGCTTGGCGGGACGCTCGATTACTTCATCGGCGCGGTCTTCAACTACCCCGCGATGGCCGACGCCTTCAAGTACGCGGCGTACGACGGCCTACAGCGGTTAGCGCGGCGCGTCAGCGCCGCGATGGAGGCGCGCGCGCACACCACGCCGTCCGGCGGCACCCCTACGGTGCCGCCACCCGATAAGGACTGAGCGCCTCCTTCACGAAATCCGGGAGCGGACGCTTCTCAATCCCCTCCTTGGTCACACAGACCACCGTGAGCGTCGCCGACGCTCGGTGTGTCCGGTCCGACGCCCGGTAGACCTCGAAGCGCATCGTCAGGGCGGTGGTGCCGATGCGGGCGACGCCCACCTCGATCGTGACCAGCTCGTCCATCTCCGCCGGAGAATGGAACTCAACCTGAAAGGCCTTCCGCGGCAGCTGCACGTGACGCTGCACGCGCATCACCTCGTAGGGCAGCCCCGCCGCACGGAACATCTCGTGCTCGGCGACCTCGAAGAAGCGGATGTAGGTGCCGTAGTAGATGATCCCAAGCGGGTCGCAGTCGCTCCAGCGCACGCGGTCCTGCACGGCGAAGGGGAGCGGGGGCGGCGGGGACTGGGACACGGCGGACACCTCACGACGGATGCGGGAAACGCCGACGGACTCGGGGCGTGCGGGAATGCTAACCTCTCGACGCGCAGGAGACCGCCCGCCGCGCATCCCCCTCATCCCGGAGCCCCTGCATGTTGCGCACCCTCCTCGTCCCGCTCGACGGTTCGTCGCTCGCCGAGCGCGCCGTTCCCGTCGCCTGCGCCCTCGCGAAGCGCACCGGCGGCGCGGTGCATCTGGTCCGCGCGCACGTTCCCATCACGGTGGTGGGGGCCACCGCGGAAGGGGCGATCTTCTCGCAGGATATGCTGGCCGCGGACGATGCGGTGCGACGCCACGCGCGCACCTACGTGGCCGGCGTGGCCGAGCGCGCGGCCGCTGCGCACGGGGTGCGCGTCACGCCGCTCTGCGAGGACGGCAGCCCCGCAGGCCTCATTCACGAGGTGGCGGACCGGCTCCTCGCCGACCTCATCGTGATGACGACACACGGGGCCGGTGGCTTCGCGCCCGATTGGCTCGGCTCCGTCGCCGACGCGGTCATCCGGCATTCGCATCGGCCGGTGCTCACACTCCCCGAGAACGAGGCGCATCCCGAGCGTCCCTTCGCCCCCCGACGCATCACGGTCACGCTCGACGGGAGCGAACGCGCCGCGACGATTCTCCCCGTCGCACGCGACCTCGCACTGGCCTACGGGGCGACACTCGACCTCGTGCGCGTGGTGGCGCCCTACATCCCGGGTGACGTGATCTCGCATCTCCCGACGGACCGTCCCGACCCGTTCGGCATCGATGCCGAGGCGGCACTCGCGAAGCGTGCGCTCGACGACATCGCGCGCACGTTCACGGCGGGGGGCGTCGCGACGACCGCGACGGTGCGGATGGACCTCTCGCCGACGAAGAGCCTGCAGGCGCACCTGAAGGAGACGGACCCCGATGTCGTCGCGATCGCGACGCAGGGTCGTGGGCTCTCGCGGGTCTTTGTCGGATCGGTCGCGGACAAGCTGGTGCGGACGGCGGGGCGGCCGGTGTTGGTGCTTCGGCCCAGCGCGAAGCTGAAGGCGTGACGCGGCTTCAGCGCCCGTAGAGCTCGGCGCGCAGGAACGGCGCCAACGCGTAGGTCACGAGGACCTCATACGCCCCCTGCCGGTCGATCTGCCCCGCCGTCAGGATGCCGACCGCGCCCGCGCCGTACTTCGTGCCGTCCGCGGCCACCAGCGCGTCCATCGCGTGCCCGAGCTCCATCCCGTCGCGAATCATCCTCGCGACGGCGTCCGGGAGTGGCATCGCGAGCGAGCCACCCACGCCCTCGCGTCCGTCGCGGTCGACCACGACACACCAGGCACAGGTGCGCATCCCCTCGGGCCCGTCGACGACCCCCCCTTCGAGCCCGACGCCGAGATCCGCGTCGGTGGCCTCGCGTGCGGCCCGGGCGCGGGTGCGGGCGCCGGCGATCGTCTCCGCGTCACCGAAGGGCTGGTCGGGCACCCCGCTCGCCGCGGCGACCGCCTCGATCACCGCCGACGGCGCCACGCGCGCGAGCACGGCGCGCACCGCCGCGCCCTTCACCGGATTGCGGGACCCCACCGCGACACGCCCGAGTGACGACAACGTGGAGGACGGCGCGGACGACGGCGCACGAGACGGAACAGTCATCTAACGAATCTACGCAGACGCCACCGCCCTCGGACATCACCGCTCGACATGCCGCTCGACGTGCCGCTCGACGTGGCCGCACGACGTCGATGCGGGACGTCACCACCCGCCGGTAGCAGGCCATCGGCAGGCGCCGGCCACCGGCGCTAACTTCGCGGGATGCTCGACGCTCCGACGCCCGCGTTCGTCTTCGTCGGCGGCCGCCTCTGGCTCGACTTCGTCAACACCGACGACGCGCGCCTGGGCGTCCGTCTCGACACGATCGATGCCTTCGACAAGTACGTCGAGTGGCTCGAGGCCGCCGAGCTCATCGACGCCGCCCGCGCCTCGGCGCTCCGGCGTCGCGCGCTCGACCAACCCTCGGGAGCCACGGCGGCGCTCGTCGAGGCGCGGCGCATCCGCGCCGCGCTGCGCGCGCTCCTCGAACGCGGACGCGGCACGACGGGCCAGGCCGCCCGCGACGCCGCCGTCGCGGAGATCAACCGCGTCCTCGGCCGCGCCGTCGGCACGCGACGCGTCGATGCCGTCGAGGACCGGTACGTGCGGACCTTCGTGCCGGTGGGCGACGTCTTCGGCGGGCTCGTGATCCCGATTGTGGAGTCCGCCGTCGACTCGCTCGTGCGCGGGGAGTTCGACCGGATCCGCACCTGCGCCGACCGGCGCTGCCCGCGCCACTTCGCCGACGACACCAAATCCCACACGCGCCGCTGGTGCGATATGCGCACCTGCGGGAACCGCGCTAAGGCGCAGCGACGCCGACGTCGGCAGGCTTGAGGTAGCCCATCTCCTCCGCGTACCCGCGGAGGCGCTCCTGCAGGAGGCGACGGCCACGGAAGAGGCGCGACTTCACCGTTCCCTCGGGGACGCCGAGGACCCCGGCGATCTCCGCGTAGCGGAGGCCGTGCAGGTCACTCATCACGACGGCCGAACGGTACTCGTCGGGAAGATCGGCGATCGCGGCGACGATTCCCTCGTCGAGGAAGGAATCGAAGAACCCCGTCTCGGGATCGGCGTCGCCCACCACCTCGAAGACCTGGCGACCATCCTCGTCCTCGAGCGGCTGCACCTCGCGCGCGTCGACGCGGCGCTTCCGGCTGACGAAGGCGTGATAGAGGATCGTGAAGAGCCAGGCCCGGATATTCGTCCCCATCCGATACTGCTCCCACCGCTCGATCGCGCGGAGCATCGTGTCGGAGACGAGATCTTCGGCATCCTCCCGCGCGCGCGTGAGCTTGAGCGCGAAGGCGTAGAGCGCGTCGAGATGACGGAGCGCCTCGGCGTCGAACGACGCCCGCGGGTGCGTGGGCGTGAGTGACGCGGCGGTGGCGGCGTGCCCCTGGATCATCAGGAGATGACCTCCCCACGCACGTGGCTGGCGACGAAGCGCTTCAGGTCCGAGGCGACCCCGTGCATCAGGCCGACGTCGCGCTTCATCCGCGCCATCGTGGTGGCCCCCTCAAGCGTCGCGACGATGAAGCGCGCGAGCCGCACCGGGTCGACCCCCTCCTCAAGGCGATCCTCCGCCTGGCGCAGCAATCCGGCGATCTCATCGATCCACCCGCGGAAGACCCGCGCGATCCGCACGCGGAACCCCTCATCCTGCTCCGCCATGTCGCCGGCGAGCGCGCCGAATGGCGACCCCCCGCGCATCCCGCGCTCCACCTGCATCGCCACCACAGAGTCGATGAAGACCTGCAGGCGCTCGATCGGATCGATGGTCGGCTCGCGCAGGATCGCGAGGCCACGCTCGCCGAGCAGGTCGAACTGCCGCGCGAGCACCTCGTGCCCAAGCGCGTCCTTCGACTTGAAGTAGTGGTAGAAGTGGCTCTTCCCACTGAGCCCCGCCCGTGCGATCACGTCGTCGACCGACGTCTGCACGAACCCCTTCTCGGCGATGAGTTCCGCCGCGGCGTCGATAATCTGGAGTCTGCGCTGGCTCACGAGTCCTAATATTGGACTCGTGAGTCCTAATGTCAACAGAGGATCTCAATAAATCATAGTGCGTTCATAAACAACAACTTAGGCATTACTTCGAATACGTAGTGTAAATAAAGTATACACCATTATTGGAGGTATGGTCTCAATTCCGCCGACCGCCTCCGGCACGCAGCCTCTCGCCCTATCTACCCCCCCGCC
>DAISWY010000013.1:0-29471 GCA_036826135.1 Gemmatimonadaceae bacterium | reverse complement strand
CCCCATCCCCCCCCGCCTGCGCGCCTCCATCGCCGCCCCCATCCTCGCCCCCCTCTTCGCCCCCATCGTCGCCCGCGCCCCCCGTTCTGCAAGGCAACGGGGGCTGACTACCCGGGCGCTCTAGGTCGATCGGCCCGCATTCTGGGCGCCTGCCGGAGGGTTTCCACCGCCAGGCTGAACAATTTCCGGGCGAGGGTCGTTAGCTTCCCGCGACCTCCTCCACGCCCCACCCCGCCCGACCATGCAGATCGGCATCCCCCGCGAACACACCCCAGGCGAGACCCGCGTCGCCCTCACCCCCGAGAGCTGCGGCCGGCTGATCAAGGCGGGCGTGACCGTCCTCGTCGAGCGGGGCGCGGGCCTCGCCAGCGGTTTCTCCGACGCCTCCTATGAAAAGGTCGGGGCGACGCTGACCGACGCGGCGGGCGCCTTCGCCGCGGACCTTGTTGCCAAGGTCCAGAAGCCGACGGCCGCGGAGGCCCGCCAGATGCGATCGGGGAGCCGCTTGGTCTCTCTCCTGCAGCCCGCCACGAGCGCGACGGAGATCGCCGCCCTCGACGCCCAGGGGGTCACCGCGATGGCCCTCGAGCTCATCCCCCGGATCACCCGGGCGCAGTCCATGGACGTGCTCTCCTCGCAGGCGACCGTCTCCGGGTACAAGGCGGTCCTCCTCGGGGCGGCGGCGATGCCGAAGTTCCTCCCGATGCTCAGCACGGCAGCCGGCACGATCCCCCCCTCAAAGGTCTGCGTCCTCGGGGCTGGCGTCGCCGGGCTCCAGGCGATTGCGACGGCTCGGCGCCTCGGCGCCCTCGTCTCCGGGTTCGACATCCGACCGGCCGCCGCCGAGCAGATTCGGTCCCTCGGCGCCACGGTTGTGGCGCAGGACCTGATCGCCGCTGATGCGCAGACGGCGGGGGGCTACGCCACCGAGCAGAGCGCCGAGCGGCAGGCCGCGATCCAGGAGGCCCTGAAGGCCCATCTCGCGACGATGGACCTCGTCATCACGACGGCTCAGATCCCCGGGAAGGCGGCCCCGCGGCTCATCACGACCGAGACCGTCCGGACGATGGCCCCGGGCGCGGTGATCGTCGACCTCGCCGCCGAGACCGGTGGGAACTGCGAGGCGACGAAGGCCGGCGAGACGGTCGATGTCAACGGGGTGAAGGTGATTGGGCCGGTGAATCTCCCGGCCTCGATGCCCACGCACGCCTCAGCGATGTTCAGCCGGAACGTGCTGACCTTCGTCCAGCACCTGCTCACGAAGGAGGGGACGCTCAACGTCGACCCAGCGGACGAGATCACCGGCGCGATGATCGTCACCAAGGTGCCGGTCACCGCGACGGCCTGAGACCCCGACGCGCCATCGCGCCAGCCTTCGCGGCCTCGGCGGTCAGCCGTACGTCCGGCTCCGCCACCGCCGCGGCCGGCGGACCGACGACCAGACGATCCGCACCGCCGCGAGGGGGTCTGCGAGGGGGCTCAGCCACCAGGCGAGCCCCCTCCTCGCGTAATTCCCCCGCAGGGCCACCAGCAGGCCGAGTCGCATCCCAAGGAGCCCGAGGGTGAGGCCGAGGAGGGCCGACCGGGTCGGCCCGGCCGGGACCGTAGACCAGCCGAGCGCGAGCCAGAGGAGCAGCGGGAGCTGCACGCCCTGCGCGAGGGCGATGAGCAGCGCATCGCCCCAGCGGCGGAGCGGCGAGACCGCATCCTTCAAATCGATCGACCGCCCCCACTCCCGCCACATCTGCCCGACATCCCGATACGAGCGGACCCGGTAGAGCCGCGAGCCATCCAGGAATCCCACCGGCACACCACGGCCGGCGAGGTGTCGCACGAGGGAGACGTCCTCGGCGAAGGAGGCTTTCACCGGCTCATAGCCGCCGTGCGCAAGGAGCACCTCCCTGCGGACGAGGAAGCACTGCCCGTTTGCCAGGATCCGGTCGGGCCGCACCCGGGGATCCCCGGCCGCCCCGGTCCGGTAGAGGAGCGAGACGAGGAGGGCGGGCTGCACCCATCGCTCGCCGGCCGTCTGCCCATCGAAGCAAGGCGCGAAGGAAACGACGTCGAACCCCTCGCGGAGCGCCGCGCCGAGGACGGCCGCGGCGCACCCCGGCTCCGCCTCAGTGTCGGCATCCATCCCGAGCACCCAGGGCTGCGTGGCGATCGTAGTGCCGTGCTGCAGGGCCCAGGCCTTGCCGATCCATCCCTGGGGAAGCGGTGGATCTGTGACGAGTCGGATGCGCGGGTCCTCGGCCGCCGCCTGCTCGACGAGCGCACGCGTCCCGTCGGTGGAGCCCGAGTCGACAATGAGGATCTCGCGCACGGGCGCCCCCTGAGCGCGGAGGCCCCCAAGGCACGGGCTGATGCGCTCCGCCTCGTTCAGGCAGGCGACGACGATGGTGAGCCCCGGCGCATCGGCGGCCGACGCCTCGGCCGCGCCGCTGGCCGTCGCACCTGATCGCCCCCGCTCAGGCCCGTCCGACATCGGACGTTCCGGCGGTCGCCGGGTGCGCCCGCCGACGAGTCGCGCGGCGAGGGTCGCGAGGACGACGCCCTGGACGCCGACGAGGAACGCGAGACCGAGCGGGGACACGGCTACTGGATGAGCCCCTGAGAGACCTGATCGACGATGAACGCGTAGCGGAACGCCTGTTCCCGTAGCCGCTCGTAGCGCCCCGAGGAGCCGCCGTGCCCTGCTCCCATGTGCATCTTGAGCAGGAGGGGATGACTGTCGGTCTTCGTCGCACGCAGCCGCGCGACCCACTTGGTGGGCTCGAAGTACCCCACGCGCGAGTCATTCAACCCGCTCGTAACGAGCATCCGCGGATAGGCCTGCGCCCGGACGTTGTCGTACGGCGAGTATTGCAGCAGGTACTGATACTCCTCGCGCTTCGCCGGATTGCCCCACTGCTCCCACTCCTGCGCCGTGAGCGGGATGCTGGCATCGAGCATCGTGTTGATGACGTCGACGAACGGGACGTCCGCGACGATCACCTTGAACAACTCGGGCCGTTGGTTGGCGATGACGCCCATGAGCAGGCCCCCGGCGCTCCCGCCGTTGGCGGCGAGCCGGTCCGGGCTCGTGTACCGCTCGCGTACAAGATGATCGGCGACGTCGATGAAATCGGTGAAGGTGTTCATCTTGTGCAGCATCTTCCCGTCGTCGTACCAGGGACGCCCCATCTCCTGCCCGCCGCGCACGTGCGCGATGGCATAGGTGAACCCGCGGTCGACGAGCGAGAAGCGCTGCGAGCTGAAGGTCGGCTCGGTGGTCGAGCCGTAGCTCCCGTACGCGTAGAGCAGAAGCGGCGCCTTCCCGTCGCGCGGCACGCCCTTCTTGTGCACGAGGGAGATCGGGATGCGCGTCACGCCGTCCCGGGCGAGGGCATAGAGCCGCTCGACCTCGTAGCGCGCGGGGTCGTACCCGCCGAGCACCTCGTCGCGCTTCAACGCGGTCCGGGTCCGACGATCCATCTCGTAGTCGACGACGGTGTTCGGCGTGACGAGGGAGCTGTAGGTGAAGCGGAGCACCCGCGCGTCGTACTGCGGATTGCCCCCCGGGAAGACGCCGTACGCGGCCTCCGGGAAGGTGATCTCGTGACTCTCGCGGCGACCCTCGAGGCCGCTGATGCGGAGGCGACGCAGGCCCTCGCGTCGCTCAGACACCACGACGTGATGCTTGAAGGGCATCACGCCCTCGATGAAGACGTCGGCGCGCGGTGCGATCCAGTCGCGCCAGTTGGCTCGGGCGGGATCGCGGAGCGGCGCCGTCATCACCCGGAAGTTCGGCGCCCCCTCGTTGGTCGTGATGTAGAGTACCCCCTCCCCGGGCTCCACCTCGTACTCGATCCCCGGGCGACGCGGCGCCACGACCCGCGGCGCCTCGGTCGGGCGCGCGGTCGGGATGAGATGCCACTCGCTCGAGGTGAACGAGGTCGACGAAATGAGGATGTACGCACCGCTCCGCGAGCGCGCGAGGTTCACGTTGAACAGGACGTCCGCATCCTGGTACACGCTCACATCGGCCGTGCGGGGCGTCCCGATCACATGGCGCCAGACGCGATCCCCGCGCTTCGCCGAGTCCGGCGTCATGTAGAAGAGGGTGCGATTGTCGTCGGCCCAGGCGAGGCCCCAACTGAGCTTTTCGATCTGGTCGGGGAGCCACTGCCCCGTCGCGAGATCCTTGATGCGCAGGATGAAGTCCTCGTAGCCGGTGGTGTCCACCAGCACGGCGAGCCGTTGGTGGTCCGGGCTCACCTCCATCCCGCCGAGATCGTAGAACGCGTGCCCCTCGGCCTCGGCGTTCTGGTCGAAGTAGACCTCCTCCGGCGCGTCGAGCGACCCGCGCTTCCGCGCGAAGATCGGATACGCCTTCCCGCGCTCGGTGCGCGTGTAGTAGAACCACCCGTCGCGGCGCACCGGGACCTGGCTGTCGTCCTCCTTGATGCGCCCGAGCATCTCGTCGTACAGCTGCCGTTGCAGCTCGGCCGTGTGCGCCGTCATCGCCTCGGTGTAGCGGTTCTCCGCCTCGAGGTAGGGGATCGTCTCCGGGTGGTTCCGGTCCTTGAAATACGCATAGGGATCGACCCGCCGGTCGCCGTGCAGCACGGTCTCGACGGGGATCGGCTTGGCGACAGGTGGCGTGGGGAACTGAGCGGACATCGGGGCGGCCAGGAGGGCGAGGAGCAGGACGGCGTACACGGCGAGTGGCTCCGCGAGTGGGGACGCGGAAAACTACCGCGCCGGCCTGCCCCAAGCGGACACCGCGTCGCCGCCCCATCTTTCCGGCGTGTCCGCCGCCGCCCGCCTCATCGCCCTCTGGCGCACCCTGAGCCCCCTCCCCGGCGGCCGATGGCTCTTCGCGCGCGTCTTTGCCCGCGCGGTCCCCTACTCCGCCTCCACCCGGCCGACGGTCCTGGTGCTCGAGCCCGGCCACGCCGAGGTCAGCATCCCCGACCGCCGCACGAACCGGCAGCACCTCGGCTCCGTCCACGCGATCGCCCTGATGAACGTCGCCGAGATGGCGAGCGGGCTCGCGATGACGGCCGCGCTCCCGCCGCAGGTCCGCGGCATCGTCCGCGAAATGAAGATGGAGTATCTCAAGAAGGCGCGCGGCACCATCACGGCGGTGAGCCGTGTGACGGTGCCCGACGTCACCGGCGATCTCGACTTCGACGTCACCGCCGACTGCCTGGACCCGTCGGGCGCCGTCGTTGCCCGTGCCACCGTGCGGTGGCGTCTCGGCCTCACCTCCGCTCGCCGCTCCTGATGCAGACGCCATTCACCCGTCACGCCGGCATCGAGATCCCGCTCATCTGCGGACCGATGTATCCCTGCTCCAACCCGGAGCTGGTGGCCGCGGTGAGCGAGGCTGGCGGCCTCGGCATCGTCCAGCCGATCGCGCTCACGTACGTCCACGGCTACGAGTACCGCGCCGGGCTGCGCCGCATCCGAGCGCTGACCCGCAAGCCGATCGGCTTCAACGCGCTCATCGAGGGGAACAACAAGCTCTACCGGCGCCGGATGGAGGAATGGATCGACATCGCCCTCGAGGAGGGCGTGCGTTTCTTCCTCACGTCGCTCGGGAACCCGCGCTGGGTGGTCGACAAGGTCCACGCCGTGGGTGGCGTGGTCTATCACGACGTGACCGAGCGAAAGTGGGCGCAGAAGGGGGTCGATGGCGGCGTCGACGGACTGGTGGCGGTGAACCGTCTCGCGGGCGGTCACACCGGGTCGCGGACCGCGGAGGCACTCGTCGAGGAACTCGCCCCCTTCGGCCTGCCGGTCGTCTCAGCCGGTGGGGTCGGTACGCCGCAGGAGTTCGCGCGGCACCTCCGACTCGGCTACGCGGGGGTCCAGCTCGGCACACGGTTCATCGCCACCACGGAGTGCCTCACGAGCGCGGCGTACAAGCAGGCGATCCTCGACGCGGACGAGCAGGACATCGTCCTCACGATGCGCCTCACCGGGGTCCCCGTCTCCGTGATCCGGAACGACTACATCGAGCGCCTCGGCACCGACGCCGGGTGGTTCGCGCGCTGGATGCTGCGCGGCCGCCGGACCAAGCACTGGATGCGCACCTGGTACGCGCTCAACTCCGTGCGACGGCTCAAGAAGTCGCTCACGAGCGAGTCGGGGGCAAATGAGTACTGGCAGGCCGGAAAGTCGGTGGCGGGTATCCATGACGTGCGCCCCGCCGGTGAGATCGTCCGCGAGTTTGCGGCGGCGCTGGACTGACGCGGGGCGCACGGACGTGACGTCGGCGGTCCTGCGCCTCCGCGATGCGATGACCGTTGACGCCGCGGCCATCGCCGCGCTCTACGCCCCCTACGTCACCGACACGACGGTGACGTTCGAGGAGATCCCCCCCGACGCGACCGAGATTGCCCGCCGGATCGCCGACGTGCAGACGCAGGGGTTGCCGTGGCTCATCGCCGAGGGGACGGCGGATGCGCCCGCCGTCGGCGACGGCGTGCCCGCGCCGACTGGTGGCGACGCACCTCCCCGTGGCGACGCACCGGAGCCGACCGGGCTCCTCGGCTACGCCTACGCCACGCCGTGGCGAACACGCCGTGGGTACCGATTCTCCGTCGAGGTGACCGTCTACGTGGCCCCCACCGCGCACCGCCGGGGCGTGGGGCGCGCGCTCTATGGGGCGCTCTTCGGACGGCTCGCGGCGGCCGGCTACCACGCGGCGATGGCGGGGATCGCCCTGCCGAACCCGGCGAGCGTCGCGCTGCACGAGGCGCTCGGGATGCACCAGGTGGCGCACTTCCGGGAGACGGGGTTCAAGTTCGGCCGGTGGGTGGACGTCGGGTACTGGGAGCGCGTGCTCGCGACCTCGGCGCGGTAACGCCAGACCTCCCGCCCTGCCGCATCGTGGGACGGCGCGTCCTCACGACTCGCGATACATTCGAGGCAAGGCCCCGGCGGGCGCCGGCGGCCATCCACACTGCAGCCCGAGAGCACACCATGCCCGCTGACGTGATCGACTACCGCATCATCGGTGATGACATGCAGGGTGTCATCATCACCCTCGACCCGAACGAGGCCGTCTTCGCCGAAGCCGGCGCGATGATGTACATGGAAGATGGGATCCAGATGGCGACGACCCTCGACCCCAGTGGCACGGGTGGCGGGCTCTTCGGCAAGCTGGTCGGTGCCGGGAAGCGGATGCTCACCGGCGAGTCGTTCTTCATCACGCTCTTCGGGAACGCGGCGTCCCAGCGCCGCGATGTCGCGTTCGCGGCCCCGACGCCGGGCAAGGTGTACGTGGCGGATCTCCGGATGTGGGGCGGCGAGCTCATCGCGCAGAAGGACGCCTTCCTCTGCGCCGCGCGTGGCATCGACATGGACATCGCCTTCACGCGACGCATCGGCGCCGGGTTCTTCGGGGGCGAGGGGTTCATCCTCCAGCGCCTCCGCGGCGACGGCCTCGCCTTCCTCGCGGCCTCGGGAACGCTTGTCGAGCGTGACCTGAAGGCGGGCGAGGTGCTCCGCGTCGACACCGGCTGCCTGGTGGCGATGCAGCCCTCGGTGGACTACGACATCGAGATGGTCCGCGGAGTGAAGACGATGCTCTTCGGTGGCGAGGGGCTCTTCTACCTGAAGCTCACCGGCCCGGGCCGCGTGATCCTCCAGACGATGCCGTTCTCGCGCCTCGCCGAACAGGTGATCGCGCACGCGCCGGCAATGCAGCGGCAGGGCACGGCGGGTGGGCTCCTCGGCGGGATCTTCGGGGAGCAGGGGTGATGGCCGAGCGCCTCGGACGTCGCGGCCGGAACGGTGGCCACCTGCCATGGGGGCTGCGGCTCGCCGTCGCGGCGACGGGGCTCATCGGAGGGCTGATCGTCGGGAGCCGCTCGATCGGGGGCGTCCCCGCACTGGGCCCGCTGCTCGACCCGGTGCACGGACTCCTCGCCTCCGCGCGCACGGCGGAATTGGCGCCGAGCGAATCGCTCGCGCTCCCCGGGCTCGACGAGGGTGTGGTGGTGCGCTTCGATGACCGCGGGGTGCCGCACATCTTCGCGCGCCGCACGCTCGACGCCGTGCGGGCCGTCGGATATGTCCAGGCCAGAGATCGCCTCTTCCAGATGGAGATGACCGTGCGGGCCGCGGCGGGGACGCTCACTGAGCTCGTCGGTGCGCGTGCCCTCCCTGCGGATCGCAGTGCGCGGCGGCGCGGGATGGCGGCGGCCGCCGAGGCGCGATGGGCCGCGTTGCCCGACACCAGCGAGGTCCGTCGGCTACTCACGGCCTACAGTGCGGGCATCAATGCCTGGGTCGAGGGGATGCCGGAAACGGCGCTCCCCGTGGAGTATCGGTTGCTCGGCGCCCGGCCCCGCACGTTCCGCCCGCAGGACACGTTCTACATGCTCTCGGTGATGGCGCAGACGCTCTCGTATCGGGACGACGAGCTGCGCCGCGAGGCGGTGGAGGCGCTGGTCGGCGCCGCGGCCACCGCGGCGCTCTTCCCGGTGGACGCACCGATCCAGGAGCCGATCATCCCGGTGCCGGGACGGCTCAGCCCGCGTTTCCTCGAGGTCGCCTTCCCTGCCCCCGTGACGCCGACCGCTCCGCGCGTCGCCGCCGCGCGCCGTCTCACCGCCACCCGCGAGTGGCTCGGCGCCCCCTCGCTCCTCAGCGACGAGGCCGTGGTCGGCAGCAACAACTGGGCCGTGGGCCCGACGCGCACGGCGGGTGGTCAGGCGCTCCTCGCCGGCGACCCGCACCTCCAACTCACCCTGCCGAGCATCTGGTACGAGCTGCACCTCGTCACCGACTCGCTCGACGTCTACGGTGTGACCCTCCCGTTGTCGCCCTTCCCCTCGATCGGCTTCAATCGGGACGTCGCCTGGACGGCGACGAACACCGGCGCCGATGTCGTGGACTTCTATCGGGAGACCGTCGACGACTCCATCATGCCGAGGCGCTATCGCGTGGATGGCGTCGACCGCGAGATCGCGTCCGAGATCGTCGCGTTCCTCGACCGCGGTGGCGACACGCTCGCGGTCGACACGCTGTATCGCACGCATCGCGGCCCGCTGCTGCGGAGCCCGATGGGATGGGTCTCGATGCGCTGGACGGCACTCGAGCCCTCGAACGAGTTCGCCGGCGTCTGGGGTGCGCTCCGCGCCACCTCGACCGACGGGTGGTACGAGGCGATGCGCCCGTTCCGGGTGCCGGCTCAGAATTTCCTCGTCGCCGACCGCGCGGGGCATATCGCCATCCGCAGCGTGGGCCGGTTCCCGGTCCGACCGGGTGACGGACGTGGGGACCGTGTCTTCGACGGCTCGCGCAGCGACAGCGACTGGCTCGGCGACGTGCCCTTCGAGCGCATCCCGCAGGTGCGTGATCCGGCGCAGGGCTATCTCGCGAGCGCCAACCAGCAACCGCTCGACCCAGTCGCGGATCCGACCTATCTCGGCTGGGACTGGCCCACTCCGTGGCGCGCGATGCGGATCAACGAGATCCTCCGTAGCGACGCCGCGATGACGCCGGAGAAGATGAGCGCGGCGCACACCGATCCGCGCACGCCCCTGACCGCGGCGATCCTCAACCAGGCGCGCGCCTCGCTCGGGGCCCATCCCGCCGCACCGGCGGCGGCACGGGATGCCATGCGCGTGCTGGACGACGGGTGGGATGGTCGGTTCACCGTCGAGAGCAGCGGGGCCGTCCTGTATGAGGCCCTGGTCACCGCGCTCACCGACCTCACGTGGGATGAGTTCCTCGCGCCGGACGACACGGCGGGCCGCCGCGTGGCCACCCCGAACTCGATGATGCTCGTGCGGCTGTTCGGCGACCCGACCGCCGCGTGGTGGGATGACCGACGCACCACCGACCGCGTCGAGCGACGGGACGACATCCTCGTGGCCGCGCTCGAGCGCGCCTGGCTGCGGACCGGTGCCGCCCACGGCGACGCGCCCGCGACCTGGCGCTGGGGGACGGTCCGTCAGGCGAACATCCGCCACCTGCTGGAACTCCCGGGCTTCGGCCGGGAGTCGATTCCGATGCAGTCCGGCCCCGGCACCCTGAGCCCCAACGATGGCCGCGGCGTGCATGGCGCCTCGTGGCGCTTCGTCGTCGAGCTCGGCGACTCGCTCCGTGCCTGGGGCACCTACCCCGGCGGCCAGTCCGGGAATCCATTCTCCTCGCGCTACGCGGATCGGCTCGCCGACTGGCAGCGTGGGGCGCTTGCTCCGCTGCAGACCCCGCGCACCCCTGAGGCGCTCGGGGCGGCTCGGAGCACCCTCACCCTGCGACCGGAGGCGACCCGATGAAGCGACTCCTCTGGACCCTGCTCGTGGCCGCGCTGATCGCGGTCGGCACCTGGGGACTCGACTGGTGGATCGTGCCCGCGGTGGGGGCGCTGACGGGGGTCGCGCTCCGCACCGATCGGCTGGCCTCGGTGATTGCCGGGCTCGGGGCCGCGCTCGGCTGGGGTGGGCTCCTCGCCTTCACCCTCTCTCGCGCGGCGGGCACGCCGCTCGAGACGATCGCCCCTGTGCTTCGGATGACGCCGGATCGGCTCGTCTGGGTCACGCTCGCGTTCGCCGCGCTGCTCGGGGCGAGTGCGGCGGCGCTCTCGCGGGCGCTGCTGACGCGTCCACCCACACCCGCCCCGACCGCTCCCTAGGGCGTTCCGGGGGATTCGCCCTGCGAATCGCCGGGGCGGCCGGCCGTCGCGCCCTACGTCAGCGGACCAGCCTCGGGTAGTTTTCCGGCACGTTCCACCGTTCCGGAGACCCCGTGGCCACGATCCTTCAGTCCCTCCCTGCCGGCGAGCGCGTCGGCATCGCCTTCTCCGGCGGCCTCGACACGAGTGCCGCCCTGCATTGGATGCGCGAGAAGGGCGCCATCCCCTACGCGTACACCGCGAACCTCGGCCAGCCCGACGAGACCGACTACGACGCCATCCCGCGCAAGGCGATGGAGTACGGCGCTGAACAGGCGCGGCTCGTCGACTGCCGCGCGCAGCTCGTCGCCGAAGGAATTGCCGCGATCCAGTCGGGGGCCTTCCACATCTCCACCGGTGGGCAGACGTACTTCAACACCACCCCGCTCGGTCGCGCCGTCACTGGCACGATGCTCGTCGCCGCGATGCGCGAGGACGGCGTCAACATCTGGGGCGACGGGAGCACCTTCAAGGGGAACGACATCGAGCGGTTCTACCGCTACGGGCTGCTGACCAACCCCGGGCTCAAGGTCTACAAGCCCTGGCTCGACCAGACGTTCATCGATGAGCTCGGCGGCCGCACGGAGATGTCGGAGTATCTCATCGCCCGCGGCTTCCAGTACAAGATGAGCGTCGAAAAGGCCTACTCGACCGACTCCAACCTCCTCGGCGCCACGCACGAGGCGAAGGACCTCGAGTTCCTCGACAAGGGGATGCACATCGTGCAGCCCATCATGGGCGTCGCGTTCTGGAAGGACGAGGTCGCCGTCGCGCGCGAGACGATTTCGGTGCGTTTCGAGGAGGGGGTTCCGGTGGCGATCAATGGCCGGGGCTTCGACTCCACGCTCGCCCTCTTCCTCGAGGCGAATGTGATCGGCGGGCGGCACGGCTTGGGGATGACCGACCAGATCGAGAACCGGATCATCGAGGCGAAGAGCCGCGGGATTTATGAGGCGCCGGGGATGGCGCTCCTCTTTCTCGCCTACGAGCGCCTCGTGACGGGGATCCACAACGAGGACACGATCGAGCAGTACCGCATCAACGGGCGCAAGCTCGGCCGGCTGCTCTACCAGGGGCGCTGGCTCGACCCGCAGGCCCTGATGCTCCGCGAGTCGGCGCAGCGGTGGGTGGCGCGCGCGATCACCGGTGAGGTGACGGTGGAGCTCCGTCGCGGGAACGACTACTCGATCCTCGACACGTCGAGCCCGAACCTGACCTACAAGCCCGAGCGCCTCACGATGGAGAAGGGAGAAGCGTTCTTCACCCCGCTCGACCGGATCGGACAGCTCACGATGCGCAACCTCGACATCGCCGACACGCGCGAGAAGCTCGAGGTGTACACGCAGGCAGGGCTCCTGCGGCAGGCGGGCGAGAGCGCGGTGCCGCAGCTCCCGTCGGGCGAGGGCGCCTGAGCCAGCTCGACCGGTGGTTCGTGCCGGGCCCCGTGGGTGTCCGCCCAGAGGTCCTGGCGGCGATGACGCGGCCGATGATCGCCCATCGCTCCGCGGCGTATGAGGCGCTGCACGCGACCATCGCCTCGGGACTGCAGGGGGCGTTCGGGACGTCCCGGCCAGTCTGGCTGCTCACGATGTCGGCGACGGGCGCGATGGAGATGGCGCTGCGCGGGCTCGCCCCGGGGCGCGTCGTCTCGCTCGTGAATGGGGAGTTCGCCGACCGCTTCGCGCAGGTGGCCGAGGGGTGCGGTCATTCGGTGCACCGCTGCTTCGCGCCGTTCGGCGGCGTGGTCCCGCTCGCTGAACTCGAGGCGGCGCTCGTCACCGGCGATGTCCGCGCGGTCACGGTCGTGCACGTGGAGACGAGCACCGGCGCCGCGAGCGATCTCGCCGCGGTGGCCGCCCTCGCACGGCACTATGGCGCGCTCACGCTGGTCGATGCCGTGACCTCGGTGGGGGCACAGCCGGTCCTCGCCGACGCGTGGGAACTCGACTTCGTGTTCACGGGGAGCCAGAAGGCGCTCGCGCTGCCACCGGGCCTCGCCTTCGCCGTGGCCAGCGAGCGGTATCTCGCGGCCGCGCGGGCGAACCCACGGCGCGGGCTCTACCTCGATCCGCTCCGGGCGCACCGGTACGCCCTCGCGTCCCAAGCCCCGACGACCCCCGCCCTCCCGCTCCTGTACGCCGCGGAGGTGCAGGTGGCGCGGGTCGCCGCCGAGGGGCTCGAGGCGCGCTGGACGCGGCACGCCGAGATGCGCACGGCGATGACGGCATGGGTGGACGCGGTCCGCGCCGATGGAATCGACCTGCGGATCGTGGCCCCCGAGGGGGCACGCGGCGCCGGCGTCACCGCCTGCGTGGTCCCCGATGGCATCGACGCCGAGGTGTTGGTGCGCCGCGTCGCGGGCGCGGGATGGACGCTCGGGGACGGGTACGGTCCGCTCCGTACCGCGACCTTCCGCATCGGACATCTCGGCGAGCACTCGCTGGCGACGCTCCACCCCTGTCTCGACGTGGTTGGGACCACCCTCCGCGACCTGATGGGCTGACGGCGTTTCCCTCTCGAAGGGGTCCGGCGTCGGCGGTAGATTCCGCCCGATGCCCACCACGATGCCCGAGGTCCCCCCCGCCCCGACGACCGTTGAGGCGTTCCGCGCGAACGTGGTCCGCAAGCTCCAGCTCGCCGTCGGCAAGGACGGCCCGCACGCGCGTCCGCGCGACTGGTACGTCGCCACCGCGCTCGCGACGCGCGACCACGTGGTGGAACGCTGGATGGAGGCGACGCGGCGCACGTACGACACCGGCGCCAAGCGCGTGTATTACTTCTCGCTCGAGTTCCTGATCGGTCGACAGCTCCTCGATGCGCTCAACAACCTCGGGCTCACCGAGACGGCGCGCGAGGCGCTCGCTGGCCTCGGGCTCGACCTCGACGCTGTGCGTGCCGTGGAACCCGACCCCGGGCTTGGCAACGGGGGACTCGGCCGGCTCGCGGCCTGCTTCATGGAGAGCATGGCCTCGCTCGAGGTCCCCGCCTACGGCTACGGCATCCGCTACGACCACGGGATCTTCCGGCAGGTGCTGCGCGACGGGTGGCAGATGGAGCTCCCTGAGGAGTGGCTCTCGACCGAGTTCCCGTGGGAGTTCGAGCGCCCCGAGGTCGCGTACCGCGTCGGGTTCGGCGGTGAGGTCACGACCGTCACCGGCGCCGATGGCGTCGACCGTCGCACCTGGCGGCCCGCGGAGTACGTGAAGGCGGTCGCGTACGACACGCCAATCACGGGGTGGCGCGGCGCGCACGTGAACACGCTGCGACTCTGGTCCGCACGCGCGACGGACCCCCTCTCGCTCGTGGACTTCAACCGCGGCGACCACGTCGGCGCCCTCGCGGACCGCGTGCGCCTCGAGGCGATCTCTCGCGTCCTCTACCCCGCTGATGACACGCCGGCAGGCCACGAGCTGCGACTCCGGCAGGAGATCTTCTTCGCCTCCGCATCGCTGCAGGACCTCCTGCGCCGGCATCTGCGACAGTTCGGCGACCTCGCGTCGCTGCCGGAGAAGGTCGCCATCCAGCTGAACGACACGCACCCGGTGATCGGCGTCCCCGAGCTGATGCGGCTCCTGATCGACGAGCACGGACTCGGCTGGGACGCGGCGTGGCGCCTCACCACGGCGGTCTTCAACTACACGAACCACACGCTGCTTCCCGAGGCACTGGAGCGGTGGTCCGTGGCCCTCCTCGGGCGGCTCCTGCCCCGGCACCTCGAGCTGATCTACGAGATCAACGCGCGGCACCTCGACGCGCTCCGCGCGCGCGGGGCGTCGACCGACCTCGTGCGGAGCGTCTCGCTCATCGACGAGGGGGGCGACCGCGCCGTCCGGATGGGGCACCTCGCCTTCCTCGCGGCGCGGCGGGTGAACGGGGTGTCGGCGCTCCACACCGACCTGATGCGGCGCACCGTCTTCCGCGACTTTCACGACCTCTTCCCTGACCGAATCGTCAACAAGACAAACGGCATCACCTTCCGGCGGTGGCTCTCCGAGGCGAACCCGGCGCTGACCGGGCTCATCACCGAGGCCATCGGACCGGCGGTGCTCGACGCGGAGGGCCAGCTCGCCGAGCTCGGGCCATGGGCGGACGACGCCGCGTTCCGCGAGCGGTTCACAGCCCAGCGGCGCGTCAACAAGGTCGCGTTGGCGCAGCTGATCGACGCACAGGTCGGTGTGCGGGTCGACCCGGACGCGCGGTTCGACGTGCAGATCAAGCGGATCCACGAGTACAAGCGCCAGCTCCTCAACCTGCTCGAGACGATCGCCCAGTACCAGGCGATCATCGCGGCGCCGCAGCGTGAGTGGGCGCCGCAGGTCCGCTTGCTCGCCGGGAAGGCGGCGGCCGGCTATCACACCGCCAAGCTCATCGTGAAGCTCGCCACCGACGTGGCCCGCGTGGTGAATACCGACCCGCTGGTGGGTGATCGGCTCAAGGTGGTCTTCCTTCCCAACTACAACGTGAGCCTCGCCGAGGCGATCGTCCCGGCGGCCGATGTCTCAGAGCAGATCTCGACCGCGGGGATGGAGGCGTCCGGGACGGGGAACATGAAGCTCGCCCTCAATGGCGCGCTCACGATCGGCACCCTGGACGGGGCGAACGTCGAGATCCTCGAGCACGTGGGCGCGGAGCACCTGTTCATCTTCGGGCTCACCGCGGAGGAGGCGGGAGCGCGCCGAGCGGCCGGCGGCGGCGCCGCCGAAGCGATTGCCGCCTCGCCGACGCTCGCGGCCGTCCTGGCGGCACTCGAGGCGGGGACCTTCTCGCCCGACGACCCGGCCCGGTACCGCGGTCTCGTCGCGCAGCTCCGCGCCCACGACCACTATCTCGTCTGCGCCGACTTCGAGGCGTATCACGCCGCGCAGCGGCGGGTGGACGAGACGTGGCGCACGCCCGAGGCGTGGTGGCGGCACGCGGTGCGCACGACCGCGGGGATGGGGTGGTTCTCCTCGGACCGCACGATTCGCGAGTATGCCGGCGAGATCTGGGACATCCCACCGCGCCGCTAGCGTGTCGGCGCCGGCATCCGCTCTGTCCACGTTGGACCGCGAGGCGCTGGTCGCCGGAACGCACGACGACCCGTTTCGCGTGCTCGGGCCACACGGCCAGGGCGCGGCGCGGGTGGTGCGCGCCTTCGTCCCCGGGGCGGATACACTCCGCGCCATCGGACCTCGCGGGGGCCGCTCCCGCCCATTCCGTCGCCTCCATCCCGATGGCCTCTTCGAGGGGGCGGTGCCGGGCACTGGCCGCTACACCCTCGAGGCGGAGCGCGGCGCGGCCGCTTGGACCTTTCACGACCCCTATGCGTTCGGGCCGCTCCTCGGTCCGATGGACGATTGGCTGATCGGTGAGGGGACGCACGAGGCGCTCTTCGACCGGCTCGGCGCGCACCTCGTGGTCCACGAGGGAATCCCGGGCACCCGGTTCGCCGTGTGGGCCCCGAATGCGCGCCGCGTGTCGGTGATCGGCGACTTCAATCAATGGGACGGACGGCGCCATCCGATGCGTCGCCGGCTGGGCACGGGCGTCTGGGAGCTCTTTCTTCCGCTGGTGGGCGCCGGTGCGCTCTACAAGTACGAGATCATCGGTGCGGATGGGACCCTGCTTCCCGCGAAGGCGGACCCGGTGGGCTTCGCGGCGGAGCGACGGCCTGCCACGGCCTCGATGGTGTGCGACCTCTCGACCATCATCTGGCACGATGACGCCTGGATGGCCGCCCGTGCGACCGCCGACGCCCGTCGGGCGCCCATGGCCATCTACGAGGTGCACGTCGGCTCGTGGCGCCGCCGCGCCGACGGCGGCTGGCTGAGCTACGACGAGCTCGCCGATCGACTCATCCCCTACGTGACCGACCTCGGCTTCACGCATCTCGAGCTGCTCCCGGTGAGCGAGCACCCGTTTGACGGATCGTGGGGCTACCAGCCGGTCGGGCTCTTCGCGCCGACGAGTCGCTTCGGTGAGCCTGCCGGCTTCGCGCGCTTCGTGGACCGGTGCCATCAGGCGGGGCTCGGCGTGATCCTCGACTGGGTGCCCGCCCACTTCCCCACCGACCCCCACGGCCTCGCGCGCTTCGACGGCACCGCGCTCTATGAGCACGAGGACCCGCGCCGCGGCTTCCACCCGGATTGGCACACCGCGATCTACAACCTCGGGCGTCGCGAGGTGGCGAATCTGCTGATCGCCAACGCGCTCTTCTGGTGCGAGCGCTACCACATCGACGGGCTGCGCGTGGACGCCGTCGCGTCGATGCTCTACCTCGACTACTCGCGGCCCGAGGGGGGCTGGCTCCCCAACGCGCACGGCGGGCGCGAGAACCTCGAGTCGGTCGCCTTCCTCCGACGCCTCACCGACACGGTGCACACCCGACATCCCGGGGTCTTCGTGATCGCCGAGGAAAGCACCGCCTGGCCCAAGGTGTCGCATCCCACGCACGACGGCGGGCTCGGCTTCGACTTCAAGTGGAACATGGGATGGATGCACGACACCCTGCAGTACCTGAGGGAGGACCCGGTGCACCGGCGGTGGCACCACGACCGGATGACCTTCGGCCTCGTGTACGCCTTCAGCGAGGCGTTCATCCTCCCGCTCTCGCACGACGAGGTCGTCCACGGCAAGGGGGCGCTCGTGCGGAAGGCGCCTGGTGACGACTGGCAGCGCCTCGCGACGCTCCGCGCGTACTACGCCTTCATGTGGGGACACCCCGGGAAGAAACTGCTCTTCATGGGCGGCGAGTTCGGGCAGGACCGCGAGTGGGATCACGACGGCACGCTCGACTGGGCGGCGGCCCATGCGCCCGCCGGTGCGGGACTGCGCCACCTCGTGTGCGACGCGAACCGCCTGCTCCGTCAGGAACCCGCGCTGCATCGCCGCGACGGCGACCCGGAAGGGTTCCAGTGGCTCGCGGTCGATGATCGTGACCACTCGGTCTTCGCGTGGGTACGACACGGTGGCCCTGGCGACCGTCCCGTCGTCGTCGTCGCGAACTTCACCCCCGTCCCCCGCCTCGCGCATCGCGTCGGATTGCCCTTCGGCGGCGCGTGGGCCGAGGTCCTCAATTCCGACGCCGCCGTCTACGGCGGTTCGAACGTCGGCAACGGGAGCGGCCTGCACGCCGAGACGACCCCGTGGCACGGGTGCGCCTGGTCGGCCACCGTGCAGCTCCCGCCCCTCGCCACGCTCTGGCTCGTCCCCGCCTCCCGCTGATCCCCGTCCCGGAGTCTCCGATGCCTACCTCACCCACCTACAGCTCCCCGATCGCCCGCCACACGATGGCCTACGTGCTGGCCGGCGGGCGCGGCTCGCGCCTGATGGAGCTCACCGATCGGCGCGCGAAGCCCGCCGTGTACTTCGGTGGCAAGTCACGCATCGTCGACTTCACCCTCTCGAACGCGCTCAACTCAGGCATCCGACGCCTCGCGGTCGCGACGCAGTACAAGGCGCACAGCCTCATCCGGCACCTGCAGCGCGGGTGGAACTTCCTGCGCACCGAGCGCAACGAGAGCTTCGACATCCTCCCGGCAAGCCAACGCGTGAGCGAGGACCAGTGGTACGCCGGCACCGCCGACGCCGTCTTCCAGAACATCGACATCATCGACGGCTATGGCCCCGAGTACCTGTTGATCCTCGCCGGGGACCACGTGTACAAGATGGACTACGAGCGGATGCTCGTGCAGCACGTGAATTCCGGTGCGGACGTGACCGTCGCGTGCGTCGAGGTGCCCGCCGCCGAGGCGACGGGCCTCGGGGTGATGGCGGTCGACGCCGATGGCCGCATCGTCGACTTCGTCGAGAAGCCGGCCATCCCCCCGGAGATGCCCACGCGCCCCGGCTACGCGCTCGCGTCGATGGGGATCTATGCGTTCCGTCGTGACTTTCTCCACGAGCAGCTGCGCCGCGACGCGGCGGACCCGCACTCCTCGCGCGACTTCGGCAAGGACATCATCCCCTACCTCGTGAAGCACGGGCACGCGGTGGCGCACCGATTCACCGACTCCTGCGTGCGCGCCTCGAGCGAGAATGAGGCCTACTGGCGCGACGTCGGCACCCTCGATGCCTACTGGGAGGCGAATGTCGGTCTCACCGACGTCCTCCCGCACCTCGACCTCTTCGACCGCGACTGGCCGATCTGGACGCACGCGGAGATCGTCCCGCCGGCGAAGTTCGTCCACGACGAAGAAGGGCGCCGTGGGATGGCCGTCTCCTCGCTCGTCTCGGGGGGATGCATCGTCTCCGGCGCGTCGGTGAGCCGGTCCCTCCTCTTCACCGGCGTGCAGGTCCGGTCGTTCAGTCAACTCCGCAACGCCGTCGTGCTCCCCTACGTCGACATCGGCCGCGGTGCGCGCCTGCGCGATGTCGTCATTGACAAGGGCGTGCGAATCCCCGCCGGGCTCGTCGTCGGCGAGGACCCCGAGGTCGATGCGGCCCGCTTCCGACGGACGCCACACGGGATCTGCCTGATCACGCAGCCGATGATCGACCGGCTCACCCCGTGAGCGCACTGGAGGTCCTCTCCGTCGCCTCAGAGGCGTTCCCGCTCGTCAAGACGGGCGGGCTCGCCGATGTCGTCGGGGCGCTCCCCGCCGCGCTCGCCCCGCACGATGTGCGCGTCCGCACGCTCCTCCCGGGCTATCCCGCCGTGCGCGATCGCCTGCACGAGGTGCGCGAGGTCGCGCGCCTTTCACACGGGTTCGGGGGGCCGGCCTCGCTCCTCGAGGCGACGGCGGGGGACCTCGACCTGCTCGTCCTCGACGCGCCGCATCTGTACACGCGCGCCGGTGGCCCCTACGCCGACGCCACCGGGCGCGACTGGTCCGACAATCTCGCGCGCTTCGCCGCCCTGTCGCGCGTCGCCGCCGACATCGGCCGTGGGCTCCTCCCGACCTGGCGCCCCGACGTCGTCCACGCCCATGACTGGCAGGCGGGCCTCACACCGGCCTATCTGGCGTACGGCGCGGGCGAGCGCCGTCCGGGCTCGGTGATGACGGTCCATAACCTCGCCTTCCAGGGCACCTTTCCCGCCGACGCGTTTTCCTCCCTCGGGCTCCCGCCGGAGGCGTACGGACTGCACGGCGTGGAGTACTACGGTCAGGTGGGGTGTCTCAAGGCCGGGCTCGCGCTCGCCGACCGTCTGACGACGGTCTCGCCGACCTATGCGGCGGAGATCCGCACCGCAGCACACGGGATGGGACTCGACGGCCTCCTGCGCGAACGCGCCGCCGTCCTCTCCGGCATCCTCAACGGGATCGATACGACGGTCTGGGATCCGCGCACCGATCCACACATCGCCGCGACCTACGATCCGAAGGGGATCGCGCCGCGCCGCCGGAACACCGCCGCGCTCCAGGGCCGCCTCGGCCTCACCATCTCGCCGGAGACGCCGGTGCTCGGGATGGTCAGCCGTCTCACCTGGCAGAAGGGGATCGACCTCCTCCTCGCCGCACTCCCCGCGATCGAGCGGCTCGGTGCCCAGCTTGTCGTGGTGGGGACCGGGGATGCCGAGTTCGAACGCGCGCTGCAGGCCGCCGCCGCCGCCCACCCGGGCCGCATCGCGGTGCACCTCGGCTACGACGAGGCGCTTGCGCATCAGGTGCAGGCCGGCGTGGACGCGCTCCTCGTTCCCTCGCGGTTCGAGCCCTGCGGCCTCACGCAGCTCTGCGCCCTCCGCTACGGCGCCATCCCCGTGGTGACGCGCGTGGGAGGACTCGCCGACACCGTCGTCGATGCCAACCCGATGGCACTCGCGACCGGCGCTGGGACCGGGATCGTCTTCACCCCCGACTCCGTCGACGACCTCGTCCTCGCGATCGAGCGGACCCTGCGGCTCCGGCGCGACGGCCGCACCTGGCTCGCGATGCAGCGCCGCGCGATGGCGTCGCCGGTGGGATGGGAGACGCCGGCGCAGCATTACGCCGCGCTGTACCGCGCCCTGCACGCGGACGCGGGACGGCGTCGATGAGCCCCCTTCCGCCGGCCCTCGCCCCGCGGGGATCGGGGCGGTGACCGCCGTCCCTCCACTCGGGGCGACGCCTGTCGACGGTGGCGTGGCGTTCGCGGTCGCCGCGCGCCACGCCGAATGGGTGGAGGTCTGCCTCTTCGACGAGGCCGGGCACGACGAGCTCGTGCGCGTCCCGCTGGCATCGCGCGCCGGTGACGTCCACCACGGCGTGGTGCACGGCGCGGGACCCGGAAGCCGCTACGGACTTCGGGCGTACGGCCCCTGGGCCCCGCTCGAGGGGCACCGTTGCAATCCGTCGAAGCTCCTGGTGGACCCGTATGCGACGCGACTCGACCGGCCGTTCGCCTGCGTCCCCTCGCTCCTCGGACAACACCCGGACGGGACCCGCGACGAGCGCGACTCCGCCCGCGACATGCCGAAGGCCATCGTCGAGGCCGCCGCCCCTCTGACGATCGAGCAGGCGATCGCCGCCCGGCGGGCGCGTCGCTTCGCCGCAGAGCACACGGTCACATACGAACTCCATGTGAAGGGGTTCACCGCGACGCATCCTGGGGTCCCAGCCGCCCTCCGCGGCACCTGCGCAGGCCTCGCGCATCCGGCCGCCATCGACCATCTCCGACGGCTCGGCGTGACCACCGTCGAGCTGATGCCGCTCGCCGCCGCGATCGACGAACCGCATCTCGCGCGTGCTGGCCTCACGAACTACTGGCGCTACAGCGCCGCCGCGTGGCTCGCCCCCGACCCCACCCTCGCGCCGGGTGGGATGGCCGAGGTGCGGGCGATGGTCGACGCCTTGCACGCCGCGGGGCTCGAGGTGCTGCTGGATGTCGTCTTCAACCACACGGGCGAGGGGGACGCGAACGGCCCCGTGGTGAATCTCCGCGGGCTCGACAACGCGGTGTACTACCGGCTCGTCCCCGGGCACTGGGACCGCTACGTGAACGACACCGGGTGCGGGAACACCGTCGCGCTCGACCGCCCCACGCCGATGCGCCTCGCGCTCGACGCGCTCCGGCACTGGGCACTCGCCGCGGGCGTCGACGGCTTCCGCTACGACCTCGCGACGACGCTCGGCCGCCGCCCCGACGGCTTCGACGCCGACGCCCCGTTGCTCGCGGCGATCCAGCAAGCCCCCCTGCTGCGTGAGTTGCGCCACGTCGCCGAGCCGTGGGACATCGGCCCCGGCGGGCACCGGCTCGGGAGCTTCGCCCCCGGCTGGGGGGAGTGGAACGACGCGTATCGGGATGCGGTGCGCACCTTCTGGCGTGGCGCCGGCCAGGGGATCGGCGAGCTCGCCACGCGCGTCGTCGGCTCCCCCGACCTCTTCCGCGCGCGGCACCGCGCCCCCTCCGACTCGGTGAACTTCGTGACCGCGCACGACGGGTTCACGCTCGCTGACCTCGTCAGCTACGTGCACAAGCGGAACACACCCAACGGCGAGGAGAACCGCGACGGGACCGATGACAATCGGTCGTGGAACCACGGTGTCGAGGGCCCGTCCGATGACCCATCGATCCGCGATGCGCGGCAGCGCGACGTGCGCGCCCTCCTCGCCACCCTCCTCTGCTCGCGCGGCACACCGATGCTCCTGATGGGCGACGAGCTGGGCCGCACGCAGGCGGGCAACAACAACGCGTACGCACAGGACAACGCGACGACCTGGGTCGACTGGGACGCCGCCGACGAGGCGCTCATCCGATTCACGGCCGGTGCCATCGCGGTGCGTCAGGCGCATCAGGCGATCCACGCCGACATCTGGCTCACGCGCGAGACCGTCCGCGACGGGCTCCCCGACGTCGATTGGCGCCGGCCCGACGGCGCCCCGATGGAACAGCGTGACTGGACCGAGGGGCAGGTCCGCACCCTGACGCTCGTCCTGACGGCCGACGATGCCCACGGAGCCGACCGGGTGCTGCTCGCCTTCCACCCGGGCCTGAGCCCCACGGTGGTGCACCTCCCCGAGCCTCGGTCGGGCCATCACTGGCGGCTGGTCCTGGAGAGCGCCACCGGCCTCGCCGACCCCGCCTCCCCGACCCCCGTGGAGGCCTCGACCCTCACCCTCGCCCCCCGCTCCGTCACCCTGCTCGCGGAGACCTCGCGGCCAAGAGTGGCGGCCATCGCGGAACCGCCCCACACTACCCCCTGATGCGTTTCCCCCGCGCCGCGGGCGTCCTCCTCCATCCCACCTCGCTCCCCGGTCCCTGCGGGATTGGCGACTTCGGGCTCGACAGCTACCGCTTCCTCGATCTCCTGCAGTACACGGGGATGCGCTACTGGCAGATGCTTCCCATCGGACCCACCGGGTACGGCGACTCCCCCTATCAGTGTTTCAGCGCCTTCGCGGGGAATCCGCTGCTCATCCACGTCGGCGACGGCGAGGCGAGCTTCCCCGCGCACACCGTCGACTTTGGTCGCGTGATCCCGACGAAGCAGGCGAGCCTGCGCCAGCACACGCGCGCGATGCCGGAAGACGCGGCGTACCGCACCTTCCGCGAGGCAGAGGGCTGGTGGCTCGAGGACTTCGCGCTCTTCATGGCGCTGAAGGAGGCCTACGGCGGCATCGCCTGGACCGACTGGGAACCGGCGCTCGCGCAGCGCCGCCCCGACGCCCTCGCCGAGGCCCGTGAGCGGCTCGCGGACGCCATCGAGCACCATCGACGGGTGCAGCACCTCTTCTTCCTGCAGTTCCGCGCCCTGAAGGGGGAGGCGAACCGCCGCGGCATCCAACTGATCGGCGACCTCCCGATCTACGTGGCGCACGACTCCGCTGACGTCTGGGCGAGCCCCGAGCAGTTCCGGCTCCGGACGGACGGCCGCCCCGAGGTGCAGGCCGGTGTCCCCCCCGACTACTTCAGCGCCACGGGCCAGCGCTGGGGGAACCCGATCTACGATTGGGACCGGATGCAGGCGGACGGCTTTCAGTGGTGGATCCGCCGGATGCGGGCGATGTGCGCGAACTTCGATGTCGTCCGCATCGACCACTTCCGCGGCTTCGAGGCGTACTGGGAGGTTCCCGGCGAGGACACCACGGCGGTCAACGGCCGCTGGGTCAAGGCGCCCGGCGAAGCCCTTTTTGATGCGATCACCGACGCGCTGGGCCCGGTGCCGATCATCGCCGAGAACCTCGGCCTGATCACCCCCGCCGTCGAGGCGCTGCGCGAGCGCTACGGCTACCCCGGCATGAGCATCCTGCAGTTCGCCTTCGGCACCGACGGGAGTGCGAACGACTTCCAGCCGCATACGTTTCCGCGTGAGCGGGTGGTGTACACGGGCACGCACGACAACGACACGATGGTCGGCTGGTGGGCCTCGACCGGCGGCGGCGACTCGACCCGGAGCGCCGAGGACGTGCAGCGCGAGAAGGCCTTTGCGATGCGCTATCTCGGCTGGGACGGCACTGAGGTGCAGTGGCGCTTCATCCGGGAGGTGCTGGCCTCCGTCGCCGACACCGCGCTCATCCCGATGCAGGACGTCCTCGGTCTCGGCAGCGAGGCCCGCATGAATCGCCCCGGGCGCCCCGGGGGGAACTGGCAGTTCCGTTTCTCGTGGGAGCAAGTCACGCCGGCAATCGCCGACCGGCTCCGCGAGCTTGTCCACCTGTACCAGCGCTAGAGGAACAGCCCCCCATGGCATCCTCGCCCGCCGCCGCGGCCACGCCGTTCTCCACCATCTGGAACATGAGCTTCGGGTTCCTCGGCATCCAGTTCGGCTGGGGCCTCCAGATGGCCAACATGAGTGCCATCTACGAGTACCTCGGTGCGACCCCCGAGGAGATTCCGATGCTCTGGCTCGCGGCCCCGCTCACCGGGCTGATCGTGCAGCCGATCATCGGACACCTGAGCGACCACACCTGGTCGCCGCGCTGGGGGCGGCGGCGTCCGTTCTTCCTGATCGGCGCGATCCTCAGCTCGCTCGCGCTCATCGCGATGCCGAATTCGAGCGCGCTCTGGATGGCGGCGGGACTCCTCTGGATCCTCGATGCGTCGATCAACATCTCGATGGAGCCGTTCCGGGCGTTCGTCTCCGACCTCCTCCCGCCGGACGAGCGCACGCGCGGTTTCGCGATGCAGAGCTTCTTCATCGGCCTCGGTGCGGTAATCGCGTCGTCGCTCCCGTGGATGATGACGAACTGGTTCGGCGTGGCGGCCGGCGGCACCGGCGCGATCCCGCGGACCGTCGAACTCTCGTTCTTTGTCGGGGCTGCGGCCTTCCTCGGCGCCGTGCTGTACACGGTCTTCACGACGCAGGAAAAGCCGCCCGCTGACCTCGCCGCCTTCGAGGCGCGGCGGGCCCGCACCGGCGGGATCGGGGCCGCAGCCGGCGAGATCGCGACCGCGCTCCGGAAGATGCCGCGCGCGATGAAGCAGCTCGCCCTCGTGCAGCTCTTCACCTGGCTGGGCCTCTTCTGCATGTGGCTCTACTTCTCGACGGCGGTGGCCACGGACATCTTCGGCGCGTCGGAGGCTGGATCGCCGCGCTATCAGGAAGGCATCGAGTGGGCCGGCGTCTGCTTCAGCGCCTACTCGCTCGTCTGCTTCCTCTTTGCGTTCGTCCTCCCCCCGCTCGCCCGTGCCCGCGGCCGCAAGATGACCCACGCCCTCTGCCTGCTCGCCGGCGCCGCCGGCCTCGGCTCCGTGGCGCTCATCTCCGACCCCTCGTGGCTCCTTGCCTCGATGGTCGGCGTCGGGATTGCGTGGGCCGGCATCCTCTCGATGCCATACGCCATCCTCGCGGGCTCAATTCCCGAGGGCAAGACCGGCATCTACATGGGGATCTTCAATTTCTTCATCGTCATCCCCGAGATCGTCGCCTCCCTCGGCTTCGGCTGGGTGATGAGCCGCGTGCTCGGGAACGACCGCATGGCGGCGGTCGTTGCGGGGGGAGTCTCCCTCGCCATCGCCGCCGGGCTCACGCTGCTCGTCGACGACCGCTCCGACACCGCCCGATGACCCTCCCGCTGACCCTCCCTCGTCCTCCCTTCGCCCGTATGGCCGCCAGGCCCCCGGCCCCGTGGTGCGGCGCACGGCGGGTGGTCGGCCTCGTCGCCCTCCTGACCTTCGCCGGCGCGCCGCTCGCGGCCCAGGCACCCGAGGTGCTCAAGACCGACCCCCCGAGCTGGTGGCAGGGGTCCACGGTCAATCCGGTGCGGGTGATGATGCGCGGGAAGAACTTCGGTGGCGCCCGCCTCGAGTGCGGCACGCTTCGCTGCGCCAACGTGAAGGTCAGCGAGGCCGGCACGACCCTCTTCGCCGACGTCACCATCCCGGGCGGTCCGACGGTGAAACCAGGTCGGTACGCGCTCGCCGTCGTGACGGCCGCGGGCCGCGACACCACGGAGTTCGAGGTCCTCCCCCCGCTCGCCCGGGCTGGCCGCTTCCGTGGCTTCGACCGCAACGACGTGATGTATCTGTTGATGCCCGACCGATTCGCCAACGGCGACGCGGCGAACGACGATCCCGGCGGCGCCGGGCTCCTCGACCGCTCCAAGGGGCGCTACTACCACGGCGGCGACCTCGCGGGTGTGCAGCAACGCCTCGGGTATCTGAAGGACTTGGGCGCGACGGCGATCTGGATGAACCCGGTCTACGACAACCACGACGGGCTCAATCGGAAGGAGACCTACGACGGCCAGCCGATCACCGACTATCACGGGTACGGCGCCGTCGACTTCTATGACGTCGACGAGCATCTCGGGACACTCCCGGGATATCGCACGCTCGTCGACTCCGCCCACGCCAAGGGGCTCAAGGTCGTCATGGACATGGTCGCGAACCACACGGGGCCCTACCACCCGTGGGTCGCTGACCCGCCGACGCCGACCTGGTTCCACGGCACCGCCGAGCGCCATCTCGCCAATACCTGGCAGACCTGGACCCTCGCCGACCCGAACGCCTCCGCCCGGATGCGCGAGGGGACACTCGACGGCTGGTTCATCGACATCCTCCCCGACCTCAACCAGGATGACCCCGAGGTCCGACAATACCTGATTCAGAACACCCTCTGGTGGGTCGGGGTGACCGGGCTCGACGGGATCCGACAGGATACATGGCCGTACGTGCCGCGCGCCTTCTGGCGCGATTGGATGAAGGCCATCAAGCGCGAGTTCCCAACGCTCAAGGTCGTCGGCGAGGTCCTCGACGGCGACCCGACGATGACGGCCTTCTTCCAGGGGGGCGTGCCGCAGTTCGATGGAATCGACACGGGGGTGGACGCCCTCTTCGACTTCCCGCTGTTCTACCCGCTTCGGACGGCGTTCCAGGAAGGGGGCTCGATCCGGGGCGTGGCGCAGATGCTCGCGCGCGATCGCCTCTACACGGACCCATCGTCGTTCGTGACCTTCCTCGGGCTCCACGACGTCCCGCGGTTCATGGGGGACGCCCGAGCCACGGTGGACGGGCTGAAGCTCGCCTGGACGGTCCTGATGACGACCCGCGGCACGCCGCTCATCTACTACGGTGACGAGATCGGGATGACCGGGGGCGGTGATCCGGACAACCGGCGTGATTTCCCCGGTGGCTGGTCCGACGACCCGCGCAACGCCTTCGAGCCGACCGGTCGCACCCCGGATGAGGACCAGCTCTTCTCGCACCTGCAGGCGCTGACCAAGCTCCGGGCCGAGCGCGCAGACCTCCGCGGCGAGGCGACGGAGACCCTGCTCCTCACGGAGCAGGCCTGGGTCTACCGCCGAGGGAATACCCTCGTGGCAATCAACAACGATACCGCCGTCGCAACGCTGCGCGTCCCGCTCGGGCTCGCCGGCGCCGACCTGCTCGGTGCCTGCGCCACGCCAGAGCCGCAGGGGGATGTCGTCGTCCTTGCGCTGCCGCGCCGGACCGGGTGCGTCTTCCCCATCATCGCCCGCGAGGTGCCGGGGCCGGCGCTCGGGGTCAACGGCGAGCGGCGGGTCCTCCGCGCCTTCCCGTCACGGAACGTCTCGTCCCGTCACGTCGAGGTCTGGCTCCCACCAGGCTACGGGCGCGACACGGCCGCGCGCTACCCTGTCATCTACCTCCAGGACGGCCAGAACATCTTCGACCCCTCCACCGCTTTCAGCGGGGTCGACTGGGCCGTGGACGAGACGCTGGGCCGGCTGATCGCAGAGCGGCAGGTCCGGCCCGCGATCGTGGTCGCCGTCTGGAACTCGTCGCGGCGCCAGCAGGAGTACATGGCCACCAAGGCGATCCCGGCCACCGACAGCGCCTTCAGCATGGGCTCCGAGCTGCCGCCGACGGTGGGCCGGCCCCTCGGTGACGCCTATCTGCGCTTCCTGGTGATGGAATTGAAGCCGTACATCGATCGCACCTTCCGCACCCGGACCGGCCGGGACGACACGATGCTGATGGGTGCGAGCATGGGCGGGGTCATCGCGTTGTATGCGCTGGCCGAGTATTCCGAGGTGTTCGGCGCCGCGGCGTCGCTCTCCACGCATTGGCCCGCCGGCGACGGCGCGCTAATCGACTACCTCGGCCGGGAGCTCCCCGACCCCGCAACACATCGCGTCTATCTCGATCGCGGGACGCTGACACTGGATGCCACCTACGGTGAGTATCAGACCAAGGCCGAGGCGGCGTTCCGAGCCAAGGGATACGCCGCACCGAGGCTCCAGACGCGGCTCTTCGAGGGCGCGGACCACACGGAGCGAGCGTGGCGGCAGCGGGTGGAGAACCCGCTGCGATTCCTGCTGGCGCCCTGATGGACGACGCAAAGGCCCGGCCCGAGCACTCGCTCGGACCGGGCCTTCACCATCCCTACCTGTCGCGGGTCAGTACCCGGTGTTCTGGGTCAAGTTCTTTTTCGCGATCAGCTCGCTCGCGGGGAGCGGATAGAGCTTCCGGAAATCCGGCGTGCCGGTCCCGGCCGCGGTGTTCCCCTTCCACGGCCAGACCTTCGACGCGCCGGTGTACTTCCCGAAGCGGATTAGGTCCTGCCGGCGGTGGCCCTCCCAGAAGAGCTCACGGGCACGCTCATCCAGGATGAAGTCGAGGGTCAGCGGGGCCGCGGTGATGTTCCCCGAGGCATTGCCGTAAGCGCGCTGGCGGAGGTTGTTGACATAGTTCAGCGCCTGCGCGTCCGAGGCCCCGGCGGTCGGCGCCCGCTTCGCGATCTCGGCGTACATCAGGTACGCGTCGGCGAGGCGGAACATCGGGAAGTCCGTGTCCGGGTGGGGCAAATCCTGCCCGTTCCCGCTAGTCGACGTCGTGTTGGTGTACTTCGGCGACCCGACGCCCGGCCGTGAAGTTCGTCAGGTCGGACATCACCGGGTTGAAGCCGTCGGTCGTGAAGAAGCGCGACCGCACATCCGGCGAGGCCGGCCCGATGGCGGGGTACAGATTCGCCACGTCCTGCTTGGTCCGAATCCCCCACCATCCGCCGTCCATATGGAAGTCACTGGCGTTCATGTTGGCGCCAATCGAGGCGTGGATAAGGAACGTCATCCCGCCCCACGTCTGGATGTTCCGCCCATCGACGGCGACGGTGAACACGAGCTCCGGCGAGGTGTGGTTGTCGGCCGAGAACATCCGGCGGAAGTTGCCGTCGAGGGTGTACCCGCCGGCGATGACCTTGTTGACCTCGGTGAGCGCCTCGGCGTACTTGGGTGAGCCGACGTAGGCCTCCGCGTTCATGTAGACCTTGGCGAGCAGCATCGCGGCCGCGGCACGGTCGGCGCGGCCATACTGGCCGGACCGAGGGGCCGGGAGCTCCGCCTGAATCTCGCTGAGTTCGTCGACGATGAAGTCGAAGATCTCCTGCTTCGTCGCCTGCGGCGGCATCGCCTGGATCGGCGAATTCTCCGTCACGAGCGGGATGGCGCCGAAGAGGTCGAGCCCGTGGTAGTAGCTG
>DAISWY010000012.1:0-29768 GCA_036826135.1 Gemmatimonadaceae bacterium | reverse complement strand
GCTGGTCACCGGCGTCGGGACGGGGATCACCATCGCCGCGAGCACATCAGGCCCCCCCAGGCCACGCAGGAAGGCCTCGGGAGAGGCGGCCTCCGGCGCCCCGGCGCCATCGGGGCCCACGCGCCGGACGATCGGGCCCTCGACCCCCGGCTCCACGAGCGCGAAGACGACCTCCCCGGTCGTCGTCGGCACAATGAGGGCGACTGGACCATCGAGATCCCGTAGCGCCTCGGCGACCTCACCGGGCCGGACCGAGCGGCGGAGGACCGCGAGCTGCACGCGACGCGCGGCGTCCACCAACAGGTCGGTCGACGCGTCGACTGTCCCGGCCGTGCGGCCAAGCCGGCGGACCGCGTCCCGGCGGGCGGCGGCATCAAGGGAGAGCCCAGCGCCCGAGGCAAGGCGGTCGAGGATGTGCGTGATCTGGGACGTGAACATCGAATCGGCGCGAGGAGCTGATTATCGGGAGAAAAATCGTCAGGATTTCTCCTCAGGTAAACCCCGGAGACCCTGTTTTGTTCGGTCGGACGGGCGGCACTCAGGGCACCGGCCGAACCTGTGCCCGGATGCTCTCCGGCGGCCGGGTGGCTGCCGCGTCCGCCCGGTCGAACTCCACCGCTGAAATCCGCAGCACCGTCTCCAGCATCGACGTCCGCTGCAGCCGCGTCGTCGGCAGGAGCAGGGACCCAAACCGCTGATAATCGGCCAGCACGGCGACGATCTCCATCGCCCCCTGCGGGCCCTCAACGCTGGTGCGGACCCCGGCGCTCAGCCCGGTCGTCGCATCGAAGTACTCGGTCAGGACCTCCCCGGTGCGGCGGACGAGTCGGACCGGGTACGTCTCCCGCCCCTCGAAGCGCTCCGTCGGCAACGCCGTCAGCGATGTGAACTGGTTGAGGTCGTGCAGATCGGCGAAGAAATCGGCCTGCGACGCCATCATCGCCGCCTCGGCGCCCTGCAGGACGCGCGGCCCCTGGCCCGGCTGAATCGACCACGCGGTGGTCCCGTCGTGGCCGGTGAGCAGCTCCCCCATCGGGCCGAGCGTCGCGCGGAGGAGGAAGCGGTTCGGCTTCACCTTGACGATCTCGAGCGGCGCCTCGAGCCCGACCATCGGCACGCCGAAGGTCCCGGTGAGTCGCATCGAGGTCAGCCCCTCGAAGGCGGCGCGCCCCCCGACGAGCGAATCGTGCCGCGCGATCAGCGCCGACGCGGACGGCTGGCCGGTCGATGCGCTCTGCGTCTCGGCCGGGGGGCTCGCGGCCGGCACCCTCGCCGCCGGGCTCCCTGCCCGTCCGGCGCCCTGCGCCCCAGTGGTCTCGGCCGGCACCACCAAGGCGATGCTGACCACGGCGAGTCCGACGCGGCCGACACGCCCGTGGCGGGAGGGACGGGACGTCACGACACGTCGATCGGACGAGGACACGCGGGTGGCTCCGGGTTGGGGTGGACGTATCATACACCGATGCACCCCAATGCCTCAGACCGCGGCCCGTCGATGACCCCCGTCCGCCTCGACAAGTGGCTCTGGGCCGCGCGGTTCTTCAAGACGCGATCCCTCGCGACTGAGGCGGTCGACGGCGGGAAGGTGCAGGTGAACGGCGACCGCGTGAAGCCGGCGAAGCCGGTCCGACCGGGCGACGAGATCCGGCTCCGTCTCGGACCGTACGAACACGTGCTGCGGGTGCTCGGGACCGCGGAGCGACGTGGCCCGGCCACGGTGGCGACGACGCTCTACGAGGAGACCGAGGCCTCGCGGACCGCGCGGGAGCGCCTCCACTGGCAGCTCACCGCCGCGGCGCCGGCGCTCGACCCGGAGAAGGGTCGGCCGACGAAGAAGGACCGCCGGACGCTGGAACGGTTCCGCGACCGGTGAGCACGCCCGGCGGGTGGCGGGAACGGGCGGGCGCAGATTAGCGTTCGGACACCATCGCACCGTCCTCCGGAGATCCAGGTATGTCGGGCAGCACCGCACCGCACGATCCGAACAAGCTCGGCTGGGGGTTCGCCGCCGTGATCATCGTCCTCGCCGTCGTCGCGAACGTCGCGGCTTACACGATCCACAAGGCCACGTATCTCAAGCCGGACGCGCCGGCTGCCGCTGAGGCCGCCGCGCACTGACCGCGGTCCCACGCGGTGGCCGGTGACGGACGAGGGGGGCGGACCCGACGGGTCCGCCCCCCTGTTGCAACCGTCTCCCACGACCGTCCGACGTCAGGTCTTGTGACGGAAGGTGATGCGACCGCGACTCAGGTCGTACGGCGACACCTCGACCGTCA
Source organism: Gemmatimonadaceae bacterium (assembly GCA_036826135.1). Classification (GTDB taxonomy): domain Bacteria; phylum Gemmatimonadota; class Gemmatimonadetes; order Gemmatimonadales; family Gemmatimonadaceae; genus Pseudogemmatithrix. Next base: position 27,492 of record DAISWY010000012.1, on the reverse strand, counting down.
CACGATCGCCCTGGAGCACCCGGATGCGGAAGCGCCGCATCTTCCCCGCCATCGTCGCGAGCACGTCGTGTCCGTTCGAGAGCAGGACGCGGAACGTCGCGCTGGGGAGCACTTCACTGACGGTGCCTTCGAGTTCGATCGCTTCTTCTTTGGCCATGTGATCCGGAACGGGTGAAACCGAAAGGTACCCGGCGCCCGGAGAGGGCGGGAGTGGGGCACCCTCCATCCGCCGCCGACCCAGTCGGATGACCGATGCAGCGGCAGCCGGAGGAGCACCCGGCGCCTTGTGGGATCGTGCCGGCCACAGGTACCCTCCCCTCATGGACCCCCTCGAGAGCGTCGCCGTCCTGTTCGGCATCGTGAGCGTCTGGCTCAGCACGCGCGAGCACCTGCTCAGCTGGCCCACCGCCATCGTGAACGTCTCGCTCTACTTCCTCGTCTTCCGCGAGGCGCGGCTCTACGCCGACATGGGGCTCCAGGTCGTCTATCTCGTGCTGTCGGTCTACGGCTGGTACGAGTGGCGCTTCGGTGGCGCGGACCGCACCGAACTCCCCGTCGCTCGGGCAACGCGCCGCCACGCGTGGACGCTCGGCGCCCTCGGCCTCGTCGGCACCATCGCGCTCGGCACCCTCCTCGCGCGCACCACCGACGCCGCCCTGCCCTACCTCGATTCGGCGCTCGCGGTCACGAGCCTCTGCGCACAGTGGATGATGACGCGGAAGCTCGTCGAGAACTGGCTCGTCTGGGTCGTCGCCGATGTGGTCTACGTGGGGATGTTCGCGGCGAAGGGGCTCTGGCTCACCGCCGGGCTCTACGCCGTGTTCCTGGGGCTCGCCGTCTCCGGATACCGGACCTGGCTCGCATCGTGGCAGCGCCGTACCGCGTCGTCCTGATCGGCCCCGAGAGCACGGGGAAGACCACGCTCGCGCGGGGACTCGCCGCCGCGACGGGGGGGCTCTGGGTCCCGGAGGCCGCTCGCCTCCTGGCCGAGCGCGCCCCGACAGGGCTGAGCGCCGCGACGGTGGAGCCGATTGCGCGACTGGCGCTCGCGCTCGACGATGCCGCCCGGGCGAGCTCGGCGCGGACGGTGGTGTACGACACCGACCTGGTGAGCACGGTGGTGTACGCGCGCCACTACTACGGCACCTGTCCGGACTGGATCCTCGCGGAGGCCCGTGCGCGGCGCGCCGATCGGTACCTCCTCTGCGTCCCCGACCTGCCGTGGCACGCCGACGGCATCCGCGATCGTCCCGCGGCGCGCGCGACGCTGTTCCGCGCGTGCCTCGAGACGCTGGACGCGATCGGCGCCCGCCCCGCGCTGGTGAGCGGGACGGGCGCCGGTCGGCTTGTCGCTGCGCGCGCGGGGCTCGCGGACGGCGGCGCGGTTACGCGCCGACCGTGTTGATCATGTCGAAGATCGGGAGGTACATCGCCACGACCATCCCGCCGACGACGACGCCGAGGAAGACGATCATCACGGGCTCGAGGAGGGAGAGGAGTCCGCTGACCGCCGCGTCGACCTCCTCGTCGTAGAAGTCGGCAATCTTCGAGAGCATCTCGTCGAGGCCGCCGGTCTGCTCGCCGACCGCGATCATCGAGATGACCATCGGCGGGAAGACCTTGCTCTTCTGCAGCGGGGCTGAGATGGTGTCGCCACCGGCGATCGAGGAGCGCGAGGCGAGGATAGCATCGGAGACGACGCGATTGCCGGCGGTCTTCGCCGTGATCTCGAGGCCGTCGAGGATGCTCACGCCCGAGCTCAGCAGGGTACCGAGCGTGCGCGTGAACCGGGAGACGGCGGACTTGCGGAGGACATCCCCGAGGATCGGCGCGCGGAGGAGGAGTCCATCGATGACGAGCTGCCCCCGCGACGTCGCATAGTAGCGCCGGAACGCCTGGAAGCCGACGAAGCCCGCCACGATCAGCGCCCACCAGAAGCCCTTGAGGAACGCCGACATCGCGATGACGATGCGGGTCGGGAGCGGGAGCGCGAGACCGACCGAACTGAACATGTTCTGGAAGGTCGGGATGACGACGATGAGCAGGACGGCGATCGCGCCGCCCGCGACGCTCATGATGACGCCGGGATAGAGCATCGCCCCCTTCACCTTCCGCACGAGCGCGTCGTTCTTCTCCATGAACGTCGCGAGGCGCATCAGGATGGTGTCGAGGATGCCGCCCGCCTCGCCGGCCGCCACCATGTTCACATAGAGCTCGGTGAACGCGTTCGGGTGCTTCGCGAGGGCATCGGCCACCGTGTGCCCCGACTCGACGTCGAAGACCACCTGCCGCGTGACGGCCTGCAGGGTGGGGTTCTCCGACTGCTTCGAGAGGATGTCGAGGGACTGCACCAGCGGCAGCCCCGAGTTGATCATCGTCGAGAACTGCCGGGTGAAGATCACGATGTCGCGCATCGGAATCGACCCGGAGAGTTTCGCCTTGGTGGGCTCCTCGACCTTGATGACGGTGAGCTTCTGCCGGCGGAGCTGCGCCATCACCTCGTCGCGCGAAGCGGCCTCGAGGGTGGCGGAGCGGATCTCGCCCTGCGCGGTGCGGGCGGTGTACGTGAAGATGGGCATGGCGGCGGTGGAGTGGGCGTCGCGTCAGCGGCGCGGCGGAAGGCCGCTGCTGGCGCGCGGGGCGGCGGGGGCGCCACCGGGAGTGTCGTCGATGGCAGTCTTGCCGATCATGCGGAGGAACTCCGCCGGGTCGCTCGTGACGCGCAGGCACTCCTCCTCGCTGACGTCCTTCGCGAGGTAGAGCTGATACAGGGCATCATTGAGCGTCTGCATCCCGTGCTTCTTCCCCGACTGCATCATCGAGTAGATCTGGTGGATCTTGTCGTCGCGGATGAGCGCGCGGATGGCCGGGGTCACGACGAGGATCTCCGCCGCCATCGCCCGGCCGCTCCCGCTGCGCTTGGGCAGGAGCGTCTGCGTCACGATCCCCTCGAGCACGAAGGCCAGCTGCGCGCGCACCTGCGACTGCTGATGGCTCGGGAAGACGTCGATGATCCGGTTGATCGCCTCGGCGGCGCTGTTGGTGTGGAGCGTGGCGAGCGCGAGGTGCCCCGTCTCCGCGATGGTGAGCCCGGCCTGGATGGTCTCCAGGTCGCGCATCTCCCCCACGAGCACGACGTCAGGGTCCTCACGGAGCGCGGACTTGAGCGCCGACTGGAAGGACTTGGTGTCGGTGCCGACCTCGCGCTGGTTCACAATGCACCCCTGATGCCGGTGCACGAACTCGATCGGGTCCTCGACCGTGAGGATATGCCCCTTCCGCTCGCGGTTGATCTTGTCGATCATCGCCGCGAGCGTGGTCGACTTGCCGGAGCCCGTGGGCCCGGTCACGAGCACGAGGCCGCGCGGCCTCTCCGCCAGTCGCGCGATCACCGGCGGCAGCCCGAGGTCGGCGACCGTCTTCACGTTCATGGGGATCTGCCGCATCACGATCGCGACGGCGCCCCGCTGCTTGAAGCAGTTCCCGCGGAACCGGGCGAGGTTCTGGATCCCGAACGAGAAGTCGAGCTCGTCCTCGAGCTCGAAGCGCTTCTTCTGGGCATCCGTCAGCACCGAGTAGGCGAGCCCCATCGTGTCCTTCGGCTGGAGTACGACGTCGACCTTCGAATCGACGATGTCACCGTCGATGCGCAGCTTCGGCCGCTCCCCGGTGGTCAGGTGCAGGTCCGAGGCGTTGCGCTGGATCATCTCGTCCAGCAGGAGACGCAGGTTGACCTGCGTGCCCGAGGGGCTCACGGGGAGGGTCATACGGGGTCTGGTGGGCGAATGGACGGAAGCGGGATCAGGCGCTGGTCTCGCGGACGACCTGCTCGAGCGGGACGATGCCCTTCCAGACCTTCAGCAGGCCGTCCATCCGGAGCGTGAGCATCCCACCGGCAATCGCCGCCTCGCGGATCTCCGCGGCGCCGACGCTCTGCAGGATGAGCCGCCGCAGCTCCGGCGTCATGAACATCACCTCGTACGCCCCCTGCCGCCCCTTCAGCCCGGAGCCCGCACAGGCGTCGCACCCCTTTCCCTTGAAGTAGGGCATCTGCACGACGCGCGTGTCGAGGGTCGTGGACGCCAGCGCGCCGCGCGACACCTCGGGCGCCCGGGCGATGAGATCCCGCACCGCCTCGGCCGTGAACTGCAGGTCGCGCAGCGTCGTGGCCGGCGAGATCTTCGCGGCCGCGAACTCGGCGTCGTCCGGCGTGTAGGCGGTCACGCACTTCGTGCACACGCGCCGCAGCAGGCGCTGCGCCAGCACGAGATTGAGCGCGGAGCTCACATTGAACGGCTCGAGCCCCATATCCATCAGGCGCGTCACCGTCTCCGCCGCCGAGTTGGTGTGCAGGGTCGAGAGCACGAGGTGGCCCGTGAGCGCAGCCTTGATGGCGATTCCACCCGTCTCGAGGTCGCGGATCTCGCCGACCATGATGATGTTCGGGTCCTGGCGCAGGAACGCCTTCAGCGCCGCGGCGAAGGTCATCCCGATCTCGTTCCGCACCAGGACCTGGTTCACCCCGTAGAGGTTGTACTCGACGGGGTCCTCGGCGGTCATGATGTTCGTGTCGATCGCGTTGACCTTGCTCAGGCAGCTGTACAACGTCGTCGTCTTGCCCGAGCCCGTCGGGCCGGTGACGAGCACCATCCCATAGGGATTGGACACCGCCTCCATCAGCTCGCGCTCCGCGCGCGGCTCGATGCCGAACGTCTCGAGGTCGAGCGAGAGGTTCCCCTTGTCGAGGATCCGGAGCACCACCTTCTCGCCGAAGAGCGTCGGGAGCGTCGAGACGCGGAAGTCGATGACCTTCTTGCCCATCTTGAGCTTGATGCGCCCGTCCTGGGGCACACGCCGCTCGGCGATGTTGAGCGCCGCCATGATCTTGAACCGAGAGATCAGCGCCGGCTGCATCTTCTTGGGCGGCTTCATCACCTCCTGCAGCGCGCCGTCGATCCGATAGCGCACCCGCAGGTCGTGCTCGAAGCACTCGAAGTGGATGTCTGATGCCCCCCGCTTCACCGCATCCGTGAGGATCGCGTTGATCAGCTTGACCACCGGCGCATCATCGACAGCCGCGGCGAGCGCCGTCGCCGACATCTCCTCCTGCTTGTCCTCGACCACCTCGACGTCCGACTCGGCATCGAACCCCTCGATCTCCGAGAGGAGCGCCGACATCTGCTGGTCACCGACGTCGAAGAGCTTCTCGAGGATGTTCTTGATCGTGAACTCCCCGGCAATCACCGGGAAGATGTCGTACCGCGTGATGAACTTGAGGTCCTCGACCACCCCAAGGTCGGTGGGGTCCGCCATCGCCACCGTCAACGTCCGTCCCTCGCGCTTCACCGCGAGCACGAGATGCTTCATCGCGATGTCCGCGGGAATCAGCCTGGCGACCTTGGGGTCGACCTCGACCTTCGCGAGGTCGACCGCGGGCAGCTTGAACTGCCGGGCGAGGCACCGGACGAGATCGAGCTCCTGCAGGAACCCGAGCTTCACCAGGTTGAACCCGACACGCGTCCCGCTCTGCCGCTGTTCATCAAGGGCGCGCTGCAACTGCTCGCGCGTGATCAATCCCTCGGCGAGGACGACATCCCCGAGACGGGCCGGACCGGAGGCAGCGGTGGTGGACATGCGTTCGGGGAAGCTGCGGGTGCCTTTATAGTTGTGTCAAGGCGAGCGCCGAGGCCCGCGCGGCGAGGAGACTCCAGCGCCGGGACGCGGCACCCCGGAGAAGATCACGAGCCCCTCAAGTCGCCGCCACAGCGCCGGCCCGACGCCCCGCACGCGCTGCAGCCCCTCGCCAGATCCGAAGGGGCCGATCGCACCCCGATCGGCGACAATCCGCGCCGCCAACGCCGGACCGATCCCCGGCAGACGCTCCAACGTCGCGGAGTCCGCCCGATCCACGTCGATGGGTCCCGCCGGTGACGGCGAGGCCCTCGGCGATGGCTCGAGGCGAGAGGGGACGGGACGGCGCGAGGTCGAACCCACCCTCGACCGTTCGCCGGTGGGCGCGGCGGCGGGCCGCGAGGTCGATGCGCCGGCACGCCGTGCAAGGGCGGAGTCGACAGCCGCGAGCTGCGTCGCCAGGGCCCGCGCCTCGCTTGGCGTCGGCCCCGCGGCGCGACCGTCCCACGCCCGCACGGCAGTCCCCACCGCCGTCACGAGCGCTAGATAGAGGAACGCCTGTCGTTCGGCGGGCGTCGGCACCGCGGCAAGATCCCACCGCACCACGCGCGCGAGGACATCCGCGCACCGCGGCCATCATCGCGATGCCCGCCTCAGCGCTCCAGGTCCCGCAGCACCGCCATCGCCACCTCGCCCACGAGCTGCAGCGTCCGACCCGAGACCTTGTCGAGGGTGTCGTCGACGGTGTGGTGCCAGGGATAGTCGAGATCGATCACGTCGATCACCCGCAACCCCTTCGCGAGCAACGGCACGTGGTCGTCGGTGATGCTCAGCCCCGCCCGGTTGGTGAAGGCGGCACCGTGACCGAGCCGCTGTGCCGTCGCCCAGACGCGCTGCACGACCTCGGGGGCCCCACGGACCGAATTCGCCTCCTGCTCGAAGACGGGGAGGCTGTCGCCCACCATATCCCAGAGCACCCCGAAGAGCGGCGCATACCCCGGTTCCGGGAGGTGCTCGGCGAAGTAGCGCGACCCGATCAGGACGTCGGTGTCGGTGTCGAAATCGCCATAGTCCTCGCCATCCACCAACAGGAGGTCCACGCCGATCGCCGGCGGCGCACGCCGCAGCTGCCGCGCGACCTCCAGAAGGATCGCGACCCCCGACCCCCCGTCGTTTGCGCCGGGCACCGGCGCCGTCGGCTGCGCCGATCCGACCGCATCGGCGCGTGGCCGCGAGTCCCAGTGCGCCACGTACAGCACCCGTTCGGTCGCGGTCGGCCGGAAGCGGGCCAGGATGTTCCGCATCGGGAGCGCTGCGCCGTCCGCCGTCCGGTGCGTCCACGCCTGCACCACCACGGTGTCGGCGCTCGCGCGGAGCTGGGCCACGAGCCAGTCTCCGGCGGCGCGGTGCGCCGCCGTCCCCGGGACCCGGGGCCCGAAGGCGACCTGCGCCCGGACCGCCTCGAGGGCCGCCTGCCCGTCGAAGGCGGGCCGCACCGTCTCAGCCGGTCGGGCCTCGGCGTCTCCCCCGCCCCGTCCACAGCCCAGCAGGCCGAGGAGGAGGACGGACGCGCTCAAGGGACGGAACCGCACGGGGGCCTCCGGGTGGAAGAGGGGCGCGCGGGAGTGGGACGCACCTTGCCCGACGCGCGCAAGTGAGTGGAATATACGAGGTTGGCCCCTTCCCACGTGCATCGACCCGCCGCCGAGTGAAGATCGTCTCCCGGTACATCCTGAAGGAGCATCTCGGCCCCCTCGCCTTCGCGGTGTCGGCGCTCACCTCGCTGCTGCTGCTGAACTTCGTCGCGAAGCGGCTCGGTGACCTCGTGGGGAAGGGGCTCCCCTGGCAGGTGATCACGGAGTTCCTCGTACTCTCCGTGCCCTTCACCCTCGCGATGACCCTGCCGATGGCGGTGTTGGTCGCGACGCTCCACGCCTTCTCGCGGTTGGCGTCGGAAAACGAGATCACCGCCTTCAAGGCCAGCGGCGTCAGCATGCAGCGCCTCATGGTGCCCGTGATGCTCGCGTCCCTCGCGCTGACGTTCGCGATGGTGCTCTTCAACGATCAGGTGCTCCCTCGGGCGAACCATCGCCTGGCGACGCTCCAGTCGGACATCGCACGGGTGAAGCCGACCCTCGCGCTGCAGGAACAGGTCATCAACGAGGTGGTGCCCCGGACGCTGTTCCTGCGTGCGGCGCGGATCGCCTCGGGCACCAACCAGATGCGCGACGTCACCATCTACGACCTGGGGGATCCGTCGCATCGACGGAGCATCGAAGCCGACAGTGGCGTGGTGGCGCTCTCGACCTCGGGCGAAGACCTCATCCTCACGCTCTTCGACGGCACGACCACCGAGGTCGACGCGGAGCGCCCGGCCCGGCTGCAGCGCAGCTTCTTCCGCAAGGACATCATCCTGGTACGCGGGGTCTCCGGCGGGCTCGACCGCGGATCGGAACGGGCGGGGTATCGTTCTGATCGCGAGCTCTCCGTCTGCGAACTGCGAGCCCGGGTGGACGAGGCCTCAGTGCAGCGCGACAGCGCCTGGGTGCGCGTCCAGCGGACCCTCGGGGACAGCCTCGCCGCCGACCACGTCCCGCGGATCCCCCGCGGCGTCGGCGGGCTGTACTGCGACGCGGTGCGGCAGCTGCAGCGCTGGCTCACGCCACCCCCCGCCGCGGCCGCGACCCAACCGGCCCCGGGGGACAGCGCCGGCAGTGCGGCGGCGACCGGTCGCCCCCTCGAGCCGGTCGCGGGCCAACCGGCCTCTGCGATCTCGGATGTGATGCTCGAGGGGATGAAGTTCGAGCTGACCGTCGCGCAGAACACCATCGACCAGTACCGGGTGGAGATCGAGAAGAAATTCGCGATCGCCTCCGCGTGCTTCATCTTCGTGCTCCTCGGCGCCCCCATCGCATTGCGCTTCCCACGCGGCGGCGTAGGACTCACCATCGGCGTGAGCCTCGGCGTCTTCGCCATCTATTACGCCGGCCTGCTGATGGGGGAGGCGTTGGCGGACCGTGCCCTGCTCGACCCCGCCATCGCGATGTGGGCGGCCAACCTCGTTCTCGGCCTCGTGGGACTCGTCCTCACCCTGCGACTCGGCACCGAGGGATCGACCTCCCGCGGCAGCGAGTTCGCTGAGCGGTGGCATCGGTGGCGCGCGCGACGCCGGAGGCCGGCGTGACCCGCGTCCTCCGGCCACTCGACCGCTACGTCCTCCGGGAGTTCGTGAAGGTCCTCGTCGCGACGGCGCTGGGCTTCCCGATCCTGGTGATCGTCATCGACATCAGCGAGAAGCTCGACACGTATCTCCTCCGCCAGCTCCCGGTGCGGGACATCGCGCTCGCCTACCTGCTCGGGATTCCGGATACGATGTTCCTCGTCCTCCCGGCGGCGGTGCTCTTCGCGACCGTCTTCACCATCGGCGGCTTCACGCGCCACAGTGAGATCACCGCCGCAAAGGCCTCTGGCATCAGCTTCCACCGCTTCATCGCCCCGATCGCGCTCGGTGCGCTGGGGGCGACGGGGTTCGGGCTCGTCCTCGCGGAGGTCGTGCCCCCGCTCAACGCCCAGCGTCTCGAACTGCTCCAGGAGAAGGCGTTCCGGAACACGAACGAACGCGCGAACTTCGCGTACGCCTCGGAGACCGGGCGCACCTACCGAATCGGGTACGCCGATGTGGCGCAGGCGCGGGTGCAGCAGCTCGAGATCGAACGGCGCGGCACGGGCCCCGCGTACCCCACCTACGTCATCGCGGCGAAGACGGGCGAGTGGCGCCCCGTCGACGGGTGGGTGCTCCGCGACGGGGTGATGCACGTCCTCCCCGATTCCCTCTCGAATCTCACCTTCGCCTTCGATTCGCTGCGGGACGTGGCCTTCCGGGAGCCGCCGAGCGGGCTGATGGCGAATCCCAAGGCGCCGGCGGAGATGGGGTTCCGGGACCTCGGGCGCTTCATTGAGGCAATGGAGCGCTCCGGGACCGACGTGCGGAAGCTACGGGTGGAACGGATGCTCAAGATCGCGATCCCGGTGACCTGCGTGATCATCATGCTGATCGGGGCCCCGCTCGCGACGAGCACCCAGCGCGGGGGGACCGCCTACGGCATCGGCATCAGCCTCGCCATCACGGTTATCTTCCTGATGCTGCTCCAGCTGACCCAGGCGATCGGTGCCGGGGGGCTCGTCCAGCCCGAGCTCGCCGCGTGGATTCCGGGCGCCGTGTTCGGCGTCATCGGCTCGATCCTCCTCTCCCGTGTCCGCACCTGACCTGACCGAGCGCCCGACCGAGACCTTCCCCGTCGTCCAGGCGGGGGGGCTCCGCTTCTTCCGATGGATGGGCCATCGGGCGCTCGATCTCCTCGGGGGGATCGGCGCGCGTGTGCTCTTCGTCGGCGAGATCCGCCGCGCGCTGCGTGAGGGGCGCACCTGGCGCCGTGAGGTCTTCCACCAGATGCGGGCTATCGGGGTCGACTCGCTCCCGCTGACCATCATGGTGGCCGCCTTCATCGGCGGCGTCATCGCCATCCAGATCCGCTATCAGCTCTTCCCGGGGATCCAGCTCTCCATCGTCGGACTCTCGACGCGTCAGATCGTCATCCTCGAGACGGGGCCGCTCCTGACCGGCCTCGTACTGGCGGGGCGGGTCGGCGCGAAGATGACGGCCGAGATCGCGACGATGCGCGTCACGGAGCAGATCGATGCCCTGGAAACGTTGGCCTTCGATCCCGTCGCCTACCTCGTGGTGCCCCGGCTCATCGCGGCGATCGTGATGCTGCCGCTCCTGACGATCTTCGCCGATATCGCGGGCGTCTGCGCGGGGCTCCTGTCCTCGGTCCTCGTCGCCGATGTGCAACTCGCGCAGTTCCTCGAAGGGATGCGCCTCGGCTACGATCAGTTCCAGGTGACCTACAGCCTGATCAAGGCCACGCTCTTCGGCGGGGCGATCGCCTTCCTCTGCACCTTCGAGGGCTACAAGACCTTCGGCGGCGCGGAGGGGGTCGGCAAGAGCACCGCCCGAGCGGTCGTCATCACCTCGATCGCGATCCTCATCCTCGACGCCACCACCGCCGTCCTCCTCGCACCCTATCTTCAGGCATGAAGCGACGTGACGAAGTCCTCGTGGGCATCGTGGCGACAGCCGCTGTCGGGCTGGGCGTCGTCGGTTCCCTCTACCTCGCCCGGGGCGGACTGCTGCCGGGGTACGAGGTCTACAGTGTATACGACTGGGGCTCCGGCCTCCGTCAGGGGCAGCCGGTGATGCTCTCGGGGGTGTCGGTGGGCTATGTGTCCACGACCGACATCCGCCGCGATGGGAAGCTCGTCGTCGGGATGCGCATCTACAACCGGTACGAGGTGCCGCTCGGCACGACCTCGAAGGTCGCCCCGAACGGGGTCTTCGGCGACATGATGGTGACGCTGCATCCGTCCCAGGTCACCGATGAGCACTTCGCCCCGGGGGACACCATCCCGGCCGGGCCGCCCTCCGTCGGCATCGGCGAGATCCTCGGCAAGGTCGACACGATCAGCCGCGACATCGGTGCCCTGACCGCGGCGCTCCGGAGCGAGCTGGTCGATGCCAAGGGGCTCGCCGAGCTCCGCGCGACGGTCACCTCGGCGCACGACCTCATCGAGACGCTCGACCGCGTCGCGGGGGAGCAGTCCCGGGAGCTGACGCGGACCCAGCAGGCGGTACGCCGGGTCGCGGGCGCGGTGGACTCGGCGCAGGTGGACTCGACCATCCGGGCGGTCGGCGACCTGTCGACGAATATGGCGGCGCTCGGGGCGGACCTGCGGACGACGGCCGCGAATCTCGACGCGGTCCTCAAGAAGCTCGAGGCCGGTCAGGGGAGCGCCGGTCTCCTGCTCAACGATCCCGGGATGTACCGCGACACGCGTGCGCTCCTGCAGCGGCTCGACTCGCTGACGGCGGACTTCCAGCGCAATCCGCGGAAGTACATCAAGTTCTCGGTGTTCTGACCGGCGCCGAGACGCGAGCGACGAGAACCGGACCACCCCCCACGTCCGCGCCTCCACGCAGCCGCTCGCCACACCCCGACTGACGCACGACGCCCCGGGGAGCCAAGGCTCCCCGGGGCGTCGTCACTTCGTGGGGCGATCGATCAGTTGAAGATGTAGCGCGCCCCGATCTGCATCCGCCAGACATCGGCGGTGCCGAAGGTCTTCTGCCAGCTCTGGCTCAGCAGGCTGCTCCCGATGGTCCGGAAGCGGAACTGCGGCTGCCCCGCGGCGTTGACGCCGGCCGGGACGAGGGGCTGGGAGGAGGTGAACGTCCGGAAGCGGCCCCAATCCGAGTTGATCAGGTTGGTGAAGTTCAGGATGTCCATACGGAGCTGGAGCTTGTTCGGCTTCCCGGCGATCGTCCGGCCGATGTCCTGGGTGACGCTCACGTCCATCCGGGTGAACATCGGGAGGAGCACCCCGCCGCGCTCAGCGTACTGGCCACGACGGTTCCGGAGATAGCGGTCCTGCGCGATGTAGTTCTCCCACGCCTCGCTCTGCTGCTGCGCGGTGAAGGGGGTGGAGCCGGTGATCGGGAGGAAGATCGTCTCGGTCGCGTCCTTCGGGATGTAGATGAGGTCGTTCCCGGTGCCGCCGTCGCCGTTCATATCACCCGAGTAGGTGTACGACCCGTTGCCACCGGTCCGGCTCTCGAGGAAGAACGAGATGCCGGTCGCGCCGATCGGGAAGAACTGGCGGGTGTAGGCCATCGTCAGGAAGCCGCGGTGGCCCTGCGTCGTGCCGGAGAAACCGACCCCGGGGTTGTTCGGGTTCGTGGAGTGCGGATTGCCATTCCACGAGCCGAAGGCGATCGAGCCGGCGTCGACGGTGTTCCGCGACACGCCGTAGGCGTACGCGGCCTTCGCGAAGAGGCCGTTCGCGAACGCCTTCTCGAGCGACGCCGCGAAGTTGTACGAGCGGCCGACATCCTGGTTCTTCAGGACGACCGCGCTCGTGACATTGCAGTTGATGCGCTGCTGCGTGCCGGACACCGTCGGGCAATCGTCGACCGACCAGCGCGGGCGGCGATCCGGACCGGTGAAGTTGCCATCCGGGTTCGACAGGTTGGCATCGATGTAATAGACGCCGTTGACGTCCTGGCCCATCATCCACTCCACGGTGCCGACCATCCCATACGGGAGCTTCCGGTCGACGGCGAGGTTGGTGCGCCAGATCTGCGGGAACTTGAAGTTCGGGTCGGTCAGCGCGAGCTCATACGACGCCGCCGGCTCACCGGTGACGTTCGTCGGCTTGTACGCGTTCGGATCCGGGTTGAACGGGCGGGTGGTCACGTTGTCGAACTGCTGGAAGCCCGTCAGCACGCCGTTGTTGCCGATCTGGTTCGAGATCCAGACGTAGGCCGGGCGACCGGTGAAGATACCGGTGCCGCCGCGGACCTGCGTGGTGCCGTCGCCGTCGACGTCCCAGTTGAAGCCGAAGCGCGGCGAGTAGAGGAGGTTCGGGTCCGGGAGCTTCTGCGTCTGGTACTGCACCGGGGCCCCGGTCTCGTCACGGAAGATGTAGCTGTTCGCCTGGGCGTTCGTGAACCCCGTCTCGCCGAACTTCGGCGCCTCGACGCGGAGGCCGAAGGTCATCGTGAGGTTCCGCGAAGCGCGCCACTCATCCTGTGCATAGACGCCCGCGAAGATCACATCGAGCGGCTGGACCGGCTTCTCCTGTCCGGGCTGGTTCGCGTACCGGACCTGGAAGCGCCGGAGGTTGACCGGCGAGGTCGTGCGGGTCGGGTTCGCGATGGCGTCGTTCGCGTCGGTGTACCAGTCCGCGAGCGAGTTGTACACGTACACGCTCTGCGACCCCGGGAAGAAGACGTTCTCGGAGTTGTACTTCTCGATGCTCACGCCGAAGGTCTGGTCGTGGCGGTCGCCGTAGATCGTGAAGTTGTCCTGGAACTGGAAGCTCTTGTAGCGGAGCTCGTTGTTCGGCGTGAAGGGCTCGAAGCCGAACGAGGTGTAGACGGTGCCCGCGTCGAGGATGTCGACGAACGGGAAGATATCGCCAGACCCGCGCACCGACCGGCTCTCATCGCTGTAGTCGTAGCCGATGATCATGTTGTTCGACATGCGGTCGCTGATCACCGAGTTCCACTCGCCCACGAGCGACCGCCGGTTCTCCATGATCTGGTAGTTGGAGTTCTGGAAGTTCAGTGCCGTGAGGCTCGAACGCCGACTGCCGCCGAAGCCGAGCGAGGACGAGCTCGAGAGGAGGACGTCCGTCTTCGAATCGAGGACGGTGTAGCGAAGGGAGAACTTGTTCCGGTCGCTGAACGCGTAGTCAAGCTTCGCGGTGAGGCGGGTCGACGGCGTCTCGTGGTCATAGCCCTGGTACGGACCGGTCGCATAGCCGAACTTTTCCTGGAGGAACGAGCTCAGCGAGTCCATCGCCGTGCGGCGGACGCGGGTCACCTGCCCCGCCGACGCCTCACCCGGCTCGGCCGCGCGGAACGTGGTGCCAGGCTCCGTGAGACCGTCGGTCTCGTACGAGACGAAGTAGAAGAGCTTGTTCGGGATGATCGCGCCACCGAGCCGGCCGCCGATCTGGCTGAACTGGAAAACGCCGGGGTTGAACTTCGCCCCGCCGAGCCGCGTGCCGACCAGGTCCTGGTCGCGGGCGATGTAGTAGAGCGACCCCGACAGGTCGTTCGTCCCCGACTTCGTGACGGTGTTGACCGCCGCGCCGACGAAGTTGCCCTGACGGACGTCGAACGGCGCGATGCTGACCTGGATCGCCTCGATCGCATCGATCGAGATCGGCGAGACACCGGTGCGGTCACCCGGCTGCCCACCGAGGCCGAACGAGTTGTTGAAGTAGGCGCCGTCCACCATGATGTTGTTCAGGCGGTTGTCGACGCCCGCGAACGACGAGCCGCTCGCCTGCGGGGTGAGGCGGGTGAAGTCGTCGATGCGGCGCGAGATGGTCGGCAGCTGCTGCAGCGCGACCTGCGGGACCGTGGTCGCCGCCCCGGTGCGGGTGGCGCTGATCTCGCCGCCCGTCGAGGTCACCGTGACCGACGAGAGCTGCGTCGCGATCGCGCCGAGCTTGAACTGGACGTCGGTCGAGACACCGAGGCCCACCGAGAGGCCGTCGCGCGACTGCTTGGCGAAGCCGATGCGGGTCGCCTCGACGGTGTACGGGCCACCGACACGGAGACCGGGGAGGATGAACCGGCCATCGGCACGGGTCGTCCCCTGGTACACGGTCCCGGACGGACGGTGGGTCGCGGTGACGCGCACGCCCTCAAGGGCGTTGCCCGACGAATCGGCGACCGACCCGCGCATGGAGCCCGTGGTCACCTGCGCTGCCGCGTCGGTGGACCAGAGCGACCCGAGCAGGGCGAGCGCCCCGACCAAGGTCAGTGAGCGGAGACTACGAAACATGGGAGGTCCTCACTAGGGGTTTCGACTAGGGGGTCCAGCACCCCAAATGTAGCCCCGGCTCCTTCGGTAGTCCAACCGCCCAGAGGCGCCGAACCCATCCCGAGACGCCCCCGTGACACGGCGCCCCGGTGGATCCGGGCGCGCGGTCACCCGCGCTGACGCCCCACGGTCAGATAATAGAGCGGCACCCCGGCCAAACAGACCCCGAAAACTGCAAGGGTCGACCACCGGCTCGACTCCTGGACCACCGCGTTCCCCAGGAGATAGAGCACGGACGCCATGAAGAGCAGCGGCACGACCGGGTACCCCGGGCACCGGAACGTGGGGCGGTAGTCCGGACGACCCCGCAGGCGGAAAATCGCCGCCACCGCGAGGAAGTAGAACGGCAGGAACGCGGTCACGAAGGCATCGGCGAGTTGCTCGAAACTCCGGAGCAGCACGAAGACGGCCCCGAGCATCGCCGTCATCAGGATCGCCACCCACGGCGTCCCGAACCGCGGATGGACCGCCGCCACCGACCGGAAGAAGAGCCCGTCCTCCGCCATCGCGAAGAAGATCCGAGGACTCGTGAGTAGCACGGTGTTGAGGGACCCGAAGGTGGAGACCATCACCGTCACCGCGACGAATCCCACCCCCGCCGGCCCGATCACCCGCTGCGCCACGTCCGCCGCCACGAGCTTCGAGACCCGGATCTCCTCGATCGGCAGCACAGCGAGGTAGGCGAGGTTCGCCAACAGGTAGATCGCGATGACCAGCAGGGTGCCGCCGATGAGGGCTCGGGGCAGGTTCCGCTGCGGATCCCGCACCTCCCCCCCGTTGTAGGCGACGTCGGCCCAGCCGTCGAACGCCCAGAGAGTGCTCACCATCGCGAGCCCGAACGCGGACCAATGGAAGCTCCCCGCCGGCGCGGCGGGGAGGTAGTGCCCACCCCCGGTGGCGGGGAGCCCCATCACGAAGGCGACGAGGACGATGAAGAGCAGGCCGCCGTATTTCGCCAGCACCGTCAGATTGGTGAACGCCGACCCGACCCGGACGCCCACCACGTTGAAGACCGCAGTGGTCAGGATCGCCCCTGCCGCGAGGTAGCGAACCGTCATCGCGTCGGCGTCCGTCGGCGACGCCCCGGTGCGCACCCGCCAGAAGTACTCGGCGCAGGTGATCGAGATCGCGCCGAGGGAGGCGGCGCGGATCATCGCGAACTGCCCCCACCCGAAGACGAAGGCGGTGGCGCGGCCCCACCCCTCACGGAGGAAGACGTAGATGCCACCGGTGGCTGGGAGCGCGCTCGCGATCTCGGCCAGCGTCAGCGCCCCGCAGATGGCGAGGATCCCGCCGACCACCCAGGCGGAGAGCATCGGCAGCGGGCCAGGGAGCTTGTCGGCGATACCGGCGGGGGACCGGAAGATGCCGGAGCCGATGGTCACGCCGATGACGACGGCGATGGCGCTCCAGAGGCCGAGCCGACGCTCGAGGCCGGGGGTCGAGGGGGTGGTCATCCCGCGAAGCTACGACGCGGGGCTCCCTCGGGGGAGGGCCATCGGTGATACTTCATCGATGCTCCAGCTCGTCGTCACGCTCCTCTTCTGGGCCGCGATCCTCGCCGCCCTCGTCGCCCAATTCCGCATCCTGCAGTCGACGCGCCGCGTGCTCGCCGCCGCGTCGGCCCGCTCGGCGCGCGAGTGGGGCTTCGCGCTCGTCCCCGCGGCGGCGCTCGTGCTCACGCTCGTCCTCGCCTGGCGCGCCGCCGTCCGTCCGCCCGTGATCGAGGTCGAACTCCCCGCGGCGCCCGGGGAGGTGCGTTCATGACCGCGCCCGTTGCCGAGGCGCCGCGCACCCTCTGGAGCGACCTCGTCTCGCTCACGAAGCCGCGGATCATCTCGCTCCTCCTCGTGACCACCGTCGCGCCGATGTACGTGGCCGGCACGCCGCGACTCGCCACCGTGCTCCTCGTGATGCTCGGCGGCTACCTGATGGCCGGCGGGGCGAACGCGGTCAACATGTATCTGGACCGCGACATCGACGACGTGATGACGCGGACACGGCTCCGCCCCATCCCCAGCGGGCGGATGCACGCGACCGCGGTCATCGCCTTCGGCGTCGGCATCGCCTCCGCGGCGACCTGGATGCTCGCGACGTTCGTGAACGTGCTGACGGCGGCGCTCGCCCTCGCCGGCTTCTACTTCTACGTCTTCATCTACACGCGGTGGCTCAAGCGCAGTTCACCGCAGAACATCGTGATCGGCGGCGCGGCCGGGGCCTTCCCGCCGCTCGTCGGATGGGCCGCGGTGACGAACCAGCTCGACCTGACCGCCTGGTTCCTCTTCCTCATCGTGTTCTACTGGACGCCGCCGCACTTCTGGGCGCTCGCGCTCAACAAGCAGCGCGACTACGGGAACGCGAAGGTCCCGATGGCCCCTCTGGTCTGGGGGGAGACGGAGACGAAGGAGCAGATGTGGTGGTACACCATCCTCCTCGTGGCGCTGACGATCCTGCCCGTCGCGTTCGGCGCCTTCGGCCCGGTCTACCTGACGCTCGCGCTCGTCCTTGGCGGCGTCCTCCTCCACGGCGTCTGGCGCGTGCGTCGTGCGGCCGAGTTCGCGAAGCCGGCGTGGTGGGTCTACGGCTACTCCCTGCTCTACCTCGCGCTCCTCTTCGCGGCGATGGTGCTCGACCGCTTCGTGCCGCTCGGCGGCGCCTGACCGACCGGACCGGCGTCCAGCCAGACGCGTCGACGACGCCCCTGGCCGGGCGCCTCAGATCACGATGAGGTCGTGCTGGATCTGCGCGGGCGTCACGACGAGCGCCCCGTCGCGGTCGACGTACGCGTTCACCTCGGTCCGCATCCCGATCTCGCCGCGCAGGTAGATCCCCGGCTCGATCGAGAAGCCGACGCCCGGGAGCAGGGTGCGCGTCTCGCGCGTCTCGAGGTTATCGATGTTCGGTCCCATCCCGTGCAGCCCGCGCGCATCGATCGAGTGCCCGGTCCGGTGCGTGAACGCCACCCCGAACCCGCGCGCGACGATGACCGCGCGCGCGGCATCGTCCGCCTCGCCGCCACGGACCGGCGTCGCCGTGGCGAGCCGCTGCCGAAGGGTCGCGATCGCGGCGTCCCGCGCGTCCCGGATCGCCGCCCACACCTCGAGCGCCCGCGCCGTGGGCGCACCGAGGCTCGCCATCCAGGTCTGGTCGGCCCACATCCCCGGCGCCCCCGCGGTCGTCGCGAAGAGGTCGATCAACACGACGTCGCCCTCGCGGAAGGCCCGGGGCCAGGCGGCGGACGGCTCATAGTGCGGGTCGGCGGCGTGCTCGGTCGCCGCGACGATCGGGCCGTGGTCGACGTCGAGCCCGCGGCGACCGAACTCCTCGCGGATCCAGGCGGCGACCTCGTGCTCGTGGATCGGCGTTCCCGCGCGTACCGCCGCGCCGATGCGCGCGAAGGCTGCGTGCGCGACCTCGCGGAGCGCCTCCGCGTTCCGATGATGCGAGACGATCTCCGCGTCACTCCAGACCGCGAAGAACCGCGTCACGAGCTCGGCGCTCGTGACCACCT
Organism: Gemmatimonadaceae bacterium; assembly: GCA_036826135.1. Classification (GTDB taxonomy): domain Bacteria; phylum Gemmatimonadota; class Gemmatimonadetes; order Gemmatimonadales; family Gemmatimonadaceae; genus Pseudogemmatithrix. The sequence goes on along the minus strand of DAISWY010000012.1, from coordinate 8,898 downwards.
CGGCACCGCTCGCCCGCACGAGGTCGAGGACGCCGGCGGGGACGCGATCGACCACCGGGACGGCATCGCCCGGGGAGTACTCCATCGCGATGCGACGACCACCGACGAGGGGTGGGAGCGCCGCCTCGAACTCTCCCCACGCGCTGTACACGACCTTGCCCCACGCCGCCGGCCAGGCACGCCAGGGCCCCTGCTCGATGGCGTGCGTGACCGCGAGGGGATTGCCGGACGCCGGGATCCAGACGAAGACGCGACGCGTCACCATCCCCTCGAAGCCGAGGAGGGAGGCGGCGACGGGATTCGCGCCACGGAAGTCGTAGAGGAGCCAGCCGTCGAGCCCTGCATGGCGGAGGGCGCCTTGAATGGCCGGGAGGGTCTCAAGGGAGAGGCGCATCAGGTCATCGTGAGCGAAAGGGTGCGCGGATCATCGAAGAGGGATCACCGGACCGGAATCACCGGATCGCGCGCCATTCGGCGCGCCACTCGCACGCCCCCTCCTGCCGACCGCGGCAGCGGACGTGCTCGACGGCGCCGACGGCGCCGAGGCACTGCCGGATGAATTCCCGCAACGTCGATTCGTGGAAGGCACAGCCGCCGCTCCGCGGTGCCACGTCGAAGCTGACGGACCGGCTCGCCTCGGCGGAGATGGTCGCGCCGACCCGGCGCACGCCGTCCCCGAGGTACCGCAGCGCCATCCGTCGGACCTGCCGAAGGGCGAGCGGGCGAGCCAGCAGGCCCGGCATGAGCCGCAGGAACCAGCGCACCGGGGCGCTGATGCGACCATAGGCGACGCGCGCGAGGCGCCGCCCCGCCTCGCGGAAGACGGCCTCCGCGTCGGGGCGGCGGCCGATGAGCCGGGCGATCCCGCTCGCCTCATCGAAGCTGACCCCCTGCCCCCGACGGACCGCCTCCTCGTACCGGCGAATCTGATTCCGGACGGTGTCGCTGAGCCCGAGCCGCTTGGTGCGGAGCTCCTCGACGAACTCGATCTCGAAGTCGTCGTCCGGGGTGTCGACGACTCGGACGGCCTCGAGAAGCATCAGCGGCACGACGGGATCGACGAGGTCAGCCATGCGTGGGGAGTCGGTGGAGAGGGACTGGCGGGCAAGCTAACCGCCCCGGGCCCGCGACGGGACGGCACAAAATGGCGCCGTCGTGCGTTCGAGATCACGGAAGGACCGATCGAGGGCCCCGTGACCGAGGCAATCCGTCTCAGCGGTCCCGCGCGTCGGATCCCCCCCCTTCCGCCGAAGCGATGCCCCTACCGCAGGAGCCCTCCGCGGCCTGCCAGACCTTCCGGCTCGCGGCCGATGCCGCGCTGGTCGAGTCGAGGTCCGATCACGGCCGCACTGACGCGGCGCACGCGCGTGAGTGCGCGGCCTGCGCCGCGTGGCTGCGCACCTTCGCCGCGTATCGCGAGCGGCTCCGCGCCATCGGGGACGCCCTGCGCGCCCCCGAGATGCTCCGTGCGCGGATGACCGCGATGCTCGAGACCGACCGGACGGCACGTCCGCAGTGATCGGCCGCCTGCTGGGGGGCGCCGCGATCGCGGCGAGCATCGCCCTCGTGGCCGGACGCGCCGGGAGCCTCTCGGTCTCCGGACAGGGTGCCGCGATCGTCGTCGGGGCACTCGCGGTCCGGGCCGGCTGGGGATGGGGTGCCGTCCTCGTGACCTATTTCGTCCTCGCGACCGCGCTCAGTCGGTGGGGGCGCGCGGAGAAGGCGCGTCGCACCGGTGACATCACCCCCGACGGCGGGCGCCGGACGGCGCGTCAGGTGCTCGCGAACGGCGGTGTCTTCGCCGCGCTGCTGACCGCCGGCGAGCACCCCGCGATCCGCCTCGCCGCCCTCGGTGCGCTCGCGACCGCCGCGGCCGACACCTGGGCGACGGAGGTCGGCACCCGCGTCGGTGGGACGCCACGCCACCTCTTCTCCGGCGATCCACTCCCGCCGGGGCTGTCCGGTGGCGTGACGCTCGCCGGGACGGTCGCGGCGCTCGCCGGGGCCGCGGTCACCGCGACCGCCACGCCCTGGATCGTGCCATCGACCGGCGTCGCCGGCGTGCTCGTCGTCACGACGGCCGGCTTCCTCGGTGCCCTCCTCGACAGCGCACTCGGCGCGACGGTGCAGGGCCGACGGCGCTGCCCACGGTGCGGCACCATCGGGGAACGGACCCGCCACTGCGACGCATTCACCGAACACGCCGCCGGGTGGCGGTGGATGACCAACGATCTCGTGAACCTCGGTGCGACCGCGGGCGGTGCGACCATCGCCGTCGCTGTCGCGCATCTCCGATCCATATGACCGCGATGGCCCCGATCGACCCCACGACCTTCCGCGCGGCCCTCGGCCGATTCGCCTCCGGTGTCACCGTCCTGACCACCCGCGCGGCCGACGGCACCGACCTCGGGATGACGGCCACCGCCTTCACCTCCGTCTCCCTCGCGCCGCCGCTGATCCTCGTCTGCGTCGACCACGACGCCTCCGCGGTGCCGGCGCTCACGATCGGCGCGGCCTTCGCCGTGCACATCCTCGCCGAATCGCAGACGGCGCTGTCCCGCCGGTTCGCGTCGAGTGAGACCGACCGGTTCGCGGGGCTCGCGATCGTGCGCGGCTTGAACGAGGTGCCGCTGCTCGACGGCGTGCTCGCGCGGCTCGAGTGCCGCGTCACCGCGACGTATCCGGGCGGAGACCACCGCATCGTCGTCGGCGAGGTGCACGAGGCGACGCTGGGGGAGGCGGGGCCGCTCCTCTACTTCCGCGGCGGGTACGGGCGGCTCACGCCGACCACGGACTGAGTCTCAGGGCCCTTCGGAGAGATAGTGGGCCGCGTAGCGGTCGATGCTCTCCCGGATGATCCGCATCGCCACGTCGGACTTCTCCCAGCCGCGCAGCTCGACCCGCTTCCCCTCGAGGTCCTTGTAGACCGCGAAGAAGTGCTCGATCTCACGCAGCGTGTGCTGCGGGATGTCGGCGATATCGAAGTACTCGCCGTGCGCGGGATCGTCGCAGGGGACCGCGAGGATCTTGTCGTCGGGCTCTCCCTTGTCGAGCATCGTCAGCACGCCGATCGGCCGCACGTCGATGAGGCAGCCGGTGAAGGTCGGCTCCTTGATCATCACCAGGACGTCGAGGGGATCGTTGTCCTCGTGGAGCGTGCGCGGGATGAGCCCGTAGTCGCCCGGGTAATGCACCGCGGAGTAGAGGACGCGGTCGAGCCGGAAGAGGCCCGACTCCTTGTCGAGCTCGTACTTGTTGCGCGCCCCCTGCGGAATCTCGATGACCGCGGTGACGATCTCCGGGGGATTCGGGCCCGGGGTGAGGTCCTTCCAGGGATGGATCACACGTGCCCCCCGCGCCGACGCGCGAGCCGGGCGCGACGCCAGGCGAGCGAGAGCGCGTATCCCGCGTAGAGGAGGAGCGTCGCGGCGTAGGCGAGGCGGTAATAGATCGCGTTGTCAGGCATCGGTCGGTACTCGCGCGGTCAGCCCCGCGCCGCGTCCTCGAGGGCATCCCGTTCGGCGGCGTAGGCCACCCGGGCGCGCACGAGGGCGACGTAGAGCAGAGTGAAGGCGAAGAAACAGAGGAAGAAGGTCGTCAGCATCACCGGCGGCATCGTCGGCCCCTCGGGGCGCGCCACCACCGGCATCGGGTGGAGCGTGCGGAAGAGATAGACGCTCAGGTGGATGAACGGGATGAGCAGCGCGCCGAGGATCCCGAGCACGGCCGAGGCCCGCGCGCGCGACTCGCGGCCGTCGACGGCGCCGCGCAGCACGAGATACCCCACGTAGACGAACCAGAGGAAGAGCGTCAGCGTGAGACGCGCGTCCCAGGTCCACCAGGTGCCCCAGATGGGCCGCCCCCAGAGCGGGCCGGTGACGAGCACCGCGGTGGTGAAGACGACGCCCACCTCGGCCGAGCTCTCGGCGAAGCGATCGAGCCGCTCGTCCTTGAGGAAGAGCCACCCGGCTCCGGCGAGGGCGGTGAGGCCGAACGCGAGGAAGGCCACCCACGCCGCCGGGGCGTGGACGTAGAGGATCTTCTGCGCGTACCCCTGGATCCGCTCGGGCGGCGTAAACCAGATGGCACGAGTGTACGCGGCGACGACCGCGAGCGCCGCGAGCAGGGCGACCGGATCGAGGCGACGGGACGGCGCGGTGGCGGACGGCGAATCAGTCATCGAGCGTGTGGGGGAAGACGACCATGCAGGCCCAACAGAAGACGAGGTCGAACGCAATCAGGATACGGAGCCAGTCCATCGTCTCCGCGAGGGGCCGCCCCGCGAGCAGCCGGGCGGTGGCCTGCGCCGCCGGCATCACGACGGGAACGAAGAACGGGAGGGCGAGCACCGGGAGGAGCAGTTCGGCGAGCCGACTGTTGGCCGCGACGCCGGCGAAGAGCGTCCCGATCGCCACCAGACCGATCGCCGCGAGGACGAGCACCGCCGCCAACGGCGCGGCAGCCGACCCGACCGGCAGGTTGTAGAAGAGGGCGAGCGCCGGGAGGGATAGCGCTTGAACGCCCAGGACGAAGGCGAGGTTCGCGAGCGCCTTCCCGAGGAAGATCGCCTCGCGCGGCACCGGGGCCACGAGGAGGGCATCCATCGCCCCGTCCTCCGACTCAACACCGAACGACCGATGGAGCCCGAGGAGCCCCGAGAAGGTGAAGGTCACCCAGAGCACGCCCGGCGCGAGGACCGCCGGCGCGACCGCCGTGGGATCCCACGCGAAGTAGAAGATGACGATCGCGAGGAGGGAGAGGACGAGCGCGGAGAGGAACGCGCTCCGCGTGCGGAACTCGATGGCGAGGTCCTTCCGCGCGATGCGCAGCGCCGTGGCGAGCAGGCCCGGGGGCGTCAGGCGACGAGGCTCCGGTAGGTGGCGGCGAAGGTCGCGGGGTCCAGCGCGCGCCCCGGCGCCGTATGCACGAAGCGACCGCCGCGCATCACGGCGACCTGCGTGGCGAGGGCGAGCCCTTCCTGCAGGTGATGCGTGACGAGCACCAGCGCGGCCCCGGCCGCCTGACGCGCGCGCAGCAGGGCGGTGAGCGCCGCCGCGCCGACCTCGTCGAGCCCGGTGTACGGTTCGTCGCAGAGGATCACCTCGGGGGCCTGCACCACGGCGCGGGCGACGGCCACGCGCTGCCGCATCCCCCGGGAGAGCGCCCGCACGGGGACATCGGCGCGCGCCGTCACCGCCAACGCCTCGAGCACCTCCGCCGTCGCGCGCGCGGGCTCGGCGAGGCCGTGCAGATCGGCAGCGAAGCGGACGTTCTCGCGCGCCGTCAGCGCGTCGTAGAGCATCGTCTTGTGGGAGATGAGCCCCACCCGCGCCCGCGCGGCGGCCTCCGGGAGCCTGATCGCCCCGATGCGGGCCTCGCCCGCCGTCGGCCGGGCGAGCCCCGCGAGGAGCCGGAGCAGCGTCGTCTTCCCCGCCCCGTTCGGCCCGAAGAGCGCGAGGCACTCCCCCGCCCCGAGGGCGAGGTCGACCCCATCCACGGCGCGCTGGGCGCCGAAGGTGCGCCGCAACCCGATGGCCGACACGACGGGCGAGGCGACGGGGGAGCCGACAGGCGACCCGGGCGCCGTCATCGCGGGCCCGACGCGCAGAGGAGCGACACAGGGGACATCGCCGGATTCTAACGCGTTGCGGCGGGCTCGGTGAGCGTGGTAGCATCGTGCGATGACCGACATCGACGTCCTCCTCAGCGAGAGCCGACGCTTCCCGCCGCCGGCCGACTTCACGGCCGACGCGCAGGTGCGCGACCGCACCCTGCACACCCGTGCCGCTGCCGATGACGTCGGGTACTGGGCCGACCAGGCGGCGACGCTGCACTGGCAGCGCCCGTGGGACACCACGCTCGAGTGGACGCCGCCCCACGCCCGGTGGTTCACCGGGGGCCAGCTCAACGTCAGCGAGAACTGCCTCGATCGGCACCTCGCCGCCGGACGCGGGAACAAAGCCGCCATCGTCTGGGAGGGCGAACCGGGAGACCGGCGCACGCTCACCTACTGGGAGCTCGCGCGCGAGGTCCGCACCTTCGCGAACGTCCTCACCGGCCTCGGCGTGCGGAAGGGAGACCGCGTCGGCATCTACCTCCCGCTGATCCCGGAGGCGGCGATTGCGATGCTCGCCTGCGCCCGCATCGGCGCGATCCACTCCGTCGTCTTCGGGGGCTTCTCCCCCGAGTCGCTCCGCGACCGGATGAACGACGCGGAGGCGTCGGTGGTGATCACCGCCGATGGCGGCTATCGCCGGGGCCAGGTCGTCCCGCTCAAGCGGAACACCGACAAGGCGCTCGCCGAGTGCCCCTCGGTGCGGCACGTGGTGGTCGTGCAACGGCGAAGCAGCGGGCCGATCGGCGAGGCGCACGTGGAGATGGTCGAGGGTCGCGACCACTGGTACCACGAGCTGATGCGGAAGGCCTCGGACGTCTGCCCCCCGGCGCCGATGGAGGCCGAGGACGTGCTCTTCATCCTCTACACCTCGGGGACGACCGGGAAGCCGAAGGGGATCGTGCACACCACCGGCGGCTATCTCGTGGGCGCCGCCAGTTCCACGCGGATGGTGTTCGACCTCCGCGATGATGACGTGTTCTGGTGCACCGCCGATGTGGGGTGGATCACGGGCCACACCTATCTGGTGTACGGGCCCCTCGCGAACGGCGCGACCTGCGTGATGTACGAGGGGGCACCCGACTGGCCCGAGCGCGACCGGTTCTGGGAGCTCTGCGCGCGGCACGGCGTGACGATCCTCTATACGGCGCCGACCGCCATCCGCGCCTTTATGAAATGGGGCGACGAGCATCCGCGCCGGCACGACCTCTCTCGGCTCCGACTCCTCGGCTCCGTCGGCGAGCCGATCAACCCCGAGGCATGGATCTGGTATCACGAGGTGATCGGTGGTGGGCGCTGCCCGATCGTCGACACCTGGTGGCAGACGGAGACGGGATCGATCGTGCTCTCCCCGCTCCCCGGCGTCACGACGACGAAGCCCGGGAGTGCGACGGAGCCTCTGCCCGGCTATCGCGCCGCGCTCCTCGACGCCGCGGCGTCCGAGATCCCCGTCGGCGGTGGCCTGCTCGCGCTCACTCGCCCGTGGCCGTCGATGCTCCGCACCATCTGGGGGGACGACGCGCGGTACGTGCAGACGTACTTCTCGAAGTGGCCGGACCGCCCCGACCTCTACTTCCCAGGGGACGGCGCCAAGCGCGACGAGGACGGGTACTTCTGGGTCCTCGGCCGCGTCGACGACGTGCTGAACGTCGCGGGCCACCGGATCGGGACGATGGAGGTCGAGTCGGCGCTGGTGGAACACCCCGCCGTCGCGGAAGCGGCGGTGGTGGGGAAGGCGCACGAGGTGAAGGGCCAGGCGATCTGCGCCTTCGTGACGCTGCGCGACGGCCACACAGCGACCTCCGCGCTGCGCGACGAGCTCCGGAGCTTTGTGGCGACGAAGATCGGCGCGCTCGCGCGCCCCGATGACCTCCTCTTCTCCGCTGACCTGCCGAAGACCCGCTCGGGGAAGATCATGCGGCGCCTGCTCCGCGATATCGCGGAGGGACGCGCGCTCGGTGACACGACCACACTCGCCGATCCGTCGGTCGTCGCCGCGCTGAAGGACCAGTACGCCGACCAGGAGGGGTGAACGGGGCGCCGGTCAACGGACCGGCGCCCCGCCCACGCCGGCTCAGCGCGCGGCGCTGTCCCCGGCGAGGCGGGCGGTCTCCTGCTGCACCGCCTCCTTGATCTGATCGAAGGTCAGCGCGCCGGCGCTGATCTGGTCGCCGATCCGGAACGACGGGGTCGAGCTCACGCGGAGGCGCTCCGCCTCGGCGCGGTTTGCCGCGATCTGCGGAAGCATCCGCCCGGAATCGAAGCAGTCGACCCACTTCGCGTCGTCGAGGCCGACGGTGCGCGCGATCTCTCGCAGCACCTTCCGCGGGTCCCGCGTCGCCTGCGTGTTCCAGTTCCCCTGGTTCGCGAAGATGGCGTCGTGCATCTCCCAGAACTTCCCCTGCTCGTTGGCGCAGTGCGCCGCGTTGTGCGCCGCGACGGCGTTGGCGTGCATCGCGAGCGGGAAGTCGACGAAGCGGAAGCGCATCTGCCCCGTCTCGACGAGGCGCGCCCGGACATCGGGCTCCTGCAACACGGCGAAGTTGCCGCAGGCGGGGCACTCGAAGTCGGCGTACTCGGTGACCTCGACGGGGGCGTCGGGGCTGCCGATCACGATCCCCGCGGCGGTGAGGCCGGCTGCGGAGGCGGGATCGAGGGTGATCACCTTCGCGGGACGTGACACCACGTAGCCGAGGACAACGACGCCGATCACGGCGACGGCGACGAGGAGGGTGCCGAAGGACTTGTTGGACGAACGCACGGTCGGGGCCACGGGAGACCTCAGCGCAGCAGGGTGGGGGACGAAGCCGGAAATCTGGCATCCCGCCCCCGGCGCGGGGTAGGAGTTCGCCCGAGGGCGGGTTATCTTTCGGTCACGGACGGGGCACCCGTGTGGCGCCCGCCGTTCTCGCTGACTTCAATCCGGATGAGATGAGCCGACAGAAACCCCGCGGTGGCTCGATGCCCGCCGCCCCGTCGCCGTTCGACCAGGCGCGCGACGAGCTGTTCCAGCATGTGATGCGCTGCGGAGTGGTCGGAGCCGACCCCGAGCATGTGCGCGAGTGGTTCGACGAGACGATGAAGTACATGGCGGAGCGGTACCACGAGCTCGGCGCGCGCGACATCGCCGACCTCCGCACCCTGGGTGAGCGCTTCGCCACCCCGGCCAAGCGCCCGGAGCCGATGAGCGCCTGACCTCGGTCAGTGCTCGCAGGAATGCACAAAGGGCCCCGCGAGTTCGCGGGGCCCTTTCGCGTTTCGCTTGGGATCAGCGCCCCACGGGC
>DAISWY010000011.1:0-30863 GCA_036826135.1 Gemmatimonadaceae bacterium | reverse complement strand
GATGCGGTCGTCGTCGGCGCGGCGGAGGATGGGCGTGAGGGGGTGCTCGTGCACGCGCACGGCTTCGTGGGCGCGGCGGGCCCGGGCGGCGACTTCCACTTCATGTCGAGCCAGGTCTCGCGGGAGAAGCCCATCGACTACGCCGCGATCGCCCGGATGCTCGTCGAGGAGAAGCGGCGGGGAGGCTACGTGCTCTGGGTGGCGGGCCCCGCGCTCGTGCACTCCCGGGCGCGCGACAACCTCGTCTGGTTCATCCGCAACGGGTACGTGCAGGCGCTGCTCGCGGGGAATGCCGTCGCCGTGCACGACATCGAGGCGGCCATCGTCGGGACGACCCTCGGGATGACGAGCCAAGGGGAGCCGACCCCTGGTGGGCACGCCGCGCATATGCGGGCCATCAACGCCGTCCGCCGCGCGGGGTCGATCGCCGCCGCCGTGCGCGAGGGGACCATCACCGACGGCATCATGCACGCGTGCGTGGTGGAGGAGGTGCCCTTCGTCCTCGGCGGATCGATTCGCGACGACGGGCCGCTCCCTGATGTGTTCACCGATGTGGTGGCGGCGCAGACGGCGACGCGCGCGCACACGGTCAAGGCGACGATGGCGGTGATGATCGCGACCGCACTGCACTCGATCGCGGTGGGGAACATGCTCCCCGCGTACTACGAGGATCCGCAGCGCGGGCTCTGCGAGCTCCCGACCATCTGCGTCGATGCGAGCGAGTTCCTCGTCGGGAAGCTCAAGGACCGCGGCACCCACCAGGCGGTGGGCGTCGTCACCAACGCGCAGGACTTCATGAGCATCCTGCGCGCGGCGGTGGAGCGCGAAGTCACGGGGTGACACCGCCGCGGCATCCGGTGCGGCATCTGGTGCGGCATATAGTGCGGCATCTGGTGCGCGGTCTGACGGCCGGGCGTCGTGCCTCTCGACGCCCTACGGGTGCTCAGCCCACCCGCACGCCGCGCTGCGCCCAGCCGGTGGCATCGCCGTCGACCGGCTGCGCGGTGTCGACGATGACCTTCCCGCCCTCGAGACGGACCGCGTAGCGGTCGAGACTGCGCGGCGACTTGCCCTGAATGCGCGTCCCCTCGGGGCGGAAGGTGCTCTTGTGCTTCGGACAGAAGAAGCGCTGCTCCGCGGGTTGCCACTGGACCATCGTCCCCTTGTGCGGGCACTCGAGGTCGGCGGCGTAGATCATCCCCTGGTGGCGGATGAGGATGACGCGATGCGTGCGATCGATCGTCGCGCCGTCCGTGGCCGGGATGTCGTACGTCACCGTGGCGCCGACGGCGAGGCCGGTGGTGAGGTGGCGCGCCATCGCTTCGAGCGGTACCGCGTCGCCGGCAATCGCGGTCAGCGCCGCAACGGCGAGGAGGCCGTCCCGGAGGAAGCCGCGGCGGTTGTGGTCCGCGCCGAGGTCGGTGCACGCGCCGGTGCAGGGGTCGTGACGATCGGTCGCGTGACGCTCGGACATCGCGGGGTCCTCGGTGCGGGTGATGCAGGTGGCCCGGCGCGACGCCGGGACAGGGTCCAGGGGCCTCAGAGCGGAACGTCCGGGGAGACGTGCCCCAAACGTCCCGCCATTCATCCCCCGGCACAAGACGGAGGTTCCCCGACGGCGCGTTTCGGTCGGTGTTACACTTGCGGGCGTGACCGATGACGCCACGCCAGTCCCGTCGTCCGGCCCGGCCGGGCGCACGCCCGCCGCGTCGGCTCCCACCGCGTCGGTGCCCACCGCGTCGGTGCCCACCGCGTCGGTGCCCGCCGCCCCGGCCGGATCAGCCCCGCCGCCCCCGCGCCGCGCGGCGCTCGCGTTCATCTTCGTCTCGCTGATCCTCGACATCGTCGCGTTCGGGATCGTGATCCCGGTGCTGCCGCAGCTCATCAAGGGATTCGTCGGTGGGGATACGCAGCAGGCGGCGCACTGGTACGGGATCTTCGGTACCACCTGGGCGGCGATGCAGTTCCTCTGCTCCCCGCTCCTCGGCGCGCTCTCCGATCGCTTCGGCCGCCGTCCGGTTCTCCTGCTCTCGATCGCCGGGCTCGGACTCGACTACCTGCTGATGGCCCTCGCGCCCTCCCTCACCTGGCTTTTCATCGGGCGTGTGCTCTCAGGGATGACGGCGGCGGGCTTCGCCACCGCGACGGCGTACATCGCCGACGTCACGCCGCCGGAGCGCCGTGCCGCCTCCTTCGGCCTTGTCGGCGCCGCCTGGGGCTTCGGCTTCATCATCGGCCCGGCGCTCGGCGGCATCCTCGGCGCGTCGAACCCGCGGCTCCCCTTCTTCGTCGCCGGCGGTATCGCGTTGCTCAACGCGCTCTACGGCCTCTTCGTGCTGCCGGAGTCGCTCCCCCAGGAGCGGCGGGCCCCGTTCCGCTGGTCGCGCGCCAACCCGATCGGGTCGCTCGCCCTGCTGCGGGCGCACCGCGAGCTCCTCGGCCTCGTCTCGGCGAGCCTCTTCTACGCGATCGGTCACACCGTCTTCTCGAGCGTCTTCGTCCTCTGGGCGGGCTACACGCTTGCATGGGATGCACGACGGGTGGGCTACGCGCTCGCGATGGTCGGCGTGCTCAACGTGCTGGTGCAGGGCGGCATCGTTCGGCCGCTGGTGCAGCGTCTCGGTGAACGGCGCGCCATCGCCATCGGCGCCACGGCGGGAGCGGCGGGGTTCTTCCTTTATGGCATCGCGTCGAACGAGCTCGCCTTCTGGCTCGGGGCGCTCGTCTATTGTCCCGCTGGGCTCTTCAATCCCTCGCTCCTCGGTCTCATCTCACGCCGGGTCGGCCCGTCGGAGCAGGGGCAGGTGCAGGGGGCCAACAGCAGCCTCACCGGGATCGCCGGGATGATTGGGCCCGCGCTCTTCACTGCCTCGTTCTCATTCGCCATCACCCCCGGCGGCGCCGTGCATCTTCCCGGGCTGCCGTTCCTGCTCGCCGCGGCGCTCTTCGGTGCCGCGGGGATCATCGCATGGCGCGCCTCGCGACCGACCATTCCCGCCTGACCGGAGCACTGTCCGCATGCCGATCCCTTCGCCGATCTCGTCGTCGATTCATCGTCTCGCACACGCCGCGTTGGCGCTTGCGGTCGTGACCACGGTGGCCGCGGTCCCGCTCGCCGCACAGGGCGCGTCGCGGTGGCAGGAGATCGGGCGGACTGTGACCGGCAACGCCGTCTTCGTCGATCCGCGGACGATTGTGCGGGACGGGGATCGGGTCTCCGCGACCGTCCGCAGCACCTACGGCACGCCCTCGATGACGCCGAAGGGACTCATCACCGCCTCGCGGGCGGATGCGACCTTCGACTGCACCCGGAAGGCGGTGCTGGTGCGCGAGACGACGATCTATCTGGACGAGAAGAAGGGGACGATCTACGAGCGTCGTGTGCCCCAGAACCCCGGCTACGGCCCCGTCTTCCGGAGCAACTTCTCTGGCGTGGCGCTCGAGTACCTCTGCGCCCAGCGCCCGTGAGGGACGGTACCGCTTCGCCTCATGGCCGCGGCACGCGTGTGGCGTTCGTGACGGCGCGCCATCGTCACTCCTCCAGCGCGGGGTGCCGCCAGCTGTAGAGCAGGCCGAGGAGCCCGAACTGCGCGAGCGTCCCCGGGGCGAGTGAGGGGGCCTCGCCCCGGATCACCGTCAGCCAGAGGTCGAGGCCCAGCAGCGACGGGTCGAAGTCGTGCTCCGTCGTGTAGTTCCCGGTCAGGTGGAAATAGATCCCCACCGGCGCCGCGACGATGAGCAACCCCATCACCGCGCGGAGCACCCGGAGGCTGGCGCGGCCCCCGACCCACGCGTGCCACCCGCCGACCACCAGCGTCGCGCTCAGCAGGGCGAACGGGACGAACTGCTGCGGATCCTCATAGTGCTCGAGGAGGACCAACTCGCCGATCAGCCCCGCCGCACCGAGGAGGAGGAGGGCGAGCATCCCGCGACGGAGGAGGGTGATGGCGTCAGGGGTGGTCACGGGTGGCTCGGCGGTGGAGGTCAGCGCATCGGCTCAATACGTCTTGATCGTGATGCTGCCGTTCACCGTCGAGGCGCGCAAGTCGGGACCGCCAGCGCCGATCCGCGCCTTCACCTTCCGCCGGCTCAGCTCGCCATCGAGCAGCACCGGGAGTGCCGACGTGATCCGGCCATTGACGACGCTGAGATCCACGTCGGCGTTCGCCGTGGTGGGGAGTTCGAGCGTGATCGACCCGTTGACCGTCTCGAACGCCACGTCGGTCGTCGCGCTCGGCGTGGTGCGCGCAGTGATGCTCCCGTTGACCGTCGAGCCGGAGACCGCACCGGACGTGTTCCGCGCCGTGATGCTCCCGTTCACGGTCGAGATCTCGACGTCGCCGGCGAGGCCGGTGATGGTGACGCCGCCGTTCACCGTGTGCGCGTCAACCCGCGCGTTCGCGGGGACCTTGATTGTCAACTTGACCGAGACGTCGTTGTTGCGGATGCGGGTGCGACCGGAGACGATCCCGTCGGGCTCGCACCGCGCCGTCGGCCCCCAGAGCGCGCAGATGGTGAGGTCCCCGCCGCTGCCCGCCTGGCGCGCCTCGATCCGCACGTCCTCGGGGTTCCCGCGCCGCCACTTCTTCTCGGCGATGACCTCGACCGTCGTTCCTGACCCGGGTTCCACCTCGACGGCGCCGTTCACGTTGTGGATGTGCACCGCCCGGCCCGCGGCGAGGGTGCCGCTCCATCGCCAGCTCGTCTGTGCGACGAGCGGGGACGCGGCGAGGAGCGCTGCGGTGGCGAAGAGGGCGGGGCGGATCAGGGCGAGACGGCGCATCGGGACTCCGGGCACGGTAGGAAGGACGGGCACACTCGTCATACGACGGTGTGCGCACCCGTGTTTCGTCGGTGTCGATTACGCCAGCGCCGGGGGGACGAGCACGAGGGTGGCGATGAGCCGGGGTGCGCCGGTGGGGTGGGGTGCCGCTGCCGGCGGGACGTCGTCCGCGAAGCACTCCGCGATCGCCCGCAGGAACGGGGCGTCCTCGCGGGTTCGTAGCGCGGTGTGCAGCCGAGTCGCACGGCCCGCCTCTAGGCGCCCCGCGGCGCGTGTGAGCCACCGCGCGTGACGCGCCGCCGTCGCGTGCCGCTCGAGTGCGGGCGCTCGCGCCACGATGGCGTCGAGCCGGCGCCGCAGTCGTGTGAGGTCCGGTGGTTGGACATCGGGTGTGACCGCTTCGGACCGCCACGCCGACTGCGCGAGATATCGCGCGAGCGCACGCCGTACCGTGGCGATGGCAGCATCGTGTGCCGTCGCTGGTATCACGGCCGTCGGCTCGGGCGGCTTCATCGAGCCGATCCACCGTCGCAGCCGACGCGGATCATCCGTCGCGCGCCACCGCCCGTCCGCGCCACGGCGCACCCCAATCAGGCGTTCGCCATCGACAGTCCGGGTGAGCGCGATGCCCCGCAGGTCTCCTCCCGTCCGCACCGCCGTCCGCACTGCCGTCCGCGCGGTGCGATGGGTGAGCGCGCGGAGCTGGATGCGCACCGCCGCGGCGTCGCCAGCATCCGCGACGGCGGACCGACGGGTCTGCGCCTTCGTGGCGAGCCGCTGGGCGAGACGGAGCAGTCCCACACATCCATTCGGGGCGGCGAATCGGTAACTCCGGACGACTCCGCTGGAGCCGGCGCGCCGGATGCGTCCAAGCCGCTGTTCGAGTCGGGCCGGCGTCCACGGCAGGTCGGCGTGGACGAGCCAGCGGATGGCTGGGAGTTCGATGCCCTCCGAGAGCACGTCGCTCGCGAGGACGAGGCGGACCCCGCGCGGGTCGTCTGGGCGCCACGGACCCGCGTCGCGCTGCAGCGCCGCGACGACCTCGGCGCGCGACCATCGCCCAGCGGCCGCACGCACTCGCGCGCCGGTGAGGGAGACGATGCCAGGGTCCGCCCGAAGCGCGGCGTGCAATGCCTCCACCGTCGCGCGATGGTGAGCGAAGACGATACCGCGGTCAGCAGAATCCCCCACAAGCTGCTGCCGCAGCGCATCTGCACGGGCGGACGCCTCGCGCTCGATCCAGGGCGCGATGCGGTCGCGCAACGCGCGCACGGCGTCGAGGTGTCGGCGCACGACCGCGTGCGCCACGGCGCACCAGTCGGCATCCCCGGGGTGAGTGCTGTCGGCAGTAGGCCCGCGGTGGGACCCGGGGGTGCCCCTCGCCGTGCGCGACGCCGATGCGTCAGGGGCATCCACCAGCGCCGCGAACGCGAGCTGTGTCGATGCACCGTCGACCACCCACGCACGGAGCGCCGCCGCGGTGGGGCGCCGGCCGGCCTCGAGGAGGTCGTGGATTGCCTCGCCGCGCTGCACCCGCCGTCGGAGGGCCGCGTCGAGCGCGGCGAGGCTCGACTGCCACGCCATCGCGAGCGTGGTCAGTACGAGAGGGTGCGCTACCGCGCCGGTGCTGAGCGGGAGCGGGGGCGGCAGTGTGCGCAGCGCCGCCCCGAGCCCAGGCACCGTCACCGTCCCATCGAGCGTCCCACCGCGACGGACTGTCGGCCGCACGGCCGTCGTCCCGCCGCGGATCACACAGGCACCCAGCGCCGCCGGACTGAGTTGCCCCGCGCGAGGACCGAGGAAGAGGGCGAGGAGTGCAGTGCGATCCGCCAGACGGTTCACGACCGGCGTGGCCGAGAGGAGGAGCACGCGTCGATCGATGCACGCGGCGGCGAGGGTGCGGTAGCGCCGCGTTCGCGGCGTGCGGAGCTGGTGCGCCTCGTCGACGATGATGAGCGACGTCGGCGGACAGACGGCGCCGCGGCTCAGCGCCTCGAGGCTCACGAATGGGAGCGCGAGGCCGGCCTGAGACGTAAGCGTGGTCCAATGGTCGCGGACCGCGGCGGGCGCGCAGACGACGGCACTCGGCTCCGTGGCCGCGACCGCGAGCGCGACAACGGTCTTCCCCGTTCCCGGTGGGTCCGCGAGGAGGGCACCCCCCACGGCGTTGACGGAGGCCAGGAGTCGCTCGACCGTGGCGACCTGATCGGGCCGCAGGGTGAAGTGACCGACGCGATGCGTCACGGGTGCTCCAGGTGTGCCGCGACGGGAGCCCGCACCCATCAGCCGGCAGGGCGCAGCGGCGCGAGGGCGGCCAGTGGCAGGCCGAACGCGTCGGCGACGAGTGCGTCGTGACTCGTCGGATCGATGGGGCGCCCCATCGCCGCGGCCCGCCCGATCGGCGCGAGGATCGTGCGCGCCTGCGACCACTCACGCGGGATGGGAAGCAGGGCGCAGGTCCAGCCGAGGAAGCGGTGATACCCGCCGCGGGCGGGTTCGGCGAGACAGGCGAGCCAGCCGACCATCACCGGCGCGTTGAGCAGGACGGCGAGCGCGTGCGCGTCAGTCTCGTCGCGGGTGCGCACCACGTAGCAGCTGTTGAGGGGGACGTGCGGATCGCCGGCGGGGAGGACGCGTGCGCGCGGCGTACGTCCGATATCGGCCCAGACGACGCGCGCTCGGTCAGTGGCGGCGCTCTCCGTGCGAAAGAGCGCCCACCACGCACTCGCGCGGTCGGTCCGACGCTCGAGCGGCGTGCGCCAGCGTTCGAGCCAGCGGCGCGCACGCGGTGGGAGCGTCGCGAGTGGACGACCCGCGACATCGTGCGTCCAGACGACCGACTCGCCAGACGCCACCTCCCGGGCGTGCAACGTCTCGCCGCGGAGCACCGGCCGTAGCATCGCGCGTTCGACCGCACCATGCGCCTCGCCGCTCCGGACCGCCACAAGGTCCGGCGCCGTCAGCGCGCCCGGTGTGACAACGAAGGCGGCATTGCACCCGGTCTTCACACCGAGCGTCGGGCGGCCGAGCGCGGAGGTGGCGAGCGGGATGCCGGCCGCGCGAAGGCGATCGAAGGCCGCGCGCACGTCGGGCGGGAGCGTCAGCCAGGGTGCCCCCACACTCGCATCGAGCGCGAGCGCGGGCCGTGCCAGCGACCAGGTAGCCTCCTGCGCACCGTGCCGCCGCGCGCAGCTGATGCGCGGTGGCGGATCACCGGTGCGCCGAGCGAGGAGCGCCGCGGGATAGACCGCGGCGTCGAAACCGGCGGCGTCGTCCTCCCAGATGTCGAGGGCGAGCGGTGGCGCCTCGCGCGTGAGGAAGGCGCGCACTCCGCCCCCCGCGAGGGATCGCCAGAGCTTCGCGGGGAGGAGGAGCGCCACGTGCCCGTTTGGGCGCACCAGCTGCACGCTGCGCTCCACGAAGAGGCTTGCGAGATCCACCTGCGAGGCGAAGCCGCGGCCGGCGCCCGCGGCCGTAGCCCCCGTCTCCCACGCCGCCGCGCGTCCGGTCTCGAAGCGCGCGCGCAGCGCCTCACGCTCGACGGGCGGGAGCGCGTGCGGACGCACCCACGGCGGATTCCCGATCACGAGGTCGAAGCCGCCCGCGCGGGCCGCCTCGGGGAAGTGCGTCGCGAAGGCGAAGGGGGTCGCCGCCCCGGTGCGGAGCGCACGCAGCTCCGCGCGCGCGGTCCGCACCGCGTCACGCAGCGTGGCGAGCGCGGCACGTCCCGCGGCATCGACGCCGTGGCGCCGACGGAAGAGGTCGGGGCCGCGCGCCGCGAGGAGTCGATCCCGACGCGCGTGCGTCGCGGCATCGAGCCGCGCTTGGGCCGCGAGGCGCGCGGCCTGTCGCTCCGCGCGGTCGAGCATCCGGGCCAGCGTCCGCTTCCGCGCGCCCGATGCACGTGCGTAGCGGAGTCGCAATCCAGTCAGCGCCGGCCCGCAGCCGATGCGGGCGCCGCCCGCCCGGTCAGCGGCATCGTGTGGTGCCGCGTTCCCGACGTCGCGTCGTGTCGTCCCGAACGCGGGCCCGGCGAGCGCATCGCCCTGCCGCACGTTGCGATCGAGGTTCGGGAGTGGCGGGAGCGCGGTGAGATCGGTGCGCTCATCGTCCACGACGAGGGCGAGCCAGAGGCGGAGCTGGCAGAGCCAGACGGCGATCGGATCGCGATCGACGCCGAAGAGCGACCGGCAGAGCACCTCGCGCCGCACCGTCGTCGAGGGACGATCGTCCCCCGCCGCCTTCCGGCGTCGGCTGAGCCACTCGAGGGCGTGCACGAGGAAGGCGCCGGAACCGCACGCGGGGTCGAGGATGCGCGGAAAGACGAGCGGGTCCGCCGGCAATACGGCAAGCCCGCGCTCCGCGACGCGCGAGAGGATCGTGGGGGGCGTGTAGAAGGCCCCGTGCGCGCGCCGGCGTGCGCTCCCCATCAGCGATTCAAAGGCGCGGCCGAGCATCTCGGGATCCACCGCCGCCTCGCTCAAGGTCGTCGCCTGCTCCCGCATCGTGAGGCGATAGCGTGGGAGGAGGTCGCAGACGAAGGCGGCGATCGCTTCGTCCGGGAGGCGTAGCGCGCCGGCGGGCCCCTCGAGGGGGCTCCGCGCGAAGAGCCCGCCGTTGAGGAAGGGGACCGCGCCGAAGGCGCGCGCCGCCGCGGCACGTCGGGGGACCGGGGTGTTGAGCGTCCCGAACATCAGGGGATCCAGAAGCCGCGCGTGCAGCGCGCCTCCCACGCGGGCCACCTGATGCCGCAAGAAGGCGCGGTCGTGATCGAGCCATCCCTTCGCCTCGAGGAACGCGAGGAAGAGGAGCCGCGACGTCGTCAGCAGGGCGGCGATGCGGCGCGATTCGGCGTCCGCACGTCCCTCGGCGCCGTCACCCAGCCGAGCGACGATTCCCTCCAGGTCTCGATAGAAACGCGCCGTGAGCGCATCACGGCCGAGGCACTCGCGCCACCGATGGTGCGTGAGCGCATCCCCGCCGGCCGCGGCGGCCGCCAGCGCGGCGAGCGTCTCCGCATCGGAAGGGCGCAGGGCGTCGAGTGAGACGAGGAGCGCGGGCAACGGCCCGCGCCCTGAGGCATCCGGTGCCGCAATCGCACATTCGCGCGTGCCGGCGTGCCGAGCGAGGAGCAGCCACTCATTCGCCGCCTGCTGGCGCGCGAGGGTCCGTGCCAGCGCGGGGAGTCGCTCCCGGAGCGCCGGACCATCCGCCGTCTCGAGGAGGAGGGCGCGACGGGTCCCGTTGATCGCGAGGGCGGCCGCCCAAGGACTGTCGGTCAGCCCAAGCCGCTCGCGCGCGACGCGGTCGAGCCGGCGCGCTGCCGGAAAGCCGAGCGGCGGGAGGAGGGTCGCGAGCGGGGCGGTCCCGGCGAGTCCGTCGAGGAGTGCGGCCGCGGCGTGGGCGGTGAGCATGCGCCGAGGGTGTCACCCCCCGTCGCACGCGCCGGCATCACTCCATCGCGAGTTGCGTCACGAGACCGCGGAGCTCTGCGAACCCCGCCAGCCAATGATCCGGCGCCGTCGGCGCGAGCTGCTCGCGCGAGAAGGGGCCCCAGAGCGCGGCGGCCGTCCGCACACCGGCCGCGCGGCCCGCGCGCATATCGTGCGTCGAGTCACCCACGAAGAGCGCTCGGGTCGCCGGAATCCCGCCGAGCGCGTCGAGCGCGTACCAGACCGGCTCGGGTTCCGGCTTGTGTCGTGCGGTCGCGTCCATTCCCACGACGGCGGTGAAGCAGACTTCGATGTCGTGGAGCCGGAGCGCGCGCCGGGCGCCCACCTCGAGCTTCGACGTGACGAGCCCGAGCGGATGGCCTGCCGCGTGGAGCGCACGGACCGTCGCGACGGCGCCGGGATATGCGTGCGTCATCGCGTCGTGATGGGCGAGCTGGTATTCGCGATACCGCGCCTTCAGGTGCGCCACGTCGGCATCCCCGTCGGCCCAGCGCGCGAGCATCGCATCGAGGGGCGTCCCGATGGCGGCGATCCACTCGTCGCGGGGCGGGCGGCGCGTCCGGTCGTCGAACGCGAACTCCATCGACTGCACGAGGAGCTCGATCGAGTCCACGAGCGTCCCGTCGAGATCGAACAGCACCGCGAACGGGGTCACGCCCGCTCGCCGCGCGCGAGGATCACGGAGGCCGTGAGATGACCCGTGACGTTCGTGGTCGTGCGGAACATGTCGGGAATGGTGTCGGCGCCGAGGAGGATGCCGATCCCCTCCACGGGGATGCCGGCCGCGCTCAGGATCGGCACCATCACGACGATGGAGCCGCCGGGGATGCCTGGGACGGAGAACGACGTCACGACCGCCGTGAGCGCGATCGTCACGAGCTGCGCCGCGCCGAGGTCGACGCCGTAGAGGCGCGCGATGAAGCAGACCCCGACCGTCTGGCCGACGCCGGCGCCGGCGCGGAAGAGGGTCGAGGCGAGCGGGACGAGGACGCTCCCGATCGCGGGCGGCAGGCGGAGCGTCTCGCGCACGCTCTCGAGCATCGCGGGGAGCGCGGCGAGTGAGGAGCGCGAGCTGAAGGCGATCGACTGCGCGGGGAGCGCCGCGCGTGCGAAGGTCGCGAGTGGGACGCGGCCGAGTGTCGCGGCGGCGGGGTAGAGGACACCCGCCACGTAGAGGACGCAGAGGCCGGAGACGATCACGATGTACCCGCCGAGCGCGGCGAGGGCGCCGAGCCCGAGCTTGGCCGCCACGCCGACGGTGAGCGCGAAGACGCCCACGGGGGCGAAGCGGAGGATGGCGCGCACGAGGAGGAGCGACGCGTCCATCAGGCCCTCGAAGAAGGCGATCACGGCGCTGCGGCGCGCCGGAGCGACCCCCATCAGCGCGGCGGCGAAGGCGAGGGTGGCGACGATGAGCGGGAGCATGGCACCGTCCGCCATCGCCTTGAAGGGGTTCGCGGGCACGAGGCTCACGAGCCACTCGCCGGCGCTCGGGAGGGCGGCCGCGCCGCTCGCCGCGTCGGGGGCGCTCGCCTGCAGGGTAGCGATCGCCGCAGGGTCGATCGGAATCCGCGCGAGGAGGGGCGGTCCGAGCGTCACGCCGATCAGGGCGGCGGCAGCGACGGCGACGATGAAGAGGAGGAGCGCGCGGGCGCCGAGTCGGCCGACCGTCCGCTGGTCGGGCGCGGAGGCGACGCCGACGACGAGACTCGAGACGACGAGCGGGATGACGGTCATCCGGATCGCGTTCACGAAGAGGAGCCCGAGGGGCTCCAGCGCGCCGAGGAGCCGGACCGCCATGGGGGCCTCGGCACCGGCGAGCGGGAGTCCCACCGCGAAGCCGGCGGCCAGCGCGAGGAGGACCTGAGTGGTGAGCGACATGCGGGGAAAGATGGCGCCCGCGGCCCGGCTCGGATACATATGAAGCGCTGGGCGGTTCGCTGGGCGCGTACGGTTGGGGTCACACCGCCGCACGTGACGCGAGCTGGGCCTGGCGTGCCGTTGGTTCACACCTACCTGATCATCCCAATGAAGACCGGTTCCGATCTCATCGCCGAGGCCAAGACGCGCATTCGCCAGGTCACAGTCGCTGAGGTGCAGCAGGCGCTTGCTGGTGCCGCAGCGCCGCTCGTCATCGACTGCCGCGAGCCGCAGGAGACGAACCTCGGTCGGATCCCGGGGGCGGTCGTGATCCCGCGTGGGGTGCTCGAGACGAAGATCGAGGCCGTCGCGCCGCGGGATGCTGACATCGTCCTCTACTGCGCGAGTGGGAACCGATCGGCGCTCGCCGCGGACACGATGCAGCAGATGGGGTACACGCGCGTGGCGTCGATGGCGGGCGGCTTCGGCGGCTGGGCCGCGGCGGGCGGGGCGGTCGAGAGCTGACCTCGGTGGACGCGGGCGCGCATCCCTTCGTCGCCCGCGTCGCGCGTGCCCTCGCGGCGCGCCCGGGTGTGCTTGCCGGTCGGGATGGCACCTTCCGCGAGGCGGCGGTCGCGCTGGTGCTGCGCCCACTCGCCATCGATGACGCGGAACTGCTCCTCATCCGACGCGCGGAACGCGCGGATGATCCATGGAGCGGACAGATTGCGCTGCCGGGCGGCGGGTTCGATCCCGGCGACACCACGCTCGACGTCACCGCGGTGCGCGAGACACGGGAGGAGGTGGGGCTCGATCTCGCGGCGCAGGGACAGGTGCTTGGCGCGCTCGACGACCTGCGCCCCCGATCGCCGCACCTGCCGTCGATCATCGTGCGGCCGTTCGTGACCATCTACCACGGCGATCCGACCATCACGGCGAGCGAGGAGGTCGCGGAGGCGCGATGGATCCCCCTGTCCGCGCTCTGGCATCCCGAGGCGCGGGCGCGCACCACCGTGCGGGCCAGGGGATTCGCATTCGAGGTCGACGCGGTGCGACACGGTGACTTCACCATCTGGGGGATGACAGAGCGCATCCTCGCCGGGTTTGAGGCCCTCGTACGATGACCGATGTCCAGAAGGGTGCGACGACGGGCTCGCATCACACGCACACGGATCCCGAGATGCATCACGCGTCGTGGCGGCGTGTCGCGCGCGCACTCGGCGTCACCGCCGTGCTCACCGGGCTCGCTTGGATGGCGGACGGATGGGTCTACGCGCACTTTTATGACCCGAAGGTCTACGACCGCGACTGGGGACGCCTTCTCCGGATCGTCGGCTTCCTCGGGACCTGGCTCGCGCTCGCCGTGGCGATCGCGTTGCAGGAGGGGGCTGAGCCCGCGCGACGCGTACTCGCAAAGCGTCGCGCCTCATTGCTCTTCTGGTCAGCCGCGCTCGGCGGGCTCGTCGCCGAGTTGGGGAAGCTCGTGATCCGCCGTGAGCGCCCCGAGCCGAATGATGGGGTGCACGCGTTCCGCAACTGGGCGGACCGGACCTGGAGCAGCGCCGGGTTGGCGATGCCGAGCTCGCATACGTTGGTGGCGTTCGCGGGCGCGGCAATGCTCGCGCGGTTGTATCCGCGCGCGCGGTGGGTCGGGTACGCACTCGCGGTGGGGTGCGGGCTCACGCGGGTGATGGCCAGAGCGCACTTCCTGAGCGACGTGGTGCTGGCGGCAGGGCTCGGTTGGGCGGTGGCGGCGGTGTTGGTGCGATGGTGGCCGATACAGGAGCCGCGCACCTGACGCCAAAGGGGGCCGCCGCCGATCCGGTGACGGCCCCCTTCGGTTCCTGCTCTCGGATCACATCGCAATCGGCTTCTTCGGCGCGGCCTTCGGATCCACCAACGGCCGCCGCTCGCGCAGGTGCGCCTCCATCTGCAGCCGTGGCACCCCCTCCTGCATCCATTGGGGCGCCGGCTTCCCCTGCAGGAAGTGGTCGAACCACTCCTGCATCCGGAGCGCGTAGTCCTTCTGGTTCGCCGACCGGGCCAGGCCGTGGTTCTCGCCGACATACTCGAGCAGCACGACCTCCTTCCCGAGTTCACGCAGCGTGTTGTAGTGCGTGATCCCCTGGTTGAAGTCCACCGCGCCGTCGCGGTCGTTGTGCAGGATCATGAAGGGGATGTTCACGTTCTGCGCGAACCGGTTCGGGGAGTTCCGCAGATACGCATCGGGGTTCCTGGCGTAGCTGGAGCGGAACCGGCCCTGGCTGGAGATGAAGATCCCCTGGTTCGTGTTGCCGCTGTTCCAGTAGACGGAGCTGAACATCGAGACCATGTCGGTGAGCGGTGCCCCGGCGATGGCGGTCTTGAAGATGTTCGTCTGCGTCGTGATGAAGCTCGTCTGGTACCCACCCCAGCTGTGTCCCTGGAGCGCGACGTTCGCCGAGTCGACGATCCCCGCCGCGATCGCGGCCTTCACCGCGGGCACCACGCACCAGACCGCCGAGCGGCCCGGGTCGTCGAGGTGGTAGCGGATGTCGGGCATGAAGTACGCGTAGCCGCGCGAGGTGTAGACGCTTGGGTTCGCGTAGCGCGTCGCGTTGGGCTGGGCGTAGGCGTGGAAGCCCTGGCTCAGCAGCTCATAGATGTACGTCAGGGTGGGGTAGCGCTTCCCCTCCTCGTAGCCGGCGGGGAGGAAGAGCGCGCCCTGCATCGGCGTGTCGCTGTTCTCGCACGTGTAATTGATGAGGCGTGCCCCCGCGCTCCACGCCACCTCGGCCTGCTGCGGGTTGGCGTCGGTGAGGCGCCGCTCGCTCGTGAGCCCCGCGTCCGCGACGTACCAGTCGGGGAAGCGGACGAACGTCTGCCGCGTGAAGGCCCAGACGTCGGCGTCGCGTGCGCGCCGGTAGTCGACCTTGGCGTCCTCCCAGGCGAGCACCCGCGAAACACCGCGCTGCGCATCCACCTGCACGAGCCCTTCCTTCTTGGTTCGCTCGCCGTACGTCTCGATGAAGAGCGGCCGCGTCAGGTCGATCCCCTTCTCCTTCGGGTCTGCCCCCACGCGCATCTGGTAGCGGATCCCCTGCGCCTTGCCGTTTCCGGTCACATTCAGGGCCGCGCCACCCGCCACCCCCACGCGCCACACGTCCCAGTTGTCCCGCACGAAGAGCTGGCGCGAGTCGCGCGACCACCCGAACGGCGGGCCCACCGGCGGCTTCACGACGTTGTGGTCGTCCTCGTCGTCCCAGAACACCGCGGCGACGCCCTCGGTCACGCGACGCGATTGCCGCGTCGCGAACTCGTAGACGTTCCAGTGGCCGTCGTCATACCACGCGGCGCGCTGGCCGTCGGGCGCGAGGAGCGTGCGATACGGCCCGCCTGGGTTCTGCAGCCCCTTCGCGATCAGCGTGCGTGCGCCCGTCGTGGCGTCGATGGCGTACAGGTCGCGGAGATTTCGTCCGTCGACGCTCGCCTGCCGCTCATAAGGCGTGACGTCGCCACCGAGCGCCCAGCGGTCGCCATCGGCCACGACCACATCACGAACAGTGACATCGGCGAGACGGACGATCCGCGGCGTCGCCAGATGCCAGGCGGCGAGATAGCTGAAGCTGCGGTCCTGCGACTCGGTCACCTGCTGCGCGCTCTGGAGCCGCGGGTCTTTCCAGTGCCAGAGAATCAGCGAGGGCGTGTCTTCGTCCTGCCGCGCCGGAGCGATCTGTCCCCCCGCGCCCGCGCCAGGCGCGGGGGCACTCGCCCCGCCGCCCACCGGTGGGGCCGTCGAAGCCGGGGGCGCGGGCCGCGGCTCACGTAGCCCGAAGTAGATCGTGCCCTGCGTGTCACTCCACCGCGGGGCGCGGTCCGCACTCACCATCAGCCCCTGCGGCATTCCCGCGCTCTTATCGTCGATCGTGATGGTGACTGGCGCGCGCGAGGCGAGCCGAGCCCACCCGAGCACCGTTGATGCGGTGTCGCGCGCGGCGGAGTCCGCCACCGAACGGATCACCGCGAGCGCATCACCCGTGTCGGCCCAGGCGAGCCGCCGGTACTGCGCCTTGGCCCCGTCGAGCGCGCGCACCACTCCCGTCGCGAGCTCGCGGAGCTGCACACCGTTCCCGAGCTGGTCGCGCTGGTCCACGGTCCACGCCAGGTACCGCCCCGCCGCGTCGAAGGCGAACTCTCCGACGCCGACCAGGGTCACCGGCGCACCACCGGTGAGGTCCACGACGAGCAGTGTCGAGCCGCTCGCGGCCGGCGCGCCGTTGCCGCCCGCCGGTGCATCGGGCGGCAGCAGTTGCACGGCGATCACATCCGAGCGGTCCCCGGCGAACCGGAAGCTCCGGGCGCGCTCAAACTCGCGCCGCGTGCCCGTCGTGAGGTCGATCACTCCAACCTTGGTCACGAGCGGCTTGCGGTCCCGCCGCGCCTTCCGCGCCTCCTCGGCCGTGGGATACACCGTGAAGGCGACCCATCGATTGTTCCCGGAGATCGCGATTGGGCTCCCACCGCCGAGCCCGGCGGGCGGCTCGCCGATGGCGACGCGCGTCTCTGTGGCTCCGGCGGCGGTGCCGCGCACCACGACGTGCGCATCCCCCTCGTTCGGCGCGAGCACGTAGGCCATCCAGCGCCCATCGTTCGAGAGCGTCGGGGTGCGGATGCCATTCCAGGAGAGGAGATCCTCCATCGTCAGCGGACGCTTGGCGGACGCCGGACCGGCTGTGGCGGCTGCGGTCGGCGCCGCGGCCGGCGTCGGCGCCTGGGCCGGCGCGATGCGGGCGACGAGCAGCAATGCCGCGCCGAGGAGCGGTGCACGGAAGGGCGGCAGCGTGCGAGCGGGGGGGCAGAGGCGAGTGAATGGGCGCATAAGGGGCATCACGGACTCGAGTGAGGGGAACGCGATGCTCGAATCTGTGCGCTAACTTCCCCGCGTGCCACGCGCCGCCGCCCCGCTCACCCGCCAGGCCGAGGATTACCTCAAGGCGATCCACGCGCTCGAGAGCAGCCGCGCGCCGGCCGGGACCAACGATATCGCGGCTCGCCTCGGGGTCGCCGCGCCAAGTGTGAGTGGGATGCTCCGCCGGCTGGCGCGCCTGGGCCTCGTGAAGGTGGAGCGCTATCGGGGCGCCCGGCTGACCGCGGCCGGGCGGCGCGAGGCGCTCCTCCTCATCCGTCGCCACCGTGTCATCGAGACCTATCTGGTGGAGCGGCTCGGTTTCGTCGGGGACGAGGTGCACGAGGAGGCGGAACGGCTGGAGCACGCGGCGAGCGACCGGCTGATCGCGCGAATGGCCGATGCCCTCGGGCACCCGACGCGCGATCCGCACGGCCAGAGGATCCCCGCCCCAAGGACATCGCGCCGCTAGCGGGAACTTCCCGCGCGTCCCGGGCATACGTCGGGGAGTCGCCACATACCGATGCGCCCCTCCCCCCACACGATCCTCGCCGGTTGTCTGATCGGCGCGCTGGTGCTGCCGGTCCTCCGACCCGCCGCCCTCCCCGCGCAGGCGTCGCGCCCGGCTGAGCCCGCGCACCGCACCATCGCCATCGACGAACGTCTCGCCGAGGCGACAGGCCTCGCGGTGGGGGACACCGTCCGCCTTGCCGCCGTTGCCGGGGCCACGGGCGAGCTCGTGCGCATCGCCGCCATCACACGACGCGGGGCCGACCCGAGCGAAGTCGCGCGCAATGAGTACAAGGTCCGTCTGCATCTCGATCACCTGCAGGCGCTGACGGGCAGCGGTGACCGCGTGGGTCGCTTCGCCGTCCGCTCCCGCATCGACGGCACCGCCGATCCGGCTGACGCCCCCGACCGACTGGCGGACGCCATCAATCAGGTCGCGTTCGGGTTCCGGGCCTACCCGGCGCGCGCCGTCGCGGTGGAGACGTCGTCCACCTTCCGCGTCGTCAACCGCTTCCACCGGGCGATCGGCGTGATCACGATCGTCGCGAGCGCGATCTTCCTCCTCTGCATCACCCTCCTCAAGGTCGATGAACGGCGTCGCGACGTCGGGGCGCTCCGCCTGATCGGCTGCTCGCGTGCGACGGTGCTCCGCGCCATCGTCCTCGAGGCGACGCTCGTCGCGCTCGCGGGGAGCCTCCTCGGTGCCGTGCTCGGCTGGGGGGCGTCCAGCATCGTCAACTGGTACTACCAGGGCGTCTACCAGACACCGCTCCGGTTCACGCTCGTGACGCCAGGGATCGTCGCGTTCGCGGTGGGGCTCTCCCTCGTGCTCGGTGTCGTGAGCGGGCTCGTCGCGGGGCGACGGCTCGTGCGCACCGCGCCCCTCACCCTGGTCGGGCGATGAGCGGGAGCGGACGATGATCACGCGGCTGGCCCTCGCGGCGCTGCTCCGCCGCCGCGCACGCACCGCGCTCACCATCGCAGGGGTCGCCGTCGCGGCCGCGATGCTCCTCGACATGGTGATGCTCGGCTCCGGGATGCGGGAGAGCTTCCGTGGCTTCATCGACCAGCAGGGGTTCCAGCTCCGGCTGACGCCGCGCGGGACGATGCCGTTCGACTCCGAGGCCACCGTGGGCGGGGCAGCGGCGCTGGTCTCCACCCTGCGCGCCGATCCCGACGTCGCGCGCGTGGGCCCGGTCCTCGGCGGCAAGCACTTCATCGCCACCGACTCCGGGATGGTCGCCGGCTTCCTCCTCGGCATCGATCCAGCGGCACAGGGGGATTACCAGCTTGAGGAGGGACGCGATCTCGCGTCCGCCGACGAGATGGTCGTGAGCGCCGCGTGGCTCGCCGCGACGGGACGCCGGCTCGGCGACACCGTGCGCGTGGCGGGCGGATACGACCCGCAGCTGCGCCGCACCACCGGGGAACGCCTCGTGCGCGTCGTGGGGCGCGGCCGTTTCCAGATGCTCGCCGCGACCGACCGGGCCGCCGCCGTGCCGCTGGCCACCGCACAGGCGATGGGAGGGGCTGACCGCACCGATCGCGTCTCGGTGCTCCTCGTCGAGACCCGCGCGGGCGCTGACGCCGAGGCGCTCGCCCGGCGCATCGAGTCGGGGGAGCCACGACTCACGGCGCTCTCCACCGAGGCCGCGCTCAAGTTTGTCGACGAACGCCTCGGCTACTTCCGCCAGCTCGCGTTCATCCTCGCCTCCGTCTCGCTCGCCGTCGGCTTCCTCCTCGTCACCACCCTCGTGACCGTCTCCGTGAACGAGCGCATCGGCGAGATCGCCGTGATGCGCGCCATCGGCGTGGCGCGCGCGCGCATCGTCGCGCAGATCGTCCTCGAGGGTGTCGCGCTGTCCGTCACCGGCGCGACGCTCGGCCTTGGGCTCGGGCTCGTCACCGCGCGGTGGCTCAACGGCATCCTCGCCACCTTTCCGGGGCTGCCGGCGGCGTTCGACTTCTTCCGCTTCGAGCCGATCGCGGCCCTGCGTGCGCTCGGGCTGCTCGTCGTGTGCGGGATCGCCGCGGGCATCTGGCCCGCCTGGCGCGCCGCCACGCTCCCCATCGCCACCACCCTCCGGGAGGAGGCCGTCGCATGACCGCTGCCACACCCGTGCTGCGCGCGGAGGAGATCCGCCGCGCCTATCCGCTCGCCGGCCGATTGGTCGAGGCGGTGCGCGGCCTTTCGCTTGAGGTGTTGGCCGGCGAATGGGTCGCGGTGGTCGGGCCCAGCGGCTGCGGCAAGTCGACCCTGCTCAATCTCCTCGGGGCGATCGACCGGCCCACGGCGGGCCGCATCGTGATCGCGGGCCGTGACGTCTCCGCGCTCGGGGACACGGAGGCCACGCGCTTCCGGCTCACCGGCGTGGGCTTCGTATTCCAGCGCTTCTACCTAATGCCGACGCTGACTGCCGCCGAGAACGTCGAGCTCCCGATGGCGGAGGCGCGGATGCCGCGGGCCGCGCGGGAGGCGCGCGCGCGCGAGCTCCTCGCCTATGTGGGCCTCGAGGGGCGCGCGGACCATCGTCCCTTCCAGCTCTCGGGGGGCGAGCAGCAGCGCGTCGCCATCGCCCGCGCCCTCGCCAACCGCCCCGCGCTCCTGCTCGCCGACGAACCCACCGGGGAACTTGATGCGCGCACCGGCGCCGAGATGATCGCGCTCTTCGATAGACTCAATCGCGACGGCACGACGATCGTCACCGTGACGCACGATGAGGAGCTCGCGCAGGCCGCGCGTCGCGTCGTGCATATGCGCGACGGCATCGTCGTGGACGATATCGTGCGTCGTCCGCTCGGGCCCGACGCGTGATCTGGCGGCTCGCCCTCCGCGGATTGCTCGACCGCCCCTGGCGGTCGGCGTTCCTGCTGGGCGGCTTCGGGCTTGGCGTCGGCGTGATGATCACCCTCCTCGCGA
The DNA here is from genome assembly GCA_036826135.1 of Gemmatimonadaceae bacterium. Classification (GTDB taxonomy): domain Bacteria; phylum Gemmatimonadota; class Gemmatimonadetes; order Gemmatimonadales; family Gemmatimonadaceae; genus Pseudogemmatithrix. Next base: position 10,452 of record DAISWY010000011.1, on the reverse strand, counting down.
TCGGTGAGGCGATGGTCGCCCAGTCTCTCGACGAGAAGCTGGTGGGTGGCGGCGACGTCACCGTGCTTCCCGAAGGGCTCGATCTCGAGGTGATGAAGACGGGCGGGGTCGGCGGGATGTTCGTCTCCGTCGCCAACGCCCGCTTCGTGCATCGGCAGCTGCTCGCGTCGCCGCGGCTCGCGTCGCGCGTGGCCGCCGTCGCCCCGCAGACCGATGGGGTGCTTCTGTATGTGCGCCATGCCGGTGTCGAGCATCCCGTGCGCGCGCTGGGGGAGCTTCCGTCGGCGACTGTCGCCGTCGGTGCCGGTCCCCAAGTGGTCGCGGGCGCGTGGACGGACGACGATACCGACCGCCGGTGGCTCGCGCCGACGGCGGCGGAGCTCCGCCACGAGATCGACCGGTTCCATCACACCCCCGAGGTGGTTCCGGCCGACGAACGGCGCACCTGGGGCGAGTGGCACTACTTCAACGTCCTTTCGGCGGACCGGCGCCGCTGGGCCTTCCTGACGCTTGCGGTCGGCGGTGACGTGCCGCGTGGCGAGTGGGGCGGGCAGGTGCTCCTCACGGTGCACGAGCAGGGGAAGGGGGAGCGCCGCTTCGTTCGGCTCGTGCCGTCGCGCGAGATCGCGCTCGATACCATGCGCGCCGACCTCGCCCTCGGCGAGGACCGGGTGGAGGTGCTCCCGGATGGGCGGTATCGCGTGACGGCGCACGCGCGGGAGGAGGGGACCGGTGCACCGGCGACGATTTCGCTTACCGTCTCACCCGCGCCGAACGCGTACTTCCCGGGTGCGAGCATCGGCGGCGAGGCCCTCGTGAGCGGCTATGCCGTCCCCGCGCTCCGCGCCGACGCCGACGGCGAGCTTTGCGTGGCCGGGCGCTGTGAGCACTTCGCGGGGGCGCAGGCGTACCACGACCACAACTGGGGGGTCTGGCGCGACGTGCAGTGGGAATGGGGCGCGGCGCGAGCGGGAGCGTACACGTTGCTCTACGGCCGGGTGCATCGCGGTGGGGCGGACGACGTCCGTGAGCCGCTCTTCCTCTATCTCGTGGACTCTCTCGGTTTCCGCGCCGTCTTCCGGCCGACCACAATCCGCTACGAAGACGGCGGGACGCGCGTGGTGGAGGGGCGCACCATCCGCGTGCCGGCACGTGCAGAGATGGTCGATGCCCGCGGCGCGGACACCCTCCGTGTCACCCTCACGATCGAGGACGCGATGGCGAGCGACCTGCGGCGCACGCGGGGCAGCACGAGTGACGCCCCGGCGGTGGCCGTGCGCACGATCCTCGTCCAGATGAAGGGTGTCGCGCGGCTGAGTGGTCGGCTCGATGGCCGGCCCATCTCCGGTGAAGGGACGGGGTTCTTCGAGACGTATCGGTAGAAGCGGTCGTTGGCGCGCGCGTGCTCGAGCAGCGCCGCGTGCCTACCGTACGCGCCCGGCCCGTTCATCCTCCCGCCAGCGACGCTCGGCGGTATCGACGGCCGTGGAGACGCGGCTCACGCTGAGCAGGATCGTGGGCCCCAGTACCACCGGGACGATGAGCATCACCACGTGCAGGACGCGGTCGGTCGCGCCGTGCGCGGCGCGCCACATCATCACCTGCACGAGCCCCATCACGACCATCACCAGCAGCGACGTCAGATCCAGGGTCCACTGCATCACGGCGATCACCGGGGTCTGATACGACCGCGGGAGCCGCAGGAAGCGATCCTTGTCCGGGAAGTTGAAGAGATGAGGCCGCTTCGGCAGGGCGTAGACGACGCTGAGCAGCAGGAGGTGGATGCCGAGCGTGATGAACGGGAGCCCGAACCAGCTCTGCACCGACTTCGCCCGAACACTGGTCACCGCCCCGCTGAAGTCGAAGTGCGTCGGGACCTCCGGAGGGAGACCGGCGTAGGTCCCGAACGCGAAGGCCAGCATCAGCGCGAAGAGACCGATGGGGAGGATGCGGAGAATTGGCATGCGCGGGCGCTCGTCAGGGCTGGCGCGCGAGCGCGCGGAGCCCCTGATGCAGGTACTGCACGCGCCCCGAGGTGTCACGGACGAGGAGCAGCTCGATCGGATCCCCGGTCGGGACGAGCAGCCGGAGCCGATCCTCACCCACGAGCACGGCGGTCGCCGTCGCGCCACGTTGTGTGAATCGGAGGGAGTCGGTGTCCGCCGTGATGGTCACACGCGTGGCGCCTTGCACGTAGGTGCCGGCGACCCGCGCTCGCTCCGTCGCCGTCCCCGCGCGTGGGGCTGTCGCAGTGGGAGGCGTCGGCCGCGGCAGGCCGAGCACACGCTCGCGGACGACCGCCTCGATCTCGGGCATCGGCCCGCCGGATTTGTTGTCGAGCATCACGAGGGCGCTCCGGCGGTCTGGCCACATCGTCACCGTCGCGTCGAACCCGTTGATCGCGCCACCGTGCGCCCACTGACGTGCTCCGTTCCGCGACCCGATCACGAGGCCGTACCCGTAGCGTGCCACGGAATCACCGGGCACCACCTGATGGCCCGTCGTCATCTGCGCGACGGTCGACGCGGCGAGCACGCGTCGGCCATCGAGCTCGCCACCCTGCATGAGCGCCGTCGCGAAGCGCGCGAGCTCCCCGGCGGTGGAGAAGAGGAACCCCGCCGCCCATTGCGCGGTGTTCTCCGTGAACGGCCGAACGACCAGCGCCCGCTCGCCGGCTCCACCGAGGTGCCCCTGCGCGAAGTCGGTCGTCATCACCTCGAGCGGCCGGAAGGTCGACCGGGTCATCCCGAGGGGGCGCAGGACGCGGCGTTCCGCGAGCGTGCCGAACCGACCGTCGCCGGCGCGCTCGGCGACGTATCCCGCCATCGCGAAGCCGGGGTTGGAGTAGGAGAGGACGCGTCCCGGCTCGGTGAAGAAGAGCGTGTCCCCGACCTCGCGCATCACCTCGCCCAGCGCGCCCTCACCCATGCGTCCGTAGGCGACCGCGTGGTCGAGCCAGCCGGCGGTGTGCGTGAGGAGCTGGTGCGTGGTCACCCGCCCGACGCGGCGATTCGCCAACTCCGGGACGTAGCGGTCGATCGGAGCCTGCAGGTCGAGCGTCCCGGACGCGACGAGTTCGCCGAGTATTGCGGCGGTGATCATCTTCGTCACCGAGCCGACGCGGAAGAGCGTCTGCGTCGTGACGGGGCGCCTCAGCTCGGCATCGGCGAGGCCCTGCGCACGCTCATAGACCACCTGCCCGTCGACCACCACCGCGATCTGGACGCCCGGCGTCCCGGTCCGCGCGAGCGCCGCGGTGATGGCGCTGTCGAGCGCAGGTGCCCACGCCGGGGTCGTCTGGGCGTGCCCCAGGTGCGGGAGCGAGACGAGGAGGGACAGGATCGTCGCGACGAGGTGTCGCGGGGAACGGACGGTGGCAGCGGGCGACATCGGGGTCAGCGGGTGGCGATGAGGGTGGTGGCGAGCCAGTCGGCGAGCGTGCCGAGGACTTCCCCGTCGATGCGCGGATTGGTGAGTCGGGCGTAGCCACCGGGGAAGCCCACGGGGTCGCGGAGGAAGAGGTGGTTCCGCTCCGGGAAGATCCGCAGCGTCACCCGCGTGTTGCCCGCCGTGCGGATTGTCGACTCGAGTCGACGCGCCTCCTCCGGACGCACCTGCTGGTCGGTGGCGCCGTGGAGGATGAGCACCGGCTGGCGGACACGGCGCGCGGTCGGGATCGGATCATACGTCAGGAAGTAGCGCAGCCACGGCGACCGCGCCGCCGTCGAGTCGAACTGGGCCCGCGCGGCGCGGAGCGCCGAGTCCTTCGCGGCGGCGCGAATGGTCGAATCGCCCCGGACGAGGTTGGCCGTCTGGAAGTCGATGATCTCACGCCCGGTGTAGGCCGGCCCGGCCAGCAGCACGATGCCCGCGAGTGCGGGATCCGTCGCCGCCACCATCGGGGCGATCATTCCCCCCTCGCTGTGGCCCACCAGCGCGATCCGTGCCGCATCGATGTCGGGGCGCGCGCGGAGATAGGCCACCGCGGCGCGGATGTCGTCGGCGAAGTCGGCGCTCGTGCCGTTCATGTCGCCGCCCGATCCTCCCGCGCCGCGGTCGTCGAGCCGGAGCACCGCGATGCCGCGCCGGCCCAGCGTGTCTGCCACCTGCCGGAAGAGCCGCACCCCACCGGCGAACGGGATGAACTCGTCGCGGTCCTGTGTGCCCGAGCCGGTGATCGTCACGACCGCAGGGACCCGCCCCGCGCCGGTGGGCCGCGTGAGCGTCCCCGCGAGCGTGTGTCCCGCAGGCGTCCGCACCGAGACCTCCTCGGCGGTGTACGGGGCGCCGGCCGGCGCGGAATAGTCGGGGCGGCCGTACGGCACCCGAGCCGCCTCCGCGCCCGTGACCACGACGAGGCGGATCCCTTGGCCGGGCAGCTGGCCGCCGACGATGTTCCCCGCGGCATCGAGGGCCGCCTCCGTCACGCTGGGGCCGACGCGGAGCCGCGCACTGTCCGCCCCGACCAACTCGAGCGTGCCATCGACTGTCACCGCCCCCGCGAGCGCGAAGAGCGGGAGCGTGAGCGAGCGGACGCCGCGCGCTCGCGCGATCCGCACCATCTGCTCCATCGCCACGAAGTCGTTGTTCATGAGCGGCATCGCCCCCGGCCGGGTGGCCACCTGCATCGGCCGCGTCGCCCCCCCGGCGCGCACTTCGAGGTACGCGCTGTCACCGCGGAGCGTCACGCTGCCCGACTGGAGTGGTGCGGCGTCCGGGCCCGCGGCCGGGCCGAAGACGTCGAAGCCGGCCGTCGGGATCGACTGGTCCGGGGCGAACGTCAGGCGCAGCACGATACGAGGCATCCCGTTGCCGACGATGGTCCCGGTGGCGCCGGTGGCGGTGCGCTGGATCCGCTCCACGAGGACGGTGTCGCTCCCCTTGAGCAGGAGGATCACCGCCTGCCGTGGGGGCGCCTCCTGCGCGCTGAGCCGCGCAGGGCCAAGGAGCGCGCCGACGAGCATCGCGGTACGCGCGACGGTGCGAGCGATGGTTGGCATGGTGCGCGTGATGGTTTGCCGAGTGATCGGCACGGCGCGTGCGATGGCGTCTGAGGCGGTCGACACGGCGCCGCCATCGACGCGGTGGAGCGCGTGGGGGAGGAGCGAAGAATGCATCAACATCTCAGGAGTCGGTGGGGGGGCGACCAGTGCGTGCCTTCGGGGCACGTCCGGTCTTGGCGAGCGCATCCCGCAGGACGAACTCGATCTGCGCGTTGACCGAGCGCAGCTCGTCGTCCGCCCAGCGTTGCAGGGCGTCGAGCAGCGCACGGTCCACGCGCAGGAGGAAAGCCTTCTTCTCGGCCACGGGCCGGCGGCGGTCGGGGTGCGAGCGCCGCGGCTAGTAGATCGACCCGGCGTTCACCACCGGCTGCGAGGCCCGCTCCGAGCAGAGCACGACGAGCAGGTTGCTCACCATCGCGGCCTTCCGCTCCTCGTCGAGCTGCACGATCGCCTTCTCGCTCAGCATCCCGAGCGCCATCTCGACCATCCCGACGGCCCCCTCGACGATCTTCTGGCGCGCCGCGATGATCGCGCTCGCCTGCTGGCGCTGCAGCATCGCCGCGGCGATCTCCGGCGAGTACGCGAGATGGGAGATACGCGCCTCGACGACCTCGACGCCGGCCTTCCGCAGCCGGTCGGCGAGCGCCTGCTCGAGCGCGTGCGAGACCTCCTCGGTGTGCGTCGAGAGGGCGTGCTCCCCGGCCGAGTGGGAATCGTACGGGTACTGCGTCGCCACGGTGCGCAGCGCCGACTCGGCCTGCACCTCGACGTACCGCACGTAGTCATCGACGTCGAAGAGCGCCTCGGCGGAGTCGACGACCTTCCAGACCACGATCGCGCCGATCTCGATCGGGTTCGAGTGGTTGTCGTTCACCTTGAGCTTGGCCGTCTCGAAGTTCCGCACGCGGAGCGAGATGGTCTGCTTGGTCATGAACGGGTTGGCCCACCAGAAGCCGTCCTGGCTGACCGTCCCCTTGTAGGTGCCGAAGAGGACGAGGGCCTTCGCCTCGTTCGGCTGGACGATGAAGAATCCACCGAGCGCGACCAGGGCCGTGATGAAGGCGACCGCCGAGAGGAGGCCGAGGAACATCTCGCCACCGACGAAGCGCGTGGCGGTGAACCCGGCGAGGACGACGACGCTGGCGAGGAGGAGGACGAGGGTGAGCAGGCCGGGGGCGGCCTTGTAGGACTCTTGGCGCGGCATGGCGCGGACTCCGGAACGGTGAAAGGGGATGTCAAAGTGATATCACTCTGACATCCCCTTCCGCAAGCGGTGCCTCAGCGCTTGAGGACGACCTGGATCACCCCGTTCGAGTGCCCCGTGCCCCAGCGGGTCGTCGCATCGGTGGCACCGATGTACCGGATCTCCCGGACGGTCGCGCGCATCACGGTGCCGAGGGACTCGACGTCGCCGAGCCGCACCTCCTCGACGTAGGCGACGACGCCGAAGACGTTGCCATCGCCGACGCTCCCCGCGGAGAGGTTGCGCGGGCGCATCATCATCGGGCGGAGCCGCTCGACGAGCTGGTACGCGTTCAGAATGTCTGGAGCTGCGGCCTCGATCTCCGCCGAGGTGATGAGGCTCGAGGAGCCGCGCGGCGGCCGGGCGACCCGGGCGGTCTCCGTGGCCGTCGCTGCCGCGGGCGCCGTCGCGGTGGCGGTCGCCGGCGCCGGAGTGCCGGCGGGTGCGCCGGCGGTGGTCGCCCCGCCGCCGCAGGCAGCGAGGCCGGCCACGACGCTGGTGGTTAGGACGACCGCGAGTGAATGGCGATGGGTGGTACGGAGCATCGGGACCTCAGTCGGTAGGACGGGGAGCGTGACGGTTGCGTCGCGGGCGCGGAACGCGGCGGGGAAGAGCGTCGCATCCACGAGCCGACCGCGCAAGTCGCCGGGCGCGTTTGCCTCGCTCGGCCGGTAAATCGGCCCCTGGACGTCTCGCGGCCCATCCCCAAGCGCTTGCGGCATCACCGATCGGCCCGCACCATCCTAGCGGCGCCCTCCTCGGCGCCTTCCACTCCCCCCGACCGGACCCTGCCGTGTCCCGTATTCTGCGCGTCCTCGGCGTCGCCGCCGCCCTCCTCCCCGTCGTCCGTCCCGTGAGCCTCGCCGCCCAGCGCGGGGCCGCCTCCGCCGCCGCGGCCCGCGCGGCCGTCGACACGACCGCCCTCGCTCGCCTCACCTTCCGGAACGTCGGACCGGCGAACATGATGGGCCGCTCGACCGACATCGAGGGCGTCCCCGGGAACCCGAACCTCGTCTATGTCGGCACCGCGGCGGGCGGCGTCTGGAAGACCACGAACGCCGGCACCACCTGGAGCCCGCTCTTCGACCGGCAGTCGACCCTCGCGATCGGCGATCTGGCGCTCGAGCCCGGTAACCCGCAGGTCCTCTACGTCGGTACCGGCGAAGGGAACGTCCGCAACTCGGTCTCGTTCGGGCGCGGCGTCTTCAAGTCGACCGATGGCGGCACCTCGTGGACGAACATCGGGCTCACCGACACGCGGCACATCGCGCGTGTGATGGTCCATCCCACGGAGCGGCAGACGGTCTTCGTCTGCGCCGTGGGTCATATGGCGGGGCCGAACGCCGAGCGCGGTGTCTTCGTCTCGCGCGACGGTGGCACCTCCTGGACCAAGACGCTGTACACGGACGACCGGCACGGCTGCGCCGACCTCGACATCGATCCGGTGAACCCGAACATCGTCTACGCGGCGATGTGGCAGTTCGACCGCAAGCAGTGGACCTTCCGGTCGGGCTCCGAGCAGGGCGGCATCTACAAGTCCATCGACGGCGGCCGCACCTGGAAGAAGCTCGGTGGCGGTCTCCCCTCGCTCATCGGGCGCATCGGCGTGAAGGTGGCCCCGTCGAGCCCGAACGTCGTCTACGCGCTCCTCGAGTCCCGCAAGGACGGCTATGTGTGGCGCAGTGATGACCACGGCGAGACCTGGCGCCGCGTCTCCGACGACGCCAAGACGATCTGCCGGGGCTACTACTACTCCGACCTGCGAGTCGATCCCGTCGACGAGAACCGTGTCTACGCGATCGCCTGTAACCTCTCGGTCTCCATCGACGGCGGTCGCACCTTCCGCTCGATCTCGCAGCGCATCCACGGCGACCACCACGGTCTCTGGATCGACCCCACCGACCCGGCCCGCGTCTGGCAGGTGAACGATGGAGGGATCGCGGTCTCGCACGACCGCGCCGAGACGTGGCGCTTCCCGAACCAGTTCGTCCTCGCGCAGTTCTATCAGCTGCACGCAGACAACCGCGAGCCCTTCTACTTCCTCGGCGGTGGCCTCCAGGACAACGGCAACTGGGTCGGGCCCAGCCGGACGCGCGACCCGCTCGGCATCCTCGTCGACGACTGGAACCTCGTCTCCTACGGTGACGGCTACTACCAGGTCACGCACCCCGAGGATCCCGACTACTTCGTCACCGACGCGCAGGGCGGGATGATCTTCCGCACGCGGATGCAGACGCGTGAGCAGGAGGACATCTCCCCGCAGCCCCGCCGCAATGATGGCGGCCCGGTGAACCAGCTGCAGTACCGCTTCAACTGGAACGCGCCGGTGGTCGCCTCGCCCCACGACGGGAAGACGCTCTACTTCGGCGCGCAGGTCCTCTTCAAGTCAACCGACTTCGGCGGCACGTGGAACGCAATCTCCGGTGACCTCACCAAGAACGATTCCACCCGCCACGGGTGGGCCGGTGGCCCCGCGATGACGGAGGCGACGACCGCCGAGTTCTACAACACGATCTACAGTGTGGCGGAGTCGCCGGCGCAGGCGGGCGTCATCTGGGTCGGCACCGATGACGGCAACGTGCAGCTCACGCGCGACGGCGGTCGGAGCTGGACCCGCGTCGATGCGCGGATCCCGGGGGTCGGGCCGGAGGCGGTCGTCAGCCACATCGAGGCGAGCCGCCGGAATGCGTGCACGGCGTACGTGACCTTCGAGCGGAAGTTCATGGACGACCTGAAGCCGTACGCCTTCCGCACCACTGACTGCGGCAGCACCTGGGCGAGCATCGCCGGGAACCTGCCGGAGGGCGCGTACTTCCAGGTGCTCCGTGAGGACCCGAAGAATCCTGAGGTCCTCTACGCCGGCACCGAGATCGGCCTCTACGTGAGCGTCACCGGCGGCGGTGAGTGGTTCCGTCTCGGGGGTAACCTCCCGGCCGTCCCGGTGCACGAGGTGCTCGTGCACGGGCGCGAGAACGACCTGATCGTCGCGACGCACGGGCGCGGCGCGTGGATCCTCGACGACGCCTCGGTGATCCAGGAGCTCGCCGCCGCCGCGGCGAAGCCGGCGCATCTCTTCGCGATGCGCACGGCGACCCGCTTCGCGACGAAGCAGAACAAGGGCTCGCTGGGTGACGATCTCTTCCGCGGTCCGAATCCGTCGTATGGCGCAATCATCCGGTACCACCTGAAGGCGGCGCCGGCGGCGGGCACCGCGTCGAAGATCGAGATCCTCGATGACGCGGGGCGTGTGATCCGCACCTACCCGCGCATCCCGACCGCGGCAGGGATCAACACCACCGCCTGGGACCTCGCGCACGAGGCGGCGCGGCCGCGGCGCGCGCCCGCCGCCGGGGCGACGGCCGGCGGGGACGATGAGGAGGAGGGCTTCTTCGGCGGCGGTGGTGGCCCGCGCGCGCTGCCGGGCCGCTACACGGTGCGTCTGACCATCGGCACGCAGGTGCTCGAGCAGCCGGTGATGGTGCGCGTCGATCCCACCGCGCGCACCACCCCCGAGGGGCTGCGGGCGCAGTTCGAGCTCGCGATGCAGCTGCGCGACCTCGTCTCGCAGGCGAACGACACGCTGCGCGCGCTCGACGCGCGGAAGGGAGAGCTTGAGGCGCGTCGCCGCGCGGCGCAGGCGCTCCCGAACCAGGAGGGCGCGCCGGTGGTCAGGGCGCTGACGACCGAGCTCGCCGAGGTCGACACGTTGATCACCACGCTCACGAAGCCGGCCAACGCGCCGTACTGGAGCGAGGGCCCGCGCGTCACCGAGCGGCTCAGCGGCCTCCAGCGCAACGTCGACTCGGGGAACTTCCCGCCCACGACGCCGCAGCAGGCGCTCTCGCGGGAGCTCGCGATCGAGCTCAAGCAGGCGCTCGACCGGGTGCAGAAGTATCTGGGCCGCTACACCACGATGTGATCGCGGCGACGCCGCACTCATGGACGAAGGGGGCGGCCCGCGGTGCGGGTCGCCCCCTTCGTCCATGCTGTCTCTGCTGGCGACGGGTCGCCGCGCGCGTCAGTCGGCGGTACGGTGCCCATCTTGCACCGGGGCCAGGATCCAGATCGAGAGGAAGACGAGCGCCACCAGCACGACGATCCCGACGCCCTGCCCCTGCGCGGCGGGCATCCCACGCTCGATCGTCAGCTTGGCGACGATCGCCCAGATGAGCGGGCCGGTGATCGCGCTGAAGCGGCCGACCATCC
>DAISWY010000010.1:0-31606 GCA_036826135.1 Gemmatimonadaceae bacterium | reverse complement strand
CGACGAGGGCGGCGGTGCCGGCCCGCGTGCGCGCGAGCCCGGTGATGAAGAGCACCTGGTAGATGCAGTGCCCGATGACGCCGAGACCCATCAGCCGCCAGCGGTCACGGGCCGAGGGCCGGGGCCCAGGCCACCACTGGGCGAGTGTGACGAGGACGACGCAGCCGAGCCCCATCCGCAGGACGTTGAAGGCGAGCGGCGCCATCACCTGCGTCCCGTACTTCACGACCGAGAAGTTCACGCCCCAGATCACCGCCATCGCGACGAGACCCGCCTCGGTGCTGCGTCGGGTCGCGCGTGGCGGCGCGGCGGGCGTGGCGGTGGGCATCCCTCAATTCTAACGACGCCGACGTGCGCCCCCTATCTTTGGGCGATGCACGTCTCCTTCGCCCTCTTCGCGGACGCCGCGAACCTCTCGCAGGAAGGGAAGCTCAACATCCTCGGGGTGTTCGATGCCCTGCAGGTCGCGTCCCTCCCGGCCGTGCATCCCCGCGCGACGCTCGTGGTCCGTCTCAAGGCCCACGCCGAGGACGCTGGGCGGCACACGCTCGGCTTCGCCTGGGTCGGGCCCGACGGCGAGGAGCTCTGGTCGTCGACGGGGGAGCTGGAGGTCGGGCCACCACCGCCCGGTGCGGTCGAACTCGACGTGCCGGTGATCGCCGCGATCGATCTCCCCGTCCGCGACGGCGGGACGCATCGACTGACCGTGGTGCTGGACGGGACGCTGCACGCCGAGCTGCCGCTGCACGTGCGCGCCGGCGCGCCGACCCTCCCGCCGATGGGCGGGCTCGTCTCCTAGTCGGCGAGGCCCGGCACGCCGTCACGCCCGCGGGCCAGACGCACCGCCCGCTCGATCGCCCGCTCCAACGCCTCGACGGCGAGCATCTCCGCCTGCCCCGCATCCGCGGCGGGACCCTCCATCGGCGCGAGCGCGAAGACGATGTCCCCGTCGACACGGGAGCCGGCCGGGGTGATGCGGCGATGGTACGCCGCGGTCGCGGCCCGGGCGACCCCCTGGAGCGCGATCCGCGAGAGGGCGACGTCCACGGCGACGACGGCGAGCGTCGTGTTGGGCGCCGCCGCGCTGAAGGCCGGCGGGGTGCCCTGACGGGCGAGGTGAGACGCGGTATCGACGAACCGCCCGTCCGACCCACGCGCCCCGGCGACGATGGCGCCGGAGGCGTCTCGGACATCGCCGAACGCGTTGACCGCGACGATGGCGGCCGCGGCGCATCCCGCACCCTCGGCCACAGCGACGCCGACCCCGCCCTTCATCGCGCCCGCAGGTCCGAGACACTTCCCCACCGTGAGACCGGTGCCGGCGCCCACCGACCCTTCCGCGACGCCGTCGACGGTGGCCGACGCGCAGGCCGCGTAGGCCATCGCCGGTGTCGGGCGGGCGTCGAACCGCCCGCAGGGCGCGAGGTCGAACAGCACCGCGGCGGGGACGATCGGCACGACGCCGGGTCCCACGGGGAAGCCGCGGCCCCGCTCCTCCATCCACTGCATCACGCCGGCCGCGGCATCGAGACCATACGCGGAGCCGCCGGCGAGAAGGATCGCATCGACGCGCTCGACGAGATGGCCCGGCTCGAGGAGCGCCAACTCCCGTGAGCCCGTCGCCCGTCCGATGACCGCACCGGCGCCGCGCAGCGGCGCGTCGACGCCCCGCACCACGGTGCATCCCGTCCCGCCCGCCGCGTCGGTGGCGTGCCCGACCGCGAGGCCGAAGCGCGCGAGCGAGAGGGTCACGACGTCGCGGGCGGCGCGGATGCCGCCGCCTCGCAGGCCGCACAGGCGCTCACGCCCCGCAGGGTACAGAGGGCGCAGAGGAAACCCTCGCACCCGGCGCACGGCGCACCCTCCGCGGCGCGTTCGGACGCGCCGCAGGCCGCGCAGGGGAGGTGGTCAGGAAGCGTCATTGCGTGCCCCGAGGCCGTAGTCGCGGATCTTCGTGATGAGCGTGGCCCGCGAGATGCCGAGCGCGCGCGCGGCATGGGTCCGGTTCCCACGGTGCGCGTGCAAGACATCGGCGATGTGCGCGCGCTCGACCGCGTCGAGTGATGCCGGACCGGAGGTCCGCGCGGCCACGCGCTCGAGCGCGCGCCGCACCGCGGTCGAGAGGACCGGAAGTTCGACCGGCTTGGTCAGGAAGTCGATCGCGCCGCGCTGCATCGCGTCGACCGCAAGCGGGACGTCGCCGAACCCCGTGAGGACGATGACCGCGGGCCGAGGCAGACGGAGCTCCGCAAGGAGGTCGAGCCCGCTCCCGTCGGGGAGACGGACGTCGAGGACGACGAGCTGCGGCGTCTGGGTGCGAATCGCCGCGCGGGCGTCCGCCAATGTGTACGCTGTGGCGACCGCATAGCCCTCGTGCCGCAGGAAGACGGCGAGGGCGTCGGCGAAGTCGATTTCGTCGTCGACGATGAGGAGAGGCGTGGAAGGGGCCACAGGATTAGAACCGCCAGGCACGGAAGAGGTCGAAGCCAAACTGCTGCGGCGTCGGGACGAAGCCGCGAGCGTTCACGTTCTGCGAGCAGAGGACGGCGCTAGTCGGGGGCTCCACACCCGCGGAGACCGTGAGCGTCGGCCGCATCAGATAATCAAGCTTCACGCCGATCGAATTCGCGAGGGCCGACGCCGACCCTCCGCCGCTACCGGAGACGAACTGGCTCACCTGGCAGAGGCCGGCGTCGAGACGCACGAAGGCCTTGGCCCCGACCTGCTTGGCGCAGTTGAAGCGAACCCCCTCGAGGATGCTGGAGCCCAGGTTCGCGAGCCCGCGCTGCGACTGATCGGCGCCGGACGTCGAGAGGACGGCATCATCACAGAGGCCACCCGCGGCCTTCCCGCCCGCCCAGCTACCGAGCGACGAGAGGAGCACCCGCGCCGCTGTCGAGGCGTAGTAGTCCGAGCTCTGCGCGGCGATCTCAAAGCTCGGGCCGCCGGTGACGAGGTAGCTGATCAGGTCCGCATTCTTGACGCGTGCCGAGTCGGGGGTGGAGAGCGTCGCACTCGGCGCGAGCAGCGTCCCGCCGATATTCACGCGCACCCGGACATCGGGCTGCGCACCCTGCTTGCTGTACTGCCGCACCGTGTGGAGCGCGGCGATGTCGATGGTCGGATTGAGGTCGGGCTCGCCGAAGAACGAGATCTCGCCGCGCTCCACCTCGAAGGTGCGCTGCACGGGACCGAGGTTCAGGCGATAGGTGCCGCGCACCGTCTGCAGCGTCCCGGTGAGCGCGAGCTGCGCCGCCGCGTCGCGGCCACGACCCTGTCGGCTGCGGGTGATCGAGACGGCGCCGCCGAGGTTCACGTTCGCTTCCTCGGAGCGCAGCCAGACGTCGCGCCCCATCCGCACGGGGACGTTGCGCACGGTCAGGTTGTCGACGAACTGCGACGAGGAGCCGGGGAGGAGGCGCTGCGCGACGAGCGCCGCCGTGTCGACGATGCCGAAGCGATCGAACTCCTCGAGCGAGATCACGCTCTTGGTGGCGACCTCGGGGATGCTGATGATCGCGCGGTCGGCGGTGAGCGCGCCGCTGAGGGTCGCGGCCTTCAGCGACCCCGCGATCCGCAGGCTGTCCGAGAGATCGATGTCCGCCACATCGCGCACGTTGTAGACGTGAAAGGTGTTGGCGCGCACGGCGACGTCGAAGCGCGGGTTCGCGCGGTCCGCGAGCGAGACCCACCCCGCGATGGCGGCGCGCCCGGTGCGGTTCTCCGTGCGTGAGGTCGCCGCGAACCGCCGGATCGCGATACTGTCCCCGACGAGCCCGATGTCGGCGTTGAGGTCCCGCCACCGCACGTCGCCGAGCGGCGCGACCTGGAGATTGCCGTTACGGACCACGAGCCCGCCGTTCACGCGCGGCTTCGCCCAGGTCCCGCCGACGTCGAGGTTGAGCGCGAAGCTCCCGGCGTCGCCGACGGAGGCGGCGGTGTAGAGGTCGAAGAGCCGCAGGCTGACGCTGTCTGAGCGGACCGTCACCTGAAGCGGGGCGTCGGGCGCGGGGCGCAGGCCGTCGCCCGCGAGGGTCACCACCATCGGGATCCGCCCGTCGACGGCGAGCGCCGGAGTGCGCGTGCTCCCGAGGCTCGCAGTCACGCGCAGCGCATCGGCCTCCGCGAGCGCACCGACGGTCAGGGAATCGACGCGCACACCCTTCACGAGCGCGTCTGTCAGCGTCGCGCGACCCTCGAGACGCGGCCGAAGCCGCGTCCCCGTCACGCGCGCGTCGAGGTCGATGCGTCCCGTCTGCGTCCCCGTCACCTGCAGCAGCTCGGCGACGTCGGCGACGGGGAGCGCGATGGCCCGGAGCGCGAGGTCCGCGCCGCCGTCACGCGGCACCGCCCCGCTCACCCGGATCGCCGCCCCGGTCGCGCCGCGCAGCTCGAACGCGTCGCTCGCGAAGCCCCCCACGTAGCTCGTGAAACGCCCCGGGCCGGCGAGGGCCCACCGCTGGAGTCCCGTCGCAATCACGAGGGAGTCGACGAGGAGGGTGGTGGTGTCCGCCCCGAACACGTATCGGGCGCGCGCCCGGGCGAGTGTCCCGCTCGCCCCGGCGAGCTGGAGCTCGACCGCCCCGCGCGCGCCGTCGGTGATGGCGGCGCGCGCGAAGACGCGTGTGAACCCGAAGCCCGCGGCACGTACGGTGTCGGCGCCGAGGGAGAGGACGCCACGCGGGGCCGCGGGGAGCCCCGCGAGCGCCACGGTCCCGTCCACCACCCGCGCATCGTTGCCGCCGAGGAGCAACCCCGTACCGTCAAGCCGCCCATCGAATGCGAAGTCCCGCACCCAGCCGGCCGCGCTTCCGTCGATCCGGAGACTCCCCGCGAGAGTATCGGCGATGCCGAGGCCGAGGAGCCGACGGACCCCACCGAGCGAATCGACGCGGGCACGGAGCGCGAGCGTCTCGCGGCGCCCCGGATGGAGCCCGAGCGCGCCCACCCCGTTGAGCTCGACGGCGGTGGTCTCCAGATGGAGCGAATCGACGTGCGCGCGGCCGTCGGCGAACCGGATCCGGCCCACGCCGTCGAAGACGCGGACCCCTTCGACGGTCGAGCGGTCGACGAAGAGGCCGAGCGCCCCCTCGAGGTTGGCGAGGGAGTCGCCGGTGACTGCCGCCTCGACGCGGGCGTTCAGGTCGCCGCGCGGGAGCGTCGAGTCCCCGAGCGCGCCCCGCGGGTCGAACCCCGCGACGGCGGCTCGTCCGACGACGCGATATCCCGGCGCCTCGCTATCGAGCTGCAGATCGACCTCGACGCGCCCGTGCGCGCCCGAGAGGTCGGCGACGAGGGTGAGGGAATCAGTCGTCCCGCGCACGCGGATTGGCCCCGCGTGGTCGCCACGCAGCGGGATCGCGGGGAAGGACTGCGCCATCGTGCTCATCGCCAGTGGCAGCGCGAGGAGATCGAGGTCGTAGTGGATGACGTCACCGATGGTGACGCGCCCCGACCCGCGGAACTGCGAGGGCGCGAAGACGCTGTCACGGTGCGTGAGGTCGAGGTCGCGGAAGCGCACGTCGTTCCACGGCCCGTCGAGCCGCACGGTCCCCGCGAGCACGCCGCGGAGCGCGGGCATCGCCGGATTGGCGGCCTGCAACGTGCGCAGGTCGAGCGTGTCGAGGCGGAGCTGGAACGCGTCGAACGCGGTCACGGCGGGCTGCAGCAGGTCGAGGGTGCCCCGCCCGCTCGCCCGGGTGCGCGCGCCCGGGACGTTCGCGTCGCGATAGACGAGGGCCGCGTCCGCCACTCGGAATTGGTTGAGTGGGCCGCCGGGCCCGCGGAGTCGCCCGGTGAGCGCCCCTGCGAAGGGATACGGGAGCGGCCCGCCGACGCGCTCCAGGAGCGCGACGTCCACCGGCGCCGCCTGCACGTCGACATCGCGTATCACGAGGACCGGGCCACCGACGACGAACGTCATCTGGCCGAGCAGCCGCGACCCGAAGGTGCGCACGTCGAGGTCGGAGAGCGCGAACTGCAGCCCACCGCGGATCGACGGGACGTCCCGGATGTCGAGGACCATCGATCCCCCGCCGCGCTCCGGGAGCGACGGCGAGATCCAGGCGAGGTCCGCGAGCGAGATCGAATCGCCGTCGACGCGGATGCGGATGCGGGCGGGGAGGTCACCGCCCCACCAGATCCGACCACCGGCCCGACCGACCGATTCGGCGAGCCGCATCGTCGGGAAGTCGAGGAAGAGCGAGTCCCCGAGGACACGCAGCTGCCCCGTGAGGTCGCGGATCGTGAAGGGGGGATCGTTCTCGCTCATCGCCGCGTGGGCGACGTCGACGAGGAGCCCGGCCGAATCGGGGTACGCGAGCCGCAGGCGCGGCAGGTCGAGTTGCATCCCCGTCCAACGCCAGGTGCGGGCGAGGCCCGTTGGCGTACGCCGCGTCTCAGGCGCAGGGTCGGCGAGCGCCACCGCGATGGCGCTGTCGCGTCGCGCGCCGCGCAACGAATCGGGGGGGCTCCACGGCATCGTGACATCGACGACACCGTCGCGGACGGCCACCCGCTCGAGCAGGAAGATGCTGCCGAAGGCGGTGCGGCTCCGCGCTTTCTTCGGCCCGGGCGCCGGCGGGAAGAGCTCCGCGACGTTCCAGCGGCCGTCAGGCCCCTGCCGCAGGTGGACCTGCGGTCGCACGACGTCCGCGGTGCGAATCATGAGGCGGCCGTCCATCAGGTCGCGCGGATCGAAGGTCACCGCGACCGGTCCCGAGGCGAGCAGGAGCGCATCATCCGGCCCGCGCAGCTCGAGCGAGTCGAGGGTGAGGTCGGCGATGAACGACCCGCGCAACGTCCCGAGATGCACACGCCCGCGCACCGCGCGCGCGAGCTGCCGCTCCACGAGCGCGCGAATCCATTCGCGCCCGCCAGCGCTCTGCGTCGCCGCGGCGAACCCGCCGACGACCCCCGCGCTGATGCCGAGCATCAGGAGGGCGCTGAGAAGGAGGACGGCGAGGCGGCGTCGGTCCATCAGAACGCCTGCCCGATGGCGAAGGTCGGCGTGAACCGCCGCAGGAAGCGAGCGGCGCGCGGCGGACGCAGCGAGACGGGACACGCCCCGGTCGCCTGCTCGACGACCACGCGGCCGCCCCCGAGATCGCGCTTGGTGACCGCGAGGGTGTTGCCAGGGCTCACGCAGAAGAGCGCCCCGCCCTCGGTGAGCGGCGCGTCGAAATACGCGGCCCCCTCGACGGGGTCGTAGGGGTTGTACGCGAGGTCGGCGCGCAGGTACCCGATCGGGGTCCGGATCCGCACGCCGAGGCCCGGCGTCACACGCAAGGCGGAGAAGCGCAGTCGTGCCACGCCGGCCCCGCGGTTCCAGACCCGCCCCGCGTCGGCGAAGACGGTCCAGCGCAGCAGCTCGGGGAGGAAGGGGCTCTGCAGACGGAGCTCGAGATTCCCGACGACCATCATGTTCCCGCCGGTCGGCACCGCGCGGCGCGTCGTCGAGTCGGCGGCCTGGAAGAAGACCGTGTCGCCGACGGCGAAGGTACTGGTCCGCGCCCCCGCCGTGGTGAGGGTGTCGAAGGCCTCGGGGATGTAGACGGCGGGGCCGAGTTCATTCTGCCGGAACCCGCGCACCGTGGTCGGCCCGCCGGCGAAGAGTCGCTCCTGTGCGGGGACGAAGCGCTCCGTTTCATCGAAGGCGAGCGTCGGGCCCAGCACCCCGCCCAGACGCACGCGCAGCGCGAGCACGGCCTCCTCGGCCACCCGCACGTAGGTGGAGCCGTCGAGGGAGAGCCGCGTGAACTGGAGGGCGAGGTCCGAGCCGGTGGCCTTCGACGCGTGCCGTGCCTCGAGGCGCCCGACGAGGCCGCGGGTCGGATCGGCAGGGTCGTCGGTGCGCTCGTAGCTGGTGGCCGCACTGAACACCGCGAGGCGCTGCAGCCGCTGCAGCGCTTCGCGGTCGTCGGCGACGCAGGCGTTGAAGACCGCGCAGAAGAGGGCCGGCTGCGCCTCGGTGCGCCCGAGCTCGATGCTGTACCCGAGGCTGTGGGTCCGGCGCGGGAGCGCGCGCGCCAGCGCGAGGCTCGCGCCGATGGGCGCAGTCCGCAGGAAGGCCTGAAACTCCGACCGGCGCTCCGAGTAGAGGGAGAGCGTCGGGACGAAGCTCGTGCGCAGCACCGACGGCTGGCTCACCGTAGCGCTCACGTAATAGTTCAGGACATCGCTGTACGGATCGCTCCGCGCGATCCCGCTGCACAGCGACTCGGCCCCGTCCAACGGCGCGCCGACACCGATCTTCGAGACGCGGCCGCGGAGTTCGAGGCGCGTCGCCGACTGGAACAGGTTGTAGTCGGTGAGCTCGCCGGTGGTGCGGAAGCAGTCGAGCGTCCCCCAGCCGCCGCCGAAGCGCGCCGAGCGGAGGAACCCCTCCGTGAGCGCGATGTCAATCGGCAGGAGCGAGTCCGCCCCCGCCTCGCCGGGCTGCACCTCCACCTGCGCGAAGGCTTCGCTCTGGTACAGCGTCCGCTTGGCGCGCTCGAGCAGACGCTCGCGATAGAGATCCCCCGTCGAGAGGCCGGAGAGGCGACGGACCGCGGCCTCCGGGACCTCGGGTGCGCCCCCCCCACTCCCCGTCCGCGCGATCCGCAACGCGCCGATGCGCCGACGGGGCCCGGGGACGACGGTGAAGCGCACCGTCGCGCGCCGCTCCAACGTCCGGGTGTCGTAGCCGAGGAAGGTCTCCGCCTCGGGGTAGCCGTTGTTGCGCAAGCGTCGCGTGATGGAGTCCCGGGTCGCCCGGTTCGCGTAGCGGTCAAAGCGGCCGCCGACGCGCGCCGGGAGGCCGTCCCGGATCTGCCCCGCCTCCGGCACCCCATCGAGGCCGGTGACCTGCACGGTGTCGACGAGGACCGGCTCCCCCTCGACGATTTGGAAGCGCACCTGCACGACGCCCGGCTCCGGGCGCGTCACCACCGTGTCGACCGTTGCATCGACGAACCCGTGGTTGCGATACCAGATGGTGAGGCGCAGCAGATCGAGCGGGAACTCGTCCGCGTCGAGACAGTGCTTGAGCCCCACCACACGGAAGGTCCGGCGCGCCCACGACGACGGCGTCGTCACGATGCCGGCCGCGAGCTCCGCGTCGCTGAACGCCGCATTCCCGCCGAAGCTCAGCGCGCGCACCTCCACGTCGCCGCGCTCGCACCGCGTCTCCTGCGCCCCGGCCGCAGACGCGACACAGAGGGCCAAGGTCGCGAGGCGACGGCCGACGCGGCTCCGCACGTCAGTCGTCCTTCTGTCCGAAGATCGCGAGGTTCGACGAATGCCCGGGGCTCAGCTTCTTCTCCGGGTGCATCCAGTGCACCGCCTGGTTCACCGCCATGCTCGCCTCGGCGAACCCCGTCGCGATGAGCTTGAGCTTCCCGGGATAGGTGGTGACGTCGCCACAGGCCCAGACCCCCGCGCGCCCCGTGCCCATCGTCTGGTCGACGGCGAGCTCGTCCTGCTCGAGCCGGAGCCCCCACGTCGCCATCGGCCCCATATCGCTCACGAAGCCGAGCATCGGGAGGACGAAGTCGCAGGGGATGCGGCGCGTCGTCTTCGCCTTGATGTCGCGCAGTTCGAGCGCGACCATCCGGTCGCCCTCAGCCACCACGTCGGCGAGCTCGTGGAAGGTGTGCACGGCCGCGCGCCCCTCCGCCGCCGCCGCGAGGACCGCGTCGACGGTCGCCTGGTGCGCGCGGAACCGGTCGCTGCGGTGCACCAGCGTCACCGAGGCCGCGATCCCCTGCAGCTGATGCGCCCAGTCGAAGGCGGAATCCCCGCCGCCGATGATCACCACGTGCCGGTCCGCGTAGCGCGTCGGCGCGAGCACCGCCTCGTCGATCCCGCGCCCGTACCAGGACGCCGCGCAGGGCTGCGGGAGGCGGCGCGGTGCGAAGGCCCCGATTCCTGCGGCGATGATCACCGCGCGCGTCGGGAAGCGGTCGGTCTCGGTCACCACGACCAGCCCCCCGTCGGCGGCCTCCTCAAGCGCGACCACCCGCTGCCCGCAGTGGATCGGCTGCGCGAACTGCCCCGCCTGCGCCACGAGGTTCGCGACGAGGTCCTTCGCGAGCACCCGCGGAAAACCGGCGACGTCGAAGATGAACTTCTCGGGGTAGAGCGCGGCGAGCTGGCCGCCGGGCTGCGGTAGCGCGTCGACGATTTGCGCCGTGGCCCCGCGCATGCCAGCGTAAAAGAGGGCGAAGAGACCCGCCGGGCCTCCGCCGATGATCGTGATGTCCCGTGGTTCGTGCGTGCGCATAGAGCAAATCTCGCCCGTCACGACCATAGAGGGCAACCGCGGTTCCCCCTTCGTCCCACCCCTCCGGATGACCGACCTCCCCGTCCTTGACGCCCCGACCCGATTCCGCCTCGTCCGGCAACTCGCCCGCGGCGGGATGTCCACGGTCTATGAGGCGGAGCAAGTGGGCCCCTCCGACTTCACGAAGCGGATGGCGGTGAAAATCATCCACGAGCGCTACGCGGCCCACCCGGAGTGGCGCCAGCTCTTCGTCGACGAGGCGAAGCTCTCGGCCAACCTCGTGCATGGCAACATCGTGCAGATCTACCAGCTCGGAGAGAGCGTGGACCGGCTCTTCATCGCGATGGAGCTGATCAAGGGGGTGACGCTCCGAACCCTGATCAATACCCACCGCGCGCGACGGCTCCCCCTCCCCCCGGACGTCGCGGCGTACTGCGCCAGCCGCATCTGCCGCGCGCTGGACTTCGCGCACCATTTCCGTGACGCGCGCGGCGTGCACCTCGACATCGTCCATCGCGACGTCTCGCCCGGAAACGTGATGCTCACGTGGGACGGACAGGTGAAGCTCGCCGACTTCGGGATCGCCAAGGCCCGCACGATGGCCGACCCCTCGGCGAACCGGCCGCTGCTCCTCGGCAAGAAGCACTACATGAGCCCTGAGCAGCTCCTCGGCCGCTCCGTCGCGCCGAGCTCCGACGTCTTCTCGATGGGGGTCGTCCTCTTCGAGCTCTTCGCGCTACGGTCGCTTTTCAAGGAGGATGAGACCCTCGCCGCCATCGACGAGGTCGTCCTCTCCCCCACGCCGGACCTGCTGAGCCGGCTCCCCGAACTGGATCCGGGGATGCAACGAATCATCGCGGCGGCAATCGCGAAGGAGCCGGAGGACCGACCGAGTGCGGCCGCGCTCGGCCGGTCCCTTGACGCCTGGACCGCCGCACGCGGCGCCCCCGGCTCGCCGGAACGGCTGCAGGCGCACCTCGCCGAGCTCTTCCCGGAGGCCCCCGTCTCGCCGCCGCAACGGCAGGAGCCTGCCTCCGTGAGCCTCCTGCCAGGCATCCACCCCCCCGCCCGTTAGATTCCGGGCATGACGCTCAAGATCTACACGAAGACCGGCGACGACGGCGACACGGGACTCTTCGGCGGCGGCCGCGTGGCGAAGGACCACCCGCGTGTCGAGGCGTACGGCGAGGTCGACGAACTCAACGCGACAATTGGGCTCGCGCGCTCGATCGAGATGATGCCGCGGATCGACGAGGTGCTCGCCCCGGTCCAGCGCGACCTCTTCGCCCTCGGGGCGCTCCTCGCGACCCCCGACCCCGCGAAGATGTGGGAGCAACTCGAGAAGGCGCGCATCTCCGACGCCCGCATCGCGCAGCTCGAGCAGGCGATCGACGACGGCGAACAGGAGCTCGAGCCGCTGAAGGCGTTCATCCTGCCCGGCGGCACGCCGAAGGCCGCCGCCCTCCACGTGGCGCGCACGGTCTGCCGTCGGAGCGAGCGGGCGGTCATCCGCCTGCAGCACGAGACCGAGGTCCCGCCAATCGTCGTCGTCTACCTGAACCGCCTCTCCGACCTCCTCTTCGTGCTCGCTCGGGTCGCGAACCGCCGCGCCGGTGCGGGCGAGGTGACCTGGTAGGATGCCGACCGCGCGCATGCTCCACGGCGCGCGGCTGGAGGTCGCGCCGGGCCTCGGCCCCGCGCTCGGGTCCCGCTGCACGACGGACTGGCCCCGGCACCGCATCGCGGTCGTGATCGACGCGACCGTCGACGCCCTCCACGGCACGGCACTCCGCTCGGGGCTGCCGAGGGATGTAGTCTGGTGTCCAATCCCCTCGGGCGAGGCGACGAAGACCCGCGCCACCTGGGCCGCCGTCACCGATGCGCTCCACGCCGCCGGGCTCGGACGCGACACGGTGATTGTCGCGGTGGGCGGCGGCGTCACGACCGACCTCGCGGGCTTCGTCGCGGCGACCTTCGCGCGCGGCGTCCCCACGGTCCTCGTCCCGACCTCGCTGCTCGCGATGGTCGATGCAGCCATCGGCGGAAAGACAGGCGTCGATACCCCGCACGGGAAGAACCTCGTTGGCGCGCTCCACCATCCCGACCTCGTCCTGATCGACCCGCGCTGGCTCGACACGCTCCCGCCCGCCGATCGGCGCCACGGCGCCGCCGAGGCGCTGAAGCACGGCATCGTCGCCGACGCGGCGCACCTCGAGTGGCTCGTGACGCATCTCCCCGCGGCGATCGATCAGACGCCGTTCCCGCCCGCCATCGCCGATGCGCTCATCGCGCGCTCGGTGGAGATCAAGGCCGCGATCGTGGAGGAGGACCCCGAGGACCGGGGCCGCCGTCGGATTCTGAACTTCGGCCACACCATCGGTCACGCGCTCGAGCGGTGCAGCGACTACACCATCCCGCATGGTGCCGCCGTCGCCATCGGGATGGTTGTGGAGGCGCGGCTCGGCGAACACCTCGGCGTGACGCGCGGCGGCGTCGCCGACCGGATCGCCGCCGCGGTCGACGCGCTCGGGCTCCCCACGCGACGCCCCTCCGCCCTGCGTCCTGACGCGATCGTCGCGGCGACCCACGCGGACAAGAAAACGGCGGGTGGCCGGGTCGCCTACGCCCTGCCGGAGCGCCTCGGCACGATGGCCGGCGCCGCGTCGGGCTTCGTCATCCCAATCCCGGACGCTGACATCATCCGAGCCCTCACAGAAATGTGAGGAGTTCCATCTCGTTGCACAGCAACGAGATGGCGCGTTGCCGGCGCGACGCTGTCGGTTTGGCACGCTTTTTGGGTGTTGACCGATTTCCCCGGACGCTTGTAGGGTGAGTTGTCTGACAGGGTGGTCGACCTGTCAGGTCCGTCGTCCCGGCAGAGCGGTTCGAGTGGCGTCCTCCCGGCGCCGATTTCTCCTACACGCGGTCCATTGGGGTCGGTATGCAGCCCGCCAGCGAGTCGAGGTCCCGGACGTATTTCCGTTCCGCGCCGTCCTCCGCGTTCGACCAGTACCTGCTCGACATCCAGAAGCTCCCGCTGATCACCGATGCCGCCGAGGAGCGGCGCCTGGCGCGCCTGGCGCAGAAGGGGGACGAGGAGGCCGCCGAGCGCCTCGTCACCGCGAACCTCCGGTTCGTGATCAGCTACGTGAAGAAGTACCAGGGGCACGGCCTCGACCTCTCCGAACTCGTGGCCATCGGCAACGAGGGCCTGCTCAAGGCGGTCCGGAAGTTCGATCCCGACCAGGGCGTGAAGTTCATCTCGTACGCCGTGTGGTGGGTGCGTCAGGCGGTGCTGAAGGCCCTCGCCGAGCAGACGCGCTCGGTCCGCATCCCGCTCAATCAGAACTCGCAGCTCATCCGCCTCTCGCGCGCCGAGATGGTGCTGGCGCAGGTGCTGCGCCGGGATCCCACCGACGCGGAGCTCGGGCGGATGCTCGAGGAGTCGCCCGATCAGGTGCGTTCGGCGCGCCAGATGTCGTCGACGGAAGTGTCGCTCGACGCCCCGGTCGACCGCTCCGACCGCGAGGCGAGCTCGCTCGGCGAGCGCTTCGCCGGCGCCGATGGCGTGGAGATCGAGGAGCGGACCGACGTGAACCTGATGCGCGAGTGCATCGACAAGGTCTTCCGGCAGTATCTCACGCCCCGTGAGCGGAAGATCCTCAACCTGTACTACGGGCTCGACGAGGGCGCCGAGGCGATGACCCTCGAGCGCATCGGCGCGCTGATGGGTGTGACGCGCGAGCGGATCCGTCAGATCCGCGAGCGCGCCTTCGAGAAGCTCCGCACCTGCCCCGAAGGGCGGTCGCTCGCGGGGTTCTGGGCGGTCACCTGAGCCGCCCGTGCAACTGAGCGTGGCGTGCCCGGTCTTCGCGCCATGACGACGAACGGGGTCCGGATGCGAATCCGGGCCCCGTTCGCCTAGGTTCTCCCACGTGACATCGCTCGCCCCGCTCCCCCCGGTCGCTGACGCGCCCACGGCCGCGCTCATGAGCGCACTCCACGCCGTCGTGGGGCCCGCGCACGTGCTCACGCGCCCCGCGACCCTCCAGGTCTACCGCTCGGACGCGCTGCCTGGGCTGCGTGCCCTCCCCTCGCTCGCCGTCTTCCCCGCCACGCGCGACGAACTGATCGGCGTGATCCGGGTGCTCGCCGCCCACAACGCACCGTTCGTCGCGCGCGGTGCCGGCACGGGACTCTCCGGCGGCGCGCTCGCTGACGGGATCACACTCGTCGGCCTGCATCGGATGCGCCGCATCCTCGCGCTCGACCCCGTGGCGCGCACCGCGACGGTGGAACCCGGTGTCGTGAACGCGACCCTGACACGCGCAGCGGCGGCGCACGGCCTACACTACGCGCCCGATCCGTCGTCGCAGGCGGCGTGCACCATCGGCGGCAACGTCGCCGAGAACGCCGGCGGGCCGCACTGCCTCAAGTACGGCGTCACGCTCGACCACGTCGTCGCGGCGACCGTCGTGCTCCCCGACGGTGAGGTCGTCACGCTCGACCGCGGCGACGACGGCGGCTACGACCTCCTCGGCGCCTTCGTCGGGAGCGAGGGGTGCTTCGGCGTCGTCGTCGACGTCACCGTCCGTCTCACGCCCGATCCCGAGCGGATCGTCACCCTCCTCGCCGACTTCACGTCGGTCGATGCCGCCGCGGACGCGACCTCACAGGTCGTCGCGGCGGGGATCGTCCCGGCCGCACTCGAACTGATGGATGCCGCGACGATCGGTGCGGTGGAGTCGAGCGTCTACGCCGCCGGGTATCCGCGGGATGCCGCAGCGGTGCTCCTCGTCGAGGTGGATGGCGCCACCGGTGGCGTCGAGGCGGACGTCACGCACCTCACGGCGCTGCTGCGGGACGCCGGCGCGCGCGGCGTGCGCGTGGCACACGACGTGGCGGACCGCGCGCGCCTCTGGCAGGGGCGCAAGAAGGCCTTCGGTGCGATGGGGCGCATCGCCCCGCATCTCGTGGTGCAGGACGCCGTCGTACCGCGCACCCGTCTCGCCGAGCTCCTGCGGACGATCGAGGGGATCGGGGCGCGCCACGGCGTGCGCGTCTGCAACGTCTTCCACGCCGGTGACGGCAACCTGCACCCGAACATTCCGTGCGACACCGATGACCCGGCGGAGGCCGAGCGCGTGCACGCGGCGATGACCGAGATCATGACGGCATGCATCGCCGCCGGCGGATCGATCACCGGGGAGCACGGCGTCGGCATCGACAAGCTCGGCTATATGGACGCGCTCTTCACGCCCGCGACACTCGACGCGATGTGTCGGCTACGCGACGTCTTCGACCCGGCGCGTCGGGCGAATCCTGGGAAGGCCGTGCCCGTACACGCCTGTCGTGAATGGCACGCCGTGCCCGCGGCCCGACGGGGCGTCGCGTGAGCGTGGCGTGGGCGTCGCATGAGCGTCGCGCGAGTGACGAGTTGACGTCCGGGAGGCGCCGGTGAGCGGCGCGCCGACCGTCACCCCGGTGAGCCTCGACGCGATAGTCGACGTCGTTCGCGAGGCGCTGGCGACGACGCGCCCGCTCCGCATCGTCGGCGCCGAGCACTGGGCCGAGGCGGGGCATCCGGTGCGCGCGGAGACCACGGTGCGGTGCACCGGGCTCCGTGGGATCTCGCACTACACCCCGGGCGACCTCACGCTCAGCTGCGGCGCCGGCACAACCCTCGCGGAACTCGACGAGGCCACGCGGGCGAACGGTCAGTGGTGCCCCCTCCTGGCTTGGGGCGATGACGCTGGGACGGTGGGCGCGACGATCGCGACGGCGACGGCCGGCCCCTTCGCTGAACGGCTCGGACGTCCGCGCCAACTCGTCCTGGGGCTCGAGGCGGTCGACGGGCGCGCGCAGCACATCGCTCCGGGCGGGCGGGTCGTGAAGAACGTCGCCGGCTTCGACCTCACCCGCCTCCTCACCGGGAGCTGGGGGACGCTGGCGATCCTCACGACGCTGCATCTCCGGCTCCGTGCGCGACCGAGCGTCGATGAATCGTGGTGGATCAACGACGGCGACGCCGCGCGCCTGCAGGCGTTCGCGCGCGGGCCGCATCTCCCGCTCGCGGTGCATCGCACGGCGGGGGGATCGAAGGGGCTCGACGGCGATGGCTGGCTCGTGCGCCTTGGTGGGAACCGCGCGGCGGTGGCGAGCGCGCGCGAGGCGTTGCGCGGGTGCGGGACGCTCGAGCCCGTCGCCACGGAGGTCTGGGATCGGGTCCGTCTCCTGGACGCGCCTCCCTCACGCGCGCTTGCCTGGGCGTGGACGCCGCTCGCGCATCGGGTGCGCGCGCAATTTGACCCGTCCGGAATCCTGAATCCCGGCCTGCTCGGGGATCCTGCATGACCACGGATGCGGTGTCGCGCCCCTGCGCGCTCCCCGGCACACCGCTCGCGCAGGAGCGTGCGGGCCTCGACGCCTGCGTCCACTGCGGCTTCTGTCTCCCCGCCTGTCCGACCTATCTCGCGCTCGACGACGAGAACGACTCCCCGCGCGGGCGGCTCCTGCTGATGCAGACGCTGCTCGACGGCACGGTCCGCCCGGACGATCCGGACGTCGGACGCCACTTCGACCAGTGCCTCGGCTGCCGCGGCTGCGAGACCGCCTGCCCGAGCGGCGTACCGTACGGCCGGCTGCTCGAGGCGACACGCGCGACGCTCACGGCACACCGTCCGCTCCCGCTCGTGGCTCGGCTGATCCTCGGTGTCTTCGCTCGCGAGTGGGCGCTGCGCCCCGCGTTGGCCGCGGCGCGACTCGTGCGCGCGAGCGGTGTCGCCGGGTGGCTCGCCCGCCGGCTCCCCGCGCGACTCGGGATGCCCTTCGCGATGCTCGCCTCCACGGCGCGGCCCTCGGCGATCGACTGGACCGCCACCGGCGACGGACGGCGCGGCGATGCGACGCTGCTCACCGGGTGCGTGATGGACGGGCTCTTCCACCCGGTGAACCGCGCCACGGAACGGACCCTCACCGTGAATGGGTACCGGATGCGGTCGACGCCGGGCCAGGTCTGTTGCGGCGCGCTGCACGCGCACGCCGGGGACCTTGAGACGGCCCGCGCGCTGGCGCGGACGAACATCGCCGCCTTCGAGGTGGGAGGTGCGGCCGCGGTGGTGGTGAACTCCGCTGGCTGCGGGGCGATGCTCAAGGAGTACGCACACCTCCTCGCCGATGATCCCGCGTGGGCGGCCCGCGCGGTGCGCTTCTCGGCGACCGTGCGCGACGTCTCGGAGCTGCTGGCTGCGGCCGGCCCGGTCCCCGCGGCACCGATCGTCCCCGCGCGCCGCGTCGCCTATGACGCACCCTGTCACCTGCAGCACGGCCAGCGCATCGTCGATCTGCCGCTCGCGGTGCTGCGCGCGTCGGCCGGGATTCGATTGGTCGCGCTCGCGGACGCGGATCAGTGCTGCGGCTCCGCCGGGATCTTCAACCTCACGCAGCCCGAGGTGGCGGAGCGGGTGCTCACGCCGAAACTGCGACGCATCACCGAGAGCGGCGCGGAGGTGGTGGCCACGGGGAACCCCGGCTGCCTGATGCAGATCGGCGGCGGACTCATCCTCACCGGCGCGCCGGTGGTGGCCCGCCACCCGGTGGAACTGCTGGATGCCGACTACGCCCGGGGAACCCGGCGCGATTAGGATTCGCGCATGGACGTCCCGGTCGTCTGCGTGGAGCTCGAGGGGGTGGTCGTCGACACCGAAACGGTGCGGCTCGCCGCGCTCGCGAGCGCGCTCGAAGCCGAGGGACTGACGCTCTCGGGTGCGGCGGCGACGGCCTCGCGTGGTCACCCGGTGGAGGAATCGGTCCGCCGTGCACGCCGAGCCCTCGGCGCCACCGAGGACGAGACGGCGGTGGAACTCGGGCGACTGCGTGCCGAGCGCGCCTTCGCGGCGCGCATCGGGAAGGGGATCCTCGTGCATCCCGCCGCGAAGGCGACGCTCGAGCGACTCACGTCGCATTGCCGCCTCGCGCTCGTGACACGCGCCGCCCGCCGAGAGGTCGAGTTCCTTCTCGCGCTCGCCGGACTCGAGGCGCTCTTCCGGCCCGTCATCGCGCTGGAGGACGCGTCACCGAGCAAGCCCGCGCACGCCCCGTGGGAGGCGGCAATGGGCCGCGTCGGGCAGCTCTTCCCGGGCCAGCGGTTGCGTGGCATCGCGGTGGAGGATCACGTGGTTGGGATCCGGGGGGCGCGGACCGCCGGACTCCGCTGCGTCGGCGTGGGTCCGATCCCGGCACACGAGGCGCTCGAGGCGGACGCCTGGCTCGACTCGATTGCCGACCTCACGCCCGAGCGGCTCCGGTCATTCGCCTCCGGCGCCGCGAGCCCATGACGGCGCGATTCCTCGCGCCACGTCCGACGCGTGGCCGCCTCGAGCTCCGTGGCCCGCAGGCGACGGCCGTGCTCAACGGCCTGCTGACGAACGACGTCAGCACGCTCGCCGAGGGTGCGGGCCAGTGGGCCGCCGCGCTGACCGCGAAGGGGCGTGTCATCGCGCTCCTCCGGGTGCTGCGGGACGACGACCGCTTCCTCCTCGACACCGATGGCGCGGCGCTGCCCGGCCTGCTGGCGATGCTTCGCAAGTATGTGAACCCGCGACTCGCGACCGTGACCGACCTGTCGACCACGTCGCTCGCGGTCGGCGTCCACGGCGCGGAGGCGGCGGCGGCATTGGCGCCGCGGCTCGCCTGCACCGCGGAGGCGCTGGAGGCGCTCACCCCGATGACCTCCCACCGCGGCGTCATCGATGAGGCGCCGGTGCGCGTCGTGCGGAGTGCCGACTGTGCCACACCGGGATTCGAGGTCATTGGCCCGACGGCGACGATTGAGGCGCTCACCGCGACACTCGCCGCCGCCGGGTGGGCACCCGCCTCCACGGAGGCGCTCGAGGCGGAGCGGATGCTGGCCGGCGTGCCGACGTGGGGTATCGATATGACCGAGGAGACGATCGCGCAGGAGGCGGCGCTCGACTCCCTCGGCGCGGTCGCCTTCGCGAAGGGGTGCTACACTGGGCAGGAGGTCGTGGCCCGCATCCATTTTCGCGGCCACGTGAATCGCCTGCTCCGACGCCTGCGCACGGCGTCGCCGCTCGCGGTGGGCGCCGTGGTGCGGGACGCGTCAGGGACGGAGGTCGGGGAGGTGCGGTCGAGCGTCACGACGGCGGAGGGATCGCTCGCGATCGCGATGGTTCGGCGTGAGGTGCTCCCCGGTGACGCGGTCCGGGTGATCGACACCATCGGCGAGATCCACGCGGTCGTCGAGGCGCTGCACTGAGGCGCGTGGCGCCTGGAGGCATCACCCGGCAGGGAAAACGAAAGAGGCGCGCGACCCGAAGGTCGCGCGCCTCTTGTCACAACAGAACAGCGACTTACTTGGCGCTGTCGGCGGCCGGAGCGGCAGCGGACGAGTCGACCGGAGCGGCCGAATCGGTGGTCGCAGCCGGAGCAACGGTCGTGGTGTCGGCGGCCGGAGCGGCCTCCTCGGTCTTGGCGCCGCAGGCGGCGAAGACGAACAGCGAGGCAACGAGGGCGATCTTCTTCATGGGGCGGTCTCTCGGGGGTGTGGTGTGGTGCGGCGTCTCGCGAGACATTCGCGTCTTGCGCACGGCATCAATCCTATTTATCCCGGGCTGAGCCGTCAATACCGCCGGGACACCCAACTCGTTCCCCGACAAGGGTTTGAAGGGCATCCACCCTCCAGACGACCGCCCCCTCCCGCGCGTCACACCCCGTCACCACAGCTGGACAGGTTGTCCAAGTATCTGTCAGTCAATCACTTATACGACAGGGGCAGTCGTGATTCGATCTGGCGGGTTGGCGCGAACCCCCTCCCGGGCGATGATTCAGGCATGAGCCTCGCGGATCCGGCGATTCCGGTGGAAGGGACGCGCCGCGTCGTACGCGGCGCCTGCCCGCACGACTGCCCCGATGCCTGCGCGATGCTCGTCACCGTGGAAGGAGATCGCGTGACGCGCGTGCAGGGGGACCCCGCACATCCGGTCACCCAGGGATTCCTCTGCACCAAGGTGAACCGCTACCCGGAGCGCACGCATCATCCCGAGCGCGTACTCCGGCCGCTGCGGCGTGTCGGTCCGAAGGGGAGCGGCGAGTTCGTCGAGGCCTCGTGGGACGAGGCACTGACTGACATCGCGAACCGACTGAACGCCATCCGCCACTCGGCGGACGGCCCTCAGGCGATTCTCCCCTACTCGTACGCGGGGACGATGGGGATCCTGCAGGGTGAGTCGATGGACCGCCGCTTCTTCCACGCGATCGGCGCGTCGCTCCTCGATCGCACCATCTGCGCGACGGCGGGGATGATGGGGATGCGGATGACGGTGGGCGCGAGCATCGGCACCGACATCGAAGGCGTACCGGAGAGCGACCTGATCATCCTCTGGGGCACCAACACCCTCACCTCGAACCCGCACCTCTGGCCGAAGGTGCTCGAGGCACGGGCGAAGGGCGCGCCGGTGCTCTGTATCGATCCGATCCGTACGCGCACGGCTGAGCAGTGCGACGAGTGGATCGGGATTCGTCCGGGCACGGATGCGGCGCTCGCGCTCGGGCTGATGCACGTGCTCTTCGCCGAAGGGTTGCAGGACGACGACTACCTCGCGCGCCACACGCTCGGTGACGACGCGCTGCGCGCCCGTGCGGCAGAGTACGCGCCGGCCCGTGTCGCGGCAATCACGGGGATCCCCGCGGAACGGATCGTCTCACTGGCGCGCCAATACGGACGTGCGCGCGCCGCCTTCATCCGGATCAACTACGGGCTGCAGCGGCACGCCGGCGGCGCGATGGCGGTGCGCACGATCGCCTGCCTGCCGGCGATCACGGGACATTGGCGGCGCGCGGGTGGGGGCGTGCAGCTCTCGTCGAGCGGGAACTTCGCGCTCAACAAGGCCGCGGTGCAGCGCCCCGACCTGATCCCCACCGGGACGCGCACGATCAACATGTCGCGTCTCGGCGACGCGCTCACGCGTCCCGATGCCGGGGTCGGCGGCCCGCCGGTGCGTGCGCTCGTGGTGTACAACTCGAATCCCGCCGCGATCGCGCCGGACCATCTGCGCGTGATCGAGGGACTGCGACGCGAGGACCTGTTCACGGTGGTGCTTGAGCACTTCCGCACCGACACCGCGGACTACGCCGACTGGGTCCTCCCTGCGACGACGCAGCTCGAGCACCTCGACCTGCACTGGTCGTACGGGCACCACTACGTGACGCTGAATACGCCGGCGATCCCGCCGATCGGCGACGCGCTCCCGAACACCGAGATCTTCCGTCGGCTCGCGGCGGCGATGGGGCTCGAGGCGGTGTGCCTCCGCGACGACGACGAGACGATGCTGCGGCAGGCGCTCGACACGACCGATCCACGAATGGCGACGATCACCCTCGAGGGGCTGCGCGAACGTGGCTGGATGCGCCTCAACCTGCCGACGCCGTACCTCCCCTTCGCCGACGGGGGCTTCCACACCCCCAGCGGGAAGTGCGAGTTCGTCTCGGACCGGATGGCGGCGCTGGGACTCGACCCGCTGCCGACCTACACGCCGCCGTATGAATCGCTGGAGCGCGACCCCGCCCTCGTGGCGCGCTATCCGATCACGCTGATCTCCTCACCGGCGCACCAGTTCATGAACTCGACCTTCGTGAACGTCACCTCGCTCCAGCGCGCGGCGCGCGAGCCGGAGGTGTCGCTGCACCCCGCCGACGCGGAGCGGCGCGGCATCGCGGAGGGCGCGCGCGTCCGCGTCTCGAACGACCGCGGGAGCTTCGAGGCGACAGCCCGTCTGCGCGAGGGGATCCGCGAGGGCGTGGCGTGGGCCCCGGGGATCTGGTGGGCCAAGACGTCGCCCGACGGCCGGACCGTCAATGCGACCACCAGCCAGCGCCTCACCGATATGGGTGAGGGGCCGGTGTTCTATGACAATCAGGTGGAGATCGCCGTCGTGGCGTGACGCCGCCGACGGTACCGCGTCTGACGAACCGGGATCCCCGGTCGCGCGTTGACCTGATCTCCGCGCTCCTCCTCCCTTCCCTGCCCATGTCCGCTCCGCTCCCCACCACCCTCGGCGCCCTGAAGGCCTCCTCGTTCGGCACGCCCGAGAAGCGCGGCCGCTCCGTGAAGGATGAGATTCGCGCGAACCTCCTCCGGCGCCTCGCGGAGGGCGGTCCGCTCTTCCCCGGCGTGCTCGGTTACGAGGACACGGTGATGCCGCAGGTGGTGAACGCGCTCCTCTCGCGGCACCACTTCATCCTCCTCGGACTCCGCGGGCAGGCGAAGTCGCGGTTGTTGCGTGCGCTGACGACCCTCCTCGACCCGGCGCTCCCGGTGCTCGCGGGTTCGGAGACGAACGACGACCCCTTCGCGCCGATCTCGAAGTTCGGCCGCGAACGCATCGCCGAGGCGGGAGACGACGCACCGATCGCCTGGCTCGCCCCCGAACAGCGCTACGTGGAGAAGCTCGCGACTCCCGACGTGACCGTCGCCGACCTCATCGGCGACCTCGACCCGATCAAGGCGGCGCGGGGCGGCCATCTCCTCTCCGACGAGCTCAGCATCCTCTACGGGATGCTCCCGCGCGCGAACCGCGGGATCTTCGCGCTGAACGAGCTCCCCGATCTCGCAGGGAAGGTACAGGTCGGGCTCTTCAACGTGATGCAGGAAGGGGATGTCCAGATCAAGGGCTACCCTGTTCGCCTCGCCCTCGACGTCGTGTTGACCTTCACGGCGAACCCCGAGGACTACACGGCCCGCGGCAAGATTATCACGCCGCTCAAGGACCGCATCGGGAGCGAGATCATCACGCATTATCCCACGAGCGTCGCGCTCGCGCAGCGAATCACCGCGCAGGAGGCGTGGACTACGCGCGGCGCGCGTCCCGTCCGCATCCCGGAGATTGTCGCCGAGGTCGCGGAGCGCGTGGCGTTCGAGGCGCGCGAGGAGAAGCGGATCGACCAGCGCTCCGGCGTGTCGCAGCGGCTCTCAATCACGTTGCTCGAGAACATCGTCTCGAACGCCGAGCGGCGCGCCGTGACGTTGGACGAGCCGGCGGTGGTCCCGCGCATCGCCGACCTCTACGCCGCACTCCCCGCCATCACCGGAAAGATCGAGCTCGAGTACGAGGGCGAGCTGATCGGTGGGGCGGTAATCGCGCGCGAGCTCATCCGGCGCGCCGCCGACGCGACACTCCGCGAGCGAGTGGGCCCCGTCGCCGCCGAGGAGGTCGTGATCTGGTTCGACGAGGGATCAGCACTGCAGGTGAGTGACGACGCCGGCGTCGCGACGGCGCTCGCGGGGTTCGCGACGGTCCCGGGGCTGCTCGACGAGGTGCGGAAGGCCGGGCTCGGTGGCACCGACGACGGGGACCTCCTCGCCGGGTGCGAGCTCCTGCTCGAGTCGCTCGTGGCGCGGCGGAAGCTCACGCGCTCCGAGAGTGGCCGCTACGGCCGCTCAGTGCGCCGCCAGAAGGGGATGTCGTCGGAACGCCCAGAGGGCGACGAGTAACATCAGCGCGCCGCCGCCGCCGATGGCCCAGTCCACCCCGGCGGCGCGTGCGACCCACCCGCCGAGGGCGCTGCCGATTGGCGAGGCGCCGACGTACACCATCACGTAGACGGAGAGCACGCGGCCACGCACCGCGTCAGGGACGAGCTCCTGCAGGTGTGCGTTCACGAGCGCGTTGTTGAGGATCATCGCGAGGCCGACGCCGAAGAGGAGTGCGCCCGCCAGGAGTGGGAGGCGTGCCGCCGCGAACGCCATCAACAGCACGGGAAGCGCGTAGGAGGCGCGACGGAAAAGCCGGCCTCGGCGCTCGCCGCCTCCCGTCGCCGCAATCGCGAGCGCGCCGACGACCGCACCGACCCCGAACGACGCCATCAGTGCGCCATATCCGTCCGCGCTGAGCTGGAGCCCTTCGCGCGCGATCACGGGGAGCAGCGACAGGACCGGGACGCCGAGCACCGAGAAGAAGAGCGTGAGCCAGAGAAGCGCGGGGAGGGGCTCGTGGGTCTGGATATAGGTCCAGGCCTCGCGAAAGCCGCCGCCCCCGACCGGGATCGCGCGACTGATGCGACGCGCGGGCGCGAGGTGGATCATCCAGAGGGCGATCAGGACCGCGAGATAGCTCAGGGCGTTCAGCCCGAAGGTCCACGAGACGCCGAGCTGCGCGACCACGATGGCCGCGACGCTCGGCCCGAGCACGCGAGCGAGGTTGAACCCGGTGGAGTTGAGCCCGATCGCCTGCGCGAGGTCCTCCTTCCCCACCAGCTCCACCATCAGCGACTGGCGTGCCGGGATCTCGAACGCGGCGAGCACGCCGCCGATGAGGGAGAGGCCGAGGAGCCAGGGGATCGTGAGGTGCCCGGTGACCGAGAAGGCCCAGAGCGCGGCGGCTTCCCCGAGCATGAGGGCCTGGGCGATGCGGACGATGCGGAGCTTCTCGTGGCGGTCGGCGACCATCCCGCCGGGGATCGAGAGGAGGAGGATCGGGAAGGTGCCGGCCGCCGCCACGAGCCCGACGATGAAGGCGTCGTCGGAGAGCTCGAGCGCCGTCCACCCCACCGCCACCTGCTGCATCCACGAGCCGATGAGCGAGATTGTCTGCCCCACCCAGAAGAGCCGGAACTCGCGATACTGGACGAGGAGCCGGAACGGGTTGCGGGAGCGGGGTGGTGGCGTGGTCATACCAGTGTCGAAAGGTCGCCGATCCCGCCGCCCCGTGACAGCCGGGGGACCCTCCGGTTGATTCCAAGCGTTCACCTCCCAGACGATGCGCTTCCACACCTACACCAAGTTCAGCCCCGAGTCCGCCGACGCGGTGGACCTGCAGGCGCTGCTCGACAACCTCGCGGACTTCCTGCTGCAGTCGGGATTCGCGGGAGGCGGGCAGGCCGACCCATGGGGGTGGGGGAACGTGGATCAGGGGGGCGACCGCTCCCTCGATGCGCTGCGGCAGGCGATCCTCGACGCGCTGATCCAGAGCGGCCAGTTCACGCCGGAGATGCTCGACGCGCTCCGTGGCGACGGGGATGATCTCTCCGAGGCGAAACTCTCGAAGCTGCTCGACGACATCGTGCAGCGTCTGATGGCTGAGGGGTTCCTGAAGGCGAGCGCGCCGCCGCAGGCGCCGGCGGGGCATCAGCCGGTGGTCGGCCCCGGGGGGCTCGCGCAGGCGGCGGCACAGGACATGCGCTTCGACCTCACGGGCAAAGGGATCGATTTCCTGGGCTACAAGGCGCTCCGCGGCATCCTGGGTGGGCTCGGGGCCGCAAGTGCCGGCGCGCACGAGACGGCGCAACTCGCGACGGGTGTCGAGGCCGATGCCGGGAGCCGCCCCTACGCGTTCGGCGACGCCCTCAACCTCGATGTGAACGAGACGCTGCGGAACGCGATGCTACGCACCGGGTCGCTCGAGGTCCCGATGGACCTCGAGTACGGCGACCTGATGGTACGCCAGACCGATCATCGCTCGAGCTGCGCCACCGTGCTGATGCTCGACTGCTCGCACTCGATGATCCTCTACGGCGAGGATCGCTTCACGCCGGCGAAGAAGGTGGCCCTCGCGCTGACGCACCTGATCCGCACGCAGTTCCCCGGCGATTCGATCCACGTCGTGCTCTTCCACGACCGGGCCGAGGAGATCCCGCTCGGGGCGCTCGCGACGGCGCAGGTGGGCCCCTACCACACGAACACCGCGGCCGGCCTCAAGCTCGCCCGACGCCTGCTGAATGCGCAGCGCAAGGACATGCGCCAGATCATCATGATCACCGACGGGAAGCCGTCGGCGCTCACGATGCCCGACGGCGAGGTCTACAAGAACCCGATGGGGTTCGACCCTTTCGTGCTGCAGGAGACGCTCACCGAGGTGGCGGCATGCCGGAAGGCCGGGATCCCGGTGAACACCTTCATGCTCGCGCGTGACCGCGCGCTCGTGGAGTTCGTGAAGATGGTCTGCGGGATCACGCGCGGGCGGGCGTACTTCACGAACACGATGACGCTCGGGCAGTTCATCCTGATGGACTTCCTGAAGCGGAAGACCTCGACGGTCCGCTGATGGCGATGCCCCCGCTCCCGGACGCCGCCTCGGCGATCCTCCTCGGTGCGCTGCTCGGCCTCCGGCACGCCACCGATGCCGACCACGTGGTGGCGGTCACGGCCATCGTCGCGCGGGAACAGCGCCTTGCCCGGGCCGCTTGGATCGGGGCCCTCTGGGGGCTCGGTCACACCGCCACCCTCCTCCTCGTGGGGGGATCGATCGTCGCCTTCCGGCTCGTCATCCCGGCGCGCCTCGGCCTCGCCCTCGAGTTCGGTGTCGCGTTGATGCTGATCGGGCTGGGCTACGCGAACCTGAGACGCGGGGCGCATGAGGACTCAGACGCACCGGCTGCGAGCGCGCGCGGCGGCCTGCGCTCGGTGATTGTGGGTTCGGTGCACGGGCTTGCCGGCTCCGCGGCCGTGGCGCTCCTCGTCCTCTCGACGATTCGAAGCACCCTCGCCGCGCTCGCCTATCTCGCCGTCTTCGGCCTCGGCACCGTGCTCGGGATGATGAGCGTCACGACGCTCCTCGCAGCACCGGCGCTCTACGCCGGTCGCCGGGTGGCGAGCCTCCACGGCGGAATCCGACTCGCCGCCGGTGCGCTGAGCGTGGTCTTCGGGCTCCTCCTCGCGCGCGAGCTGATCGTGGAGGGGGGACTCTTCTCCGAGGTTCCCACCTGGGATCCGCATTGAGCGTGCGGACGTCGGGTCACCCCACACGACGGACGGCACGGGGTTCCGCATCGCTCGACCCCACTGAGCGGAGCATCTTCGGGACCAAACTCCGCGCCTGGTACCGTCGCCACGCCCGCGACCTGCCCTGGCGACGGACCCGCGACCCCTATGCGATCCTCGTCTCAGAGCTGATGCTCCAGCAGACGCAGGTCGCGCGGGTCATCGACTTCTACCACCGATTCCTCGATCGCTTTCCCACGGTCGAGGCGCTCTCGAAGGCCCGCGAATCGCAGGTCGTCGC
Organism: Gemmatimonadaceae bacterium; assembly: GCA_036826135.1. GTDB lineage: Bacteria > Gemmatimonadota > Gemmatimonadetes > Gemmatimonadales > Gemmatimonadaceae > Pseudogemmatithrix. Next base: position 4,330 of record DAISWY010000010.1, on the reverse strand, counting down.
GCAGTGGGAAGGGCTCGGCTACTACGCGCGGGCGCGAAACCTGCACAAGCTCTCGCGCGCCGTGGTGCGCGAGGGCTTCCCGTCGGAGCCGGCCGGGCTGCGCCGCCTCCCAGGCATCGGGCCCTACACCGCCGGGGCCGTGGCGACCTTCGCCTTCGAACGGCGCGCCCCCCTGGTGGACACGAACGTCGCACGGGTGCTCACGCGCGTCTTCGCACCCCGGCTGCATCCCAAGCGGGCCCGGGACCAGAAGGCGATCTGGGCGATCGCCGAGGCGACGTTGCCGCGCACCGGGCGGGCGACGTGGACGCACAACCAGGCGCTGATGGAGCTGGGCGCGCTGGTGTGCACGGCGCGGGTGAAGCGCTGCGGGGCGTGTCCGGTGCGTGGGGTGTGCCGAAGCCGGGAGCCTGCCGCCGGCTGACGCGGCTGACGCGGCTGACGCAGGGACGTCGACCCGAGCCCCCCCCACGATACGACGCGGCGCGCACCCGATCGCCGGGTGCGCGCCGCGTCGCCTGCGATACCAGCCGACGCTTACTTCTTGATCTTGTGGCTGAGGTCGACCCGCGCCTGGTACGGCCGCTCGGCGTACCCGGTGTAGATCTGCCGCGGACGCGCGATCTTCTGCTCCTTGTCGAGCAGGAGCTCCTCCCACTGGGCCATCCAGCCGGCGGTCCGCGCGATCGCGAAGAGCACGGTGAAGTAGTCCGTCGGGAAGTGCATCGCCCGGTAGATCAGGCCGGTGTAGAAGTCGACGTTCGGATAGAGCTTCCGCGCGATGAAGTACTCGTCGCTGAGCGCGATCCGCTCGAGCTCGAGCGCGATCTCCATGTCCTTCGAGAGACCGGCCACCCGGAGCACATCGTCGCAGAGCGACTTCACGATCTTCGCGCGCGGGTCGTAGCTCTTGTAGACGCGGTGCCCGAAGCCCATCAGGCGCGCGGCGCCCTTGCCACTCTTCACCGACTCGATGAAGGCCGGGATGTTCTTCACGTCCCCGATGTCCTCGAGCATCCGGAGCACGGCCTCGTTCGCGCCGCCATGCAACGGGCCGTAGAGCGCCGAGACGCCCGCTGCGACCGCCGAGTAGGGATCGACGTGTGACGAGCCCACCGCGCGCACCGCGTTCGTGGAGCAGTTCTGCTCGTGGTCGGCGTGGAGGATGAAGAGGATGTCGATCGCCCGCGCGAAGACGGGGTTCGCCTCGTACTTCGGCTCCGACATCCGCGCGATCATCGAGAGGAAGTTCTCGGCGTACGACAGCGAGTTGTCGGGATAGACGTACGGCAGCCCCTTCACATGGCGGTACGCGAACGCCGCCAGCGTCGGCATCTTCGCGAGGAGGCGGATGAACGCGATGTCGCGCTCCTGCTCCTCCTGGATGTGCTTCGAGGTCGGGTAGAACGACGAGAGCGCCGCCACGCCGGCCGTCAGCATCGCCATCGGATGGGCGTCGTACCGGAAGCCCTCCATGAAGCGCTTGATGTTCTCGTGCACGTACGTGTGGTACGTGATGTGGTGCTGGAACTCGTCGTACTCCTGCTGCGTCGGGAGCTCGCCCTTCCGCAGGAGCCACGCGGTCTCGAGGAAGTTCGACTTCTCCGCCAGCTGCTCGATCGGGATGCCGCGATACCGGAGGATCCCCTTGTCGCCGTCGATGAAGGTGATCGCAGAGCGGCACGACGCCGTGTTCATGAACGCCGGGTCGTAGCCCATGATCCCGAAGTCGTCGGGATTCACCTTGATCTGCTTGAGGTCCGCGGTGCGGATCGTCTCGTCGGTGATGGGGGCGTAGTAGACCTTCCCCGTGCGTGAATCCTTGATCTCGAGGTGGTCGCCCGCGGGGGGAGTGGAGGGGGTGGCGGACATCAGGGGGGATCCCATACTGGGGGGAGTGAACGCGCCGGCGCCGCACGCGCCGGACGAGTGCGCGCGATGTGCGCGCACACGCCGAAAAGATACCCGCCGGACCGCGGAAGTGCCGAGCGACGCCCGCGCCGGATATCGTTCGGGCACCGCCCGTGCCGACCCCCTCCCCCCTCCTCCTCGCCCTCGTCGGGCTCGCGGCCACCGTGGGCGCCATGATGAACGCCATGGCCGGGGGCGGGACCCTGATCACCTTTCCCGCCCTCGTCGCCCTCGGGGTGCCGCCGATCACCGCGAACGCCACCTCCACCGTGGCGCTCTGGCCAGGCACGATGGCCTCGATGTGGGGGTACCGGCGGGAGCTCGGCGGGGCCCGCGCCTGGGCCCGCGCCTGGGCCGTCCCCTCGGTCATCGGTGGAGCGGTGGGCGCGGCCCTCCTCGTCGTCACGCCGGCGCGGCGGTTCGAGCAGCTCGTCCCCTGGCTGATCCTCGGCGCGACCTTCCTCTTCATGGGGCAGGGTCCCCTGCTCCGCCGTGTGCGGGCGCTCGCCCCGGACGACGACGCGAACCCGCTGATGGCCCGCACCGCCGAGTGGCTCACGTCGCGCCAGATCACCCAAGGCGACGGCACCCTGCGTCCGCCCGCGCGCGCCTTTCTCGGCTATCAGTTCCTGGTGGCCGTCTATGGGGGCTATTTCGGTGCCGGCGCCGGCATCCTGATGCTCGCCGCCCTCGGCCTGATGGGGCTGACGAACATCCATCAGATGAACGGCCTCAAGAACTGGGGCGGCGGGCTCTTCAACCTCATCGCCGTCGCCATCTTCATCGCCGGGGGCCTGGTGAACTGGCCGATCGCCCTCGTGATGGCGGTCGGCGCAACCCTGGGCGGCATCGGCGGCTCGCTCCTCGCGCAGCGCGTCGGACAGACGTGGGTGCGACGCGTGATCGCCGTGATCGGGCTGGGTAGCGGGCTCGCGATGCTGTTCGGGCTCCTGTGACGACGCAAAGGACGCAGACGATGACACGCCCGATTTCTCACGCACTTTCGCCGCGGAGCGCCCCACGATGACCGCAGCCCACCACCCCGACGGAGACCACGAGCTCCCTCCGCTCGACCCTGCCGACTGGGAGGCGTTCCGCGCGCTCGCGCATCGGATGGTCGACGATTCCATCGACTTCCTCCGCGACGTCCGCGAGCGGCCGGCGTGGCAGCCGCTCCCCGACACCGTGCGCGATCGCATCCTGCACGAGCCGATGCCGCGCGCCGGCCAGGGGGATGCCGCGACGTACGAAGATTTCGTGCGGTACGTCCGCCCCTATCCCAACGGGAACATCCATCCCCGCTTCTGGGGCTGGGTGATGGGGACCGGGACGCCGCAGTCGGCGATGGCGGACTTCCTCGCCTCGGTGCTCAACCCGAACGTCGGCGGGCTGGAACAGGCGCCGAAGTATGTCGAGCAGGTGGTCGTGCGGTGGCTCGCCGAGGCGATGGGCTATCCCTCCGGCGCAGGGGGCATCCTGCTGAGCGGCGGGACGATGGCGAACGTGCTCGGGCTCGCGGTCGCTCGGCGGAGGCGTGCGGGGTTCGATGTCCGCACGACCGGCGGCCACAGCGCCGGCGACCCCCGGCTCACGCTCTATGCCTCGACCGAGGTGCACGGGTGGCTCGCGAAAGCGTGCGACTTCCTGGGTCTCGGCACGGAGGCATTCCGCCGCGTGCCCGTGGGCGAGGACTTCCGCGTGGATGTCGATGCGATGGCCCGGATGATCACCGCGGACCTCGCCGCCGGTCATCAGCCCTGCTGCATCATCGGCACGGCCGGCACCGTGCAGACCGGCGCCACGGACGACCTCGACTCGCTGGCCGACCTCGCGGCGCGCGAGGGATGCTGGTTCCACGTCGACGGCGCCTTCGGCGCGATGGCCGCCCTCTCGCCGGAGACCGCGCCGATCGTGCGCGGGATGGCCCGTGCCGACTCCATCGCCTTCGACCTGCACAAGTGGGGCTACCTGCCGTTCGGCGTGGCCTGTCTGCTGACTCGGACGGACGCCGACCTGCTCGACACCTTCGCGATGCAGGCGGCGTACCTCACGGCGGAGCCGCGTGGCACCTTCGGACGCGAAGGAATCTACTACGCGGAGCGTGGGATCGAGCTCACCCGGCGCTTCTCCGCCCTCAAGGTCTGGATGTCGATGAAGGCATCCGGACTCGACCTCCTCGGCTCGCACATCGCGCGGAACGTCCGGCAGGCCGCTGGGCTCGCCGCGCGCGTGGCGGCGGCGTCGGACCTCGAACTGCTGGCCCCCGCACCGCTGAACATCGTGAACTTCCGCTATGCCCCACCCGGGCGCCCCGCGGAAGCGCTGGACGCGCTCAATCGCGAGATCCTGCTGCGCCTGCAGGAGCGTGGGATCGCCGTCCCGAGCGGGACGACGATCCGCGGGCGCTACGCGATCCGCG
>DAISWY010000009.1:0-31780 GCA_036826135.1 Gemmatimonadaceae bacterium | reverse complement strand
CGAACCAGTACCTGATCCAGCTCCTCGCGACGAACCCGCAGGACGCGCAGCTCGCATCGCGCGTCATCGACGCGCTCGCCGCGAGCGGCAAGCTTGAGCTCGCGAAGGAAGTCGTCGTCAAGGCGGTCGCCGACAACCCAGGTGACATCGCCCTGATCGAGCTGCAGTTCAAGGTGCTCGCCGCGCTCAAGGAGTACGGGCCGGCCACCCGCACGGGCGAGGAGCTGATCCAGCTTGATTCGACGCTCGCGGACGCGGCGTTCTACACCCGACTGGCCGCGCTGTACGCCGCGGACAGCCAGATGACCAAGGCGTCCGATGCCGCTCGGCGCGGCACGGCGCGCTATCCGGGCGATGCGGACCTCTGGCAGCTCTACGCGCAGACCCTCAAGCGCGAGGGGAAGGCCCTCGAGTCGATCGCGGCGGCCCGGAAGGCGCTCGAGGTCAACCCGAGGATCCCGAACGGCTGGACCCAGATCGCCGTCTCGTACAACGACCTCGGCCAGACCGCCGACGCGCTCGCGGCGCTCCGGGAGGCCCGGGCCGCCGGCGATGATGCGAACCAGATCGGCGGCTTTGCCCTCAGCATCGGCAACAAGCTCTACCGTGCGGCCGCGGCGGAGAACCCGAAGCAGCTCGCCTCGATGGACGCGGCCCTCGTGCCGCTGCAGTTCGCCGACTCGACCCTCACGGATGCCAACCTGAAGGGGAACGCTGCCTTCCTGATCGGCGTCTCGTCCTTCTATAAGGCGCAGCTCCTCGCCGCGGGCCTCCCCACGAGCAAGAGCTGTGACGAGGCGAAGGCGGCACAGGCCGCCACCAACGACGCGATGGAGTACACGCGGCGTGGCGGACGGACCTCTCCCGATGCGGCGGCGCAGATCCTCGGGGCCGTCAACCAGCTGACCCCGTACCTCGACCGGCAGGTCACCGCGCTCTGCAAGTAGCGCCCCGCTGATCGGCTCTGGGACACCCGCCGGCGCGTCGCGCCGGCGGGTGTCGTGCTTCCGGGGGGGTCGTCGCCATCTTTCACCAACGAATGTCGTCTCCTGAGACCTACGCCTCCGCCTGGCATGCGCCCGTCCTCGTCGGGGAGGTGTGTTCGCTGCTGGCGGGATGCGAGACGATCCTCGACGGCACGCTCGGCGGTGGGGGCCACACGGCGGCGCTCCTCGTCGCGGGACATCGGGTCATCGGCCTCGATCGGGACCCGGCAGCGCTCGAGGTCGCGACGGCACGCCTCCAGGCCGCCGGGATCGCCGCTCGCTTCGAGGCCGTCCACGGGAACCACGATGCGATCGACGAGATTCCGGCGCTGGAGGGACGGCGCCTCGACGGGATCCTGCTCGACCTCGGCGTCTCCTCACGCCAGCTCGATGACGATGCACGCGGGTTCTCGTTCCGGCCTGGCGTGGCGCTCGATATGCGGATGGATCCGACCCAGCCGCTCGATGCCGCCGCGTGGCTGATGGAGAGCGAGGCCGCGACGTTGACGCAGGTCTTCCGCGAGGCGGGGGACGAGCCGCGGGCCGCCCGCCTCGCCGCGGAGATCATCCGGCGACGGGAACGGCATCCCTTTGCCGTCAGCGATGACCTCGTCGGTGCGATCCGTGCCGTCCTCGGGCCGCGGAGTGGTCCGGGCGATTTCGCGCGGCTCTTCCAGGCGGTCCGCATCGCGGTCAACGACGAACTCGGCGGCCTCGCGCGTGGCCTCGAGACGCTCCGTGACCGACTCGCGCCCGGGGGCGTCCTCGCGGTGATCGCCTATCACTCGGGGGAGGACCGGATCGTGAAGCAGTCATTTCGCGCGTGGAGTACCGCCTGCATCTGTCCGCCGCGGCAGCCCATGTGCACGTGCCCGGGCGTCGCGGCGGGGACGCTGCTCACGCGGCGTGCCGTGGTGGCGTCGGAGGGGGAGATCGCCGGCAATCCCCGCGCGCGCAGTGCCCGACTCCGGGCGTGGCGTCGGGCGGAGGAGACCTGAGCGTGCGGGGCCGCACCTTTCTCCTCCTCGGGCTCCTCGCCTTCGTCGTGGTCGCCGCCGGCGTGATCTGGCGGCGCAGCGTCGGCGTGGCACAGGCGCGCACGCTGCGGGAGCTGCGCGAGACGCGTGGGTCGCTGTCGGCGACGGAGGCGGCGCTCGAGGGCGCGATTCGAGACGCGTCGAGCCGGGCCCGTCTCGCGCGGACCGCGGAGGAACGGCTCGGGATGCGGATCCCGCCGGAGAGCCTGGTGATCCGCTTGCCGCGCCCCACCCCCGACGTGGGGCGTTGATGCGGGTGACGCGGACACAGGGCCTCCATCTCATTCTCGTGGGCTTCGCCCTCGCGCTCGTCGCGCGGTCGGGCTGGGTCCAGTTGCGGCAGCGCGAGCGGTGGCAGGCCGAGGCGCGTGATCAGCAAACCGTCGAGCGGGCGATGCCCGCGGTGCGAGGCCGCATCCTGGACGCGGCGGGGATTGTGCTCGTGGACAGCCGTGAGCTTGTGCGGCTTGACGTGGCGCCCACCGAGATCCGGGACCGGGCGGCGCTCGCCGCCGCACTCCGGCGCATCGGGGTCCCCGCGCCGTTCGTCCAGCGCGCAACCGACCTCGAGCGGAAGTGGGTCGAACTCCCGGGGCAGCATCTCGCGACCGATGTCGCCGATCTCCTCGCGATGCGCGGGGTGCATCCCCGACGGGTGATCGAGCGCGTGCCGCCCGCGACCGCCGGCCTGCGCAACCTCCTCGGCGTCGTCGATCGGGAGGGACGGGCGGTGGGCGGCGTGGAAGCCGCGCTCGACGGGGCGCTGCGTGGTCGCGACGGGCGCACGGTGCTGGTGCGGGCGGGCCGCAACGGGGCGCTCACCTCGCCGGAGGAGCGCGTGGAGCCGCCGGTGCCGGGGCGCACCGTCGTGCTGACGCTGCATCAGGGGCTGCAGGACATCGCGGAACGCGCGCTCGCGGACGCCATCGCCGCGCTCGGGGCGCGCGGCGGAGATGTCGTCGTCCTCGACCCGCGCGACGGCGCGATCCGGGCGCTGGCGAGCCGGCGGGCGCGTCCCGACGCCACGGGGGCGACGGCGCTCACCGAACCGTATGAACCGGGCTCCACGCTCAAGCCCTTCGTCGCGGCCGCACTCCTCGATCGGGGCCTCGCACGGATCGAGGAATCGATCCCGACCTACAACGGGCGGTTCACGCTGAACGGGCGCACCATCGCCGACGTGCACGAGGCGCCGTCGCTCACCTTCGCGGAGGTGATGCAGTACTCGTCGAACATCGGCATCGTGCAGTTCGCGCAGCGGCTCTCGCCGCGCGAGCAGTACGGGGTGCTGCGGGACGCCGGGTTCGGCATGGTGACTGGTGTCCCTTATCCCTCGGAGTCGCCGGGCCGGCTCCGTCCCGTCCCGGAGTGGTCGCTCCAATCGCCGGCCTCGCTGGCGATGGGCTACGAGATCGCGGTCACGCCGTTGCAGCTCGCCCTCGCCTACGGCGCGATCGCGAATGGCGGCGAGCTGCTGGAGCCGCAGCTGGTCCGCGAGATCCGGGATGCGGAGGATCGGGTGACGTTTCGGGCCTCGCGCCGGGTGGTCCGTCGGCTGATGTCCGAGGCGACGGCACGCACGATGCGCGGCCTCCTGCGCGATGTTGTGGAAGGTGGGACCGCGACGGCGGCCGACCTCGCGGTCTATTCGCTCGGCGGCAAGTCGGGGACGGCGCGCCGCACGCGGGATGATGGGCGTGGGTACGAGGCCGGGGCGTACACGGCGAGCTTCGTGGGGCTCTTTCCCGCGGAGGATCCGCAGTTGGTGATCCTGGTCAAGCTCGATGACCCGCAGGGCGCGTATGGCGGCGTCACCGCGGCCCCGGTGACGAAAGCGGTGCTCGCCGCCGCCATCGCCGCGCGGGATGGGGCGCTCGACCCCTCGGGGCTGCGGGGCCCGCCGCCTGCACCGCGCGCGGCGGGAGAGAGCGGCGCAGGGCAGGTGGTCGCCGCCGCTGGAGCGATGGATGACACGGCCGGACCACGGGGGGATGCGGCGACGCGCGGTGCTGTCGCCCCTGCGTCCGCCTCCGAATCCGCCTCCGAATCCGCCCCCGTCGGCCGCGCCGAGCCGCCGGTGCGTCCCCCTGTGACCTTCGACCTCGCTCGGCCGTCTCGACCCGAGGGCGTCGTCGACTCGCTCCGCGCCGTCCCCGATGTGACCGGATTGCCGACCCGCGCCGCCGTGCGTGCGCTCCACGCGGCGGGGTTCCGGGTGGTCCTCGTCGGGGTGGGGGCAGGGCCGTCGACGTCGCCCGCCGCGGGGACGCTCCTCCCCGGCGGCACGCTCGTCCGACTTCCCTCCGTCCGCTGATGTCCTTCGTTTCGCCCGTCGCCACCGAAATCCTCCGTGCCGCCCTCGAGCGCGCGGGGGAGCTCGTCGCCGTCCGTGGGGTGCTCCCCGCGACGGTCACCTCGATCGCCGATGACAGCCGGCAGGTCGGCCCCGGCGGGTGCTTCGTCGCCGTGCGCGGCGCCGCCCGCGACGGGCACGCGTTCCTGCCGCAGGTGCAGGACGCCGGCGCGTCCTGTGCGATCATCGAGGCGGGCGCGGAGACCACGCTGCCCGCGCTCGTCGTCCGGCACAGTCGCATCGCCGCCGCCGTCGCGGCCGCGGCCTACTATGGGGAGCCGGCTCGGTCGCTTCGGCTGGTTGGCGTCACCGGGACGAATGGGAAGAGCACGACGGTCGGGATCCTCCGCCACCTGTTGGACGAGCCCGCCGGGACCGCCGCGAGCATCGGGACGCTCGGCGTGCTGGTGGGGAGCCAGGGGCGCCCGCTCCCGGGCGGGCAGGGGCTCACGACGCCCGGTCCGGTCGAGCTGCAGCGCGTCCTGCGTGCGCTCGTCGAGGCCGGCATCACGACGGTGGCGATGGAGTGCTCCTCGCACGCGCTCGATCAGGACCGCGTGCGGGGGATCGCCTTCGACGCGGCGGTCTTCACGAACCTGACGCGCGACCATCTCGACTATCACGGCACGATGGAGGCCTATCGTGACGCGAAGGCGCGGCTGGTCGCGCTCCTCGGACCGCAGGGGGTCTGCGTCGCGAACGCCGACGACCGCTGGTGGGATGCGCTCCCGACCGCGCCGCGCCGTCTGACGTTCGGGCTCGCCTCGCCGACCGCCGATATCCGGGTTGAGGGGATGGCCCTCACCCCGCGCGGCAGCACCTTCCGGCTCGTGACGCCAGACGGCGTCGTCGATGCCACGTTGCCCCTCCTCGGCGACTTCAACGTGGCGAATGCGTTGGGCGCCGTCGGTGCCGCGGTGGCGCTCGGGGTGCCACCAGCGGTGATCGCCGCACGGCTCGCCACCACGCCACAGGTCTCGGGACGGCTCGAGGTCCTGAGCGAGTCCCCGCTCGTGCTTCGCGACTACGCGCATACGCCGGACGCGTACGAGCGGGTGCTGACCGCGCTGCGGCCCTACACGCGTGGTCGGATCATCCTCGTGTTCGGCTGCGGGGGCGACCGCGACCGCGGGAAGCGCCCGCTGATGGCGGCCGCCGCGCATCAGCACGCCGATCATCTCATCATCACGGACGACAATCCGCGCACGGAGGACCCCGCGCGCATCATCGATGACATCGTCGCGGCGCTCCCGGCGGGGAGCTATGACCGTATCCCGGATCGTCGCGCCGGGATCGCGCATGCGATCGCCGTCGCGCATCCCACCGACGACCTCGTGCTGCTCGTGGGGAAGGGGCCTGATACCTATCAGCTGTACGGGACGACGAAGACGCCGTTCGACGAGCTGCTGATCGTCCAGGAGCTCCTGGCGGAGCGGGCACGATGAGCTTCTGGACGCTTGCGCGCGTCGCCCAGGCGCTCGGCACCGGTCCGCGCGACGGACGCCCACTCGCGGGCATCGGCACCGACACGCGTCAGGATCTCACGGGCCACTGCTTCGTCGCGTTGCGCGGGGAGCATCACGACGCGCACGACCATCTCGCGGAGGCGGTGCGCTCCGGCGCGGCGGCGGTCGTGGTCTCGGACCCGACGCGGGCCGCGGGGCTCGGCGTCCCGGTCTTCACCGTCGAGGACACCGGTGCGGCACTGGGCGCGCTCGCCCGCTATCGCCGGCTCGCCTGGGGACGGCCGCTCATCGCCGTCGCCGGCTCGAATGGGAAGACCAGCACCAAGGAGCTGCTCCGGGCGGTGCTCGGGAGTCGCCTGACGGTCCACGCCACCACGGGGAACCTCAACAATCAGGTGGGCGTGCCGCTGACGCTGCTGGCGCTCGACGATGCGGCGGACGTCGCGGTGATCGAAGCGGGGACGAACCAGCCCGGCGAGCTCGCGGTGCTCCGTGACGTGATGCGTCCGGACCTCGTGGTGATCACGACGATCCAGGAGGAGCACCTCGAGGGGCTCGGGGATCTCGCGGGGGTGATGGCGGAGGAGCTCTCCGTCTGCGACGAGGTGCCCGTCGCGGTTGTGCCGGCCGCCGAGCCAGACGTCGTCGCAGAGGCGTCGCGTCGGGCGGCCCGCGTACTCCCGGTGACCGTGCCGGCCGCCGCCGGACTGCTCGCGGACGGGCGCGGCTGGCTCGAGTGGGACGGGGTGCGCGTGGAGCTCGCGCTGCGCGGGCGGCACAACGTCGCGAACGCGGCGCTCGCGCTGGCCGTTGGCGCCGAGTTCGGGATCGCTGCGGCCGATGCCGCCGTCGGGCTCGCGGCGATGGCGATGCCGTCGATGCGCTCCGCCGTAGCGCCGCTCGGCCGGGCGCTGCTGCTCAACGACGCCTACAACGCGAACCCCGGGTCGGCACGGGCCGCGCTCGCGTTGCTCGCCGAGCTCGGGGCGGGGCGGCAGCGGGTCGCGGTCCTCGGCACGATGCGCGAGCTCGGCGCCGCGGAGGCGCGGGCCCACGCGGAGGTCGCCGCGGCCGCGCTCGCCGGACCGGCGGAGCTCGTCTGCGGCATCGGCGCCTTCGGGCCCGCGCTCGCGGCCTGCGCCCCGGGTGATCCCCGCGTCGTGATCGCCGAGGACGTGGAGGACCTCTGGCCGCGGCTCCAGTCGCGCCTCGCCCCCGATGCGGCAATCCTCCTCAAGGCCTCGCGCGGCGTGCAGCTCGAACGCCTCGTCCCTCTCCTCACCTCCTGGGCCACCGGCTGATGCTTTACGAGTTCCTCTTCCCGCTCCGGGAGTACGAGAGCGCCTTCAACATCTTCCGCTACATCTCGTTCCGCGCCGCCGGCGCGGCGGTGACGGCGTTGCTGCTGTCGTTCATCGTCGGGCCGCGGATCCTGCGGCGACTCCGCGCGATGCAGATCCACCAGGTCGTGCGCGACGGCACGCCCGACACGCACGCCGCGAAGGGGACGACGCCGACGATGGGTGGGTTGATCATCCTGATCGCGATCGCCGGCGCCACGCTTCTCTGGATGCGTCTCGACAGCCGGTACGTCTGGCTCGCCCTCGCGGTCACCCTCGCGATGGGCGTGCTCGGTTTCCTCGACGACTACCTGAAGCTCCGCCAGAAGCGGCTCGGGCAGGAGAACCTCGGGCTCGTCGAGCGCTACAAGCTCACGGGGCAGGTGCTGATCGGCCTCGCGCTCGGGTGGTACATCTGGCAGGTGCCGCTCAATCAGCTGCCCGGCGCCTCGACGACGCTGCCGTTCTACAAGTACGTGCTGGTCGTGCCGGCCGTACCGCTGCTCTATCTGCCGTTCGTCACCTTCGTGATGACGGGGACGAGTAACGCGGTGAACCTCACCGACGGGCTCGACGGCCTCGCGGCGGGGCTGATGGCGATTGCGATGCTGACGATGGGGCTCTTCGCCTACGTGATGGGGCGTGCGGACGCGTCGGCGTACCTGCAGATCTTCTTCCTCCGCGGGGCGGGGGAGCTCACCATCTTCTGCTCCGCCGTCTTCGGCGCGGCGGTCGGGTTCCTCTGGTACAACGCGCACCCGGCGCAGGTCTTTATGGGTGACACCGGCTCGCTCGCCCTCGGCGGTGCGCTCGGCGCGGTGGCGATCCTCCTCAAGAGCGAGTTCCTCGTGCTCATCGTGGGCGGCGTCTTCGTCGTCGAGACCCTCTCGGTGATCGTCCAGCGCAGCGCCTTCAAGTGGCGTCGGCGCCGACACGGCCTCGCCTACGCGCAGGCGCATCGTGTCTTCCGACGTGCGCCGTTGCATCATCACTTCGAACTCTCGGGCTGGCCCGAGACGCAGGTGGTGGTGCGGTTCTGGATCCTCGGCGTCCTCTGCGCCTTCCTCGCGCTCTCCACGCTGAAGCTGCGATGAGCGCTTCGGCGTCTCCGCTGGCATCCGTGGTCGCGCGCGGCGAGGTCGCGGTCTTGGGCCTCGGTCGCAGCGGCGTCGCAGCGGCGAGGCTCCTCGTCGCCCACGGGGCGTCGGTGTACGCGAGCGACGCGGGCGCGACCCCAGCGGCGCGCGCCGCGGCTGAGGCGCTTGCGGTGCTCGGCGTCGCGGTCGACGTCGGCACGCATGATCTCGCGCGCATCGGGCGTGCCGGCACGGTGGTGGCGAGTCCTGGGATCCCCCCGACCGCGCCGCCGCTTCGCGCCGCGGCGGAGGCCGGGGTGCCGGTCCTCTCCGAGATCGAGCTCGCGTTGCCGGTGCTCGCCGGGGTGCCGTACATCGCCACGACCGGCACCAACGGCAAGACGACGGTCACGGCACTCATTGGGCACCTGTTGCGCGCGCTTGGGCATCGTGCCGTCGAGGCGGGGAACATCGGGACGCCGCTGGCCGAGGTCGCGCTCGCCGCCGAGCGGCCCGCGTGGGTCGCGCTCGAGATCTCGAGCTTCCAGTTGCACGATACGCCGTCCATCGCGCCGACGGTGGCGATGCTCACGAACCTCGCGCCGGATCATCTCGACCGATACCCCTCGTTGGACGCCTACTACGGCGACAAGATGCGGCTCTTCGCGAACGCCACCGCCTCGAGCGCACGGGTGGTGAACGGTGACGATGCCGAGGTGATGGCGCGGACCGCCGGCTTCCCGGGGCGCGTCGAACGCTTCTCGCTCCTCGATCCGAGCGCGACCGCCTGGTTCGACGCCGCGCGCGGTCGCCTGATGCTCGACGGGGCGCCGCTGCTGGACCGCGACGCCTTCCCGCTCCTTGGCGCGCACAACGTCGCGAATGCGCTCTGCGCCGCCCTCGCGGTGTGGGCGGCCGACCCCGCGCATCGGACGCCGGCGGCCCGCGCGGTGCTCGCCGAGGGGCTTCGCACGTTCCGAGCCGTGCCGCACCGCCTCGAGCCCGTAGTCGAGACCGACGGCGTCCTGTGGGTGAACGACTCCAAGGCGACCAACGTGCAGGCGGCCCGTGCCGCGCTCGAGGGGATGACGCGGCCCGTAGTCCTCCTGTTGGGTGGGCGGCACAAGGGGGAACCATATACGGCGCTCGGCGAGGCACTGCAGACGCGCGTGCGGCACGTGGTGGCGTACGGCGAAGCGGAGGCCCGCATCGTTGAGGACCTGCGCGGCGTGGTGCCGGTGGAGGGGGCGGGAACGGATTTCGCGCACGTCGTGGCGCGTGCGCGGACGCTCGCGCGCTCGGGTGATGTTGTCCTCCTCGCGCCGGCCTGCTCCAGCTACGACATGTTCACCGATTACCAGGAACGTGGCGCGACCTTCGCGCGCCTCGCGCGTGGCGGATGAGCAGCACCCCCGCGCTTGATCGCCACCGATGGCGGATGTCGCTCGAGGCGCGCATCCTCGTCGTCGCCACGGCGGCGCTCCTCGCGCTCGGGCTCGCCACGCTGTACTCGGCGAGCGCCTACGTCGCGATGAACGCCGGGCGCCCCTCGTGGCATTTCCTGTACCGGCAACTCACGGGCGTCGTGGCGGGGATTGTGATGTTCGCCCTCGCGGCCAAGGTCGATGCCGATCGGTGGCGCCGCCTCGCGTGGCCCCTCATGGGCGCCGTCATCGTCGGTCTGCTCCTCACCGTGCTCCCGTTCACGAAGGGGATCGCCCCGCCGATCAACGGGTCGCGGCGCTTTCTGCTGGGCGGGTCGCTGCAGCCGTCGGAGTTCGCGAAGCTCGCGCTCGTCACGTGGACCGCGATGCTCATCGTCAAGAAGGGCGGGGAACCGGGCCTCCGGCGGCTGTCAAAGGGGCTCGCCCCGTTCGGGATCATCTTCGGCATCCTCTTCGGGCTCGTCGCGCTCGAGCCCGATATGTCGGTCGGGCTCTTCTACGCGATCGTGATGGGGGCGATGCTCTTTGTCGCCGGCGCGCGGATCGGACATTTCGTCTTCCTCGGGGCGCTCGGCCTCCCGGTCCTCTGGATGTTCATCGGTCGCTTCGAATACATCGTGCGTCGCCTGCAGGGGTTCGCCGGCGGCTCGGATCCGGCGCAAGCGGTGAACCACCAGCTGCAGCAGTCGCTGATCGCGGTGGGGTCTGGCGGGCTCTTCGGCGTGGGGTTCGGGCAGGGTCGGCAGCAGTTCGGGTTCCTTCCGCTCCCGTACAATGACTTCATCGGCGGCAACATCGGGGAGGAGTGGGGGTTCGTCGGGATGGCGATCCTCATCCTGCTGTACGCGCTGTGGACCTGGCTCGGCTTCCGCATCGCGAAGCAGGCGCGGTCCCCGTTCCTCGAGCTGGTCGCGGTCGGACTCACGGTCACGATGGCCGTGACCGCCTACCTGCATATCGGCGTCGTCATCGGGCTCCTCCCGACGACGGGGCTGACGCTCCCGTTCGTCTCGTACGGCCGCTCCAACATCGTGCTCTCCCTGCTGATGACGGGAATCCTCGTAAACATCGGGAGCGTGCGCGAGCGGGTCATCGGCGCGCACGCCACCGATCCGACGCTCGCGGACCGATGAACGTCTGGTTCGCCGGCGGTGGGACGGGGGGGCATCTGTATCCGGGGCTCGCGATCGCGCGCGCCCTCGTCGCGACGCGGCCCGACGTGACGCCCTTCTTCGTGGGCGCGCAGCGCGGCATCGAGCGCGAGGTGCTCCCCGCCGAGGGCGTGCCGCATACGCTCCTCGACCTGCACCCGCTGTATCGCCCGCAGGTCTGGCGGAACTGGCGCACGGTGCGCGGCGCGGCGGCAGGATGGCGTGCCCTCTCGCGTCTCGCGCGTGAACGTCCGCCGGCGCTCGTCGTCGGGACCGGCGGCTACGCCGCCGGACTCACCGTCGCGTGGGCGTGGGCCCACGGTGTGCCGGTGACGCAGCACGTCGGCGATGCGGTCCCCGGGATCACTGCGCGCTGGACGGCGCGGCTCGCGCGGGCCTCGTATCTCGGGTATCCGGAGGCGGCAGCGCGACTGCCCCACGGGGCCACGCGGTCGCGGGACACGGGGAATCCGATCCAGCCGCCACCCGCGGTGCGGCCGACCCCCACTGACGCGCGGGCCCGCTGGGGATTCCCCGCGGGGGCCACGGTCCTCCTCATCTTTGGTGGATCGCAGGGGGCGCGCGCGATCAACCAGGCCGTCGCCGACTGGGTCGCCACCGGGCTCCCCGAGGGACTCTGCGTCCTCTGGGCGACGGGGCGCGGTCAGCACGCGGCGTACGCCGCGCTCGAGCGTCCGACGGTGCGCGTCGTGCCGTATCTCTCGCCCATCGCCGACGCGTATGCCGCCGCCGACCTCGCGGTGGTGCGGGGCGGGATGATGGGGACGAGCGAGCTCTGCGCGTGGGGGATCCCGATGGTAATCGTGCCGTTGCCGACCGCGGCGCAGGATCACCAGACGGCGAACGCCCGCGTGCTCGAGGCGGCGGGCGCGGCGCGCCATCTCCCGCAGTCCGAGCTCACCGCGGCGCGCCTCGACGCCGAGCTCCGCGCGCTCCTCGGGGACGAAGCCGCTCGCGCGACGATGGGGGCGGCGGCGTCGCGCCGCGGCCGACCGCACGCCGCGCGCGACATCGCCGCGCACCTCGCGACCCTGCTCCCCCCGGCTCGATAGCTTTCGCGTATGCCGCTGCTCGATCCGCACGACCCACGACCGATCCACTTTCAGGGCATCGCCGGCGCCGGGATGAGCGCGCTCGCCGAGCTCTGCCATCGCCGAGGGGCTGCCGTCACGGGGTGCGATCGGGCCCCCGAGGGCGCGGCGGACCTCGTCGCGCTCGGCATCCCGGTGCAGGCCGGGCACGATCCCGCGCATCTCGCGGGGCATCGCGCGCTCGTCGTCTCCAGTGCGATCCCGAAGGATCATCCTGAGGTCGTGGCGGCGCGGGCGCTGGGCCTTGAGGTCGTGCGGCGCGCCGAGGCGCTCGCCGAGGCGACCGCCGGCGGGACGTTGATCGGTGTCGCTGGCACGCACGGGAAGAGCACGACGACGGTGATGACAACCGAGGCGCTGGCCGCGGCGGGGAAGGCGCCGACGGGCGTCGTCGGGGCGCGAGTGACGGCCTGGGGTGGCAACCTCTCGCGTGGCGG
Organism: Gemmatimonadaceae bacterium; assembly: GCA_036826135.1. Classification (GTDB taxonomy): domain Bacteria; phylum Gemmatimonadota; class Gemmatimonadetes; order Gemmatimonadales; family Gemmatimonadaceae; genus Pseudogemmatithrix. The sequence goes on along the minus strand of DAISWY010000009.1, from coordinate 19,377 downwards.
GCACGACCTCTTCGTCGTCGAGGCGGATGAGTACGACCGCTCCTTCCTCGCGCTGCATCCGACGGTGGCGGTCGTCACGAACGTCGAGGCGGACCATCTCGACATCTACCGCGATCTCGACGACATCCGGGAGACGTTCGCGACCTACGTGCGACGCGCGCGCTACGTCGTGCTCTGCGCCGACGATCCGGGGGCGAACGCGCTCCCCTCGCCCGCGACGGCGGAGGTGATTCGCTACGGAATCACGAGTCCCGATGCGCGGTTGCGCGCCGAGGCGCTGCACACGACGGAGGGCGGGACCCGCTTCACGGTGCGGTACGATGGGAAGTCGGTGGGCGAGGTCACGCTCGGCGTGCCGGGGCTGCACAACGTGCGGAACGCGCTCGCCGCGCTCGCCTGCGGGATCGGGCCGTGGGGGCTGACGGTCGAGGCGATGGCGCCCGGTCTCGCGCGCTTCGTGGGCGCGGAGCGGCGTTTCCAGCGGCTCGGCACCGTCGAGGGCGTCACCGTCGTCGACGATTACGCGCATCATCCGACGGAGGTCGCGGCGACGCTCGCCGCGGCCCGGGCGGCGTATCCCGACCGACGGATCGTCGTCGCGTTCCAGCCGCATCTCTTCTCGCGCACGCGGGATTTCGCGGAGGCGTTCGGGGTGGCGCTCGCCGCTGCGGATGTGCTCCTCCTTGCCGACATCTACCCGGCGCGTGAGGCGCCGCTCCCCGGGGTGACATCGGCGCTGATCGCGGCGCACGCCGAGGCGGCGGGGCGCGCGCCGGCGTGGATGGGCCCGCGCGCCGCGATGGCGGAAGCGCTCGATGCGGTGGTGCGTCCCGGCGACGTCGTGCTCACCGTCGGGGCGGGGGATGTGACCCGGACGGGCCCCGAGTTGCTCGCGCGGCGCTCCGCGTGACGGAGCGTCCGGGTGGGTCGGCGGCGGCGGAACCGGCCACAGGGCCGGTCGATGCTTCGGCCCGCCGTCGTCGGCGGCGGCGACGTCTGGGGATCCTCGCGGCGCTGGGGGTGGTCGGGACCCTCCCGTGGTGGGGGGCGGTGCCGTTGCGGCGGATGGAGTTCTTCCGGGTGCGCCGCGTCGTGGTGGAGGGGACGCGTTACGCCGAGCCCACGGAAATCGTTTCTCGGTTGAGGGTCGACACGACCGTCTCGATCTGGGACGACGTGGCCCCCTTGGTGGCGCGGGTCGAGAGTCATCCGCAGGTGCGCACGGTGCGCATCGGGCGGCGGCTCCCGGGGACCCTCGTCGTCCGCATCGAGGAACGCCTGCCCGTCGCGTTGGTTGCGTCGCCGCGGGGGTTCGCGCTGGTCGATGCGCGCGGCGTGACCCTGCCGGTGGATCCGTCGAAGGTCGGCGCGGACCTCCCGGTGCTCGCGGCGCGGGACACCACGTTGCTCCGTCTGCTCGGGTCGCTCCGTGACTCGCTTCCGGCGCTCTTCGCCGAGGTGAGCGAGGGGCGGCGCGGGGGACGCGGCGAGGTTGTCCTCGTGCTCCCGGGCCATCGCGTGCTCGCCCTTCCTCAGGTCACCGTCGGCCGGCTCGCCGAGGCGGTGGCCGTCGCGCAGGACCTTGCCCGGCGCGGCCTCGTGGCGGCGGAACTCGATCTCCGGTTCCGCGACCAGGTGGTCGCCCGACTTCCCGACGGATCATGAACCTCGATCGCCTCGTCGCCGGTCTCGATATCGGGTCGGCCAAGACCACCGCCGTCATCGCGGAGGTGGTCGGAGACCTCAAGCACCCCACGGTGAACATCCTCGGGGTCGGGCAGGCGCGTACGACCGGCCTCCGCAAGGGTGTCGTCGCGGATATCGAGGAGACACAGCGCTCGATTCTGAAGGCGATGCAGGACGCCGAGCGGATGGCGGGCGCGCAGGTGGAGACCGTCTACGCCGGGATCGCGGGCGAGCATGTCCAGGCGATGACCTCGACCGGGATCGCCTCGGTGACCGGGGCGGAGATCACGCGCGGCGACGTCGACCGGGCCAACGCAGTCGCACGGGCGCAGGCGATCCCGCAGGACCGCGAGCTGATCCACGCCATCCCGCAGGAGTACACCGTCGACAAGAACCTCGGGATCCGCGATCCCGTGGGGATGATTGGGACGCGGCTCGAGACCGAGATGTACCTCGTGACCATCGGGGCGTCGCCGGCGATGAACCTGCGCAAGGCGGTGGAGCGCGCCGGCTACAAGGTGGGTGAACTCGTGCTGGAGCCGCTCGCGAGCGCCCTGTCGGTGCTCACCGACGACGAGAAGGAGCTCGGCGTGGCGCTCGTCGAGATGGGTGCGGGGACGACCGACGTCGCCGTCTTCCACGAGGGGAAGATCCGGCACCTCGGGACGATCGGCTACGGCGGCCTCAACGTCACGAGCGACCTCGTCCACGGGCTCGGGGTCACGCAGGCCGACGCGGAGCGCCTCAAGGAGGCCTACGGCGCCGCCTTCGAGCCCCTCGTCCCGCACGACGAGCGGATCCCGCTCCCGAGCACCGGGGCACAGGGGGACCGCGAGATCCCACGCTCGCTGCTGGCACACATCATCCACCAGCGGACGCAGGAGATCTTCGAGCTCGTCGCGCGCGAGGTGGAGCGGGCCGGTTTCCTCTCGCGGCTCGCCGCCGGCGTGGTGGTGACGGGCGGGGCTGCGGCGCAGCCGGGCACCGCCGACCTCGCGAGTGAGGTCTTCGGCACCGGCGCGCGGATTGGCGTGCCGGGCGCGGACCTCGGCGGGCTCGCGGACTCGGTCGCCGACACGCGGTTCGCCACGGTGACGGGGCTGGTCCAGTATGGCGCGCGTCGGGTGGCCACTGGGGCCGCCGCGGGGAAGGGGCGTCGCCTCGCGATGCAGTCGGCCCCCTCGATGGACACCATCGCCGTCCGCTTCAAGACCTGGTTGCAGGACTTCTTCTGACCGCGGGGCGCGGGGGTGTTTCCCGCGCCGAGGTTGGCTCGTCCGTGGGATATCGTGAGCGGCGCGCGGCGGGGTATATTCCGGCGTGAACGTCGCTCTCCCCACGACGCCCTGACGGAGCCCGCCGCGCTATGACGCTCTTCGAGTTCGAGGAATCCCTCCCCCAGTCCGCCCGGATGAAGGTCGTCGGGGTCGGCGGCGGCGGCGGCAACGCGGTCAACCGGATGATCGAGGAGCAGTTGCAGGGGGTCGAGTTCATTTCGGTGAACACCGACGCCCAGGCGCTCCTCAACTCGCGGTCCGACGTCAAGATCCAGATCGGGAAGAAGCTCACCCGCGGGCTCGGCGCGGGCGCACGGCCGGAGATCGGTCGGCAAGCGATCGAGGAGAACCGTGACGAGGTGATGCGGTCAATCCAAGGCGCCGACCTCGTCTTCGTCACCTGCGGCATGGGCGGCGGGACCGGCACGGGCGCGGCTCCGATCGTCTGCGAGCTCGCGAAGGAGGCGGGGGCGCTCACCGTCGGCATCGTGACCAAGCCCTTCCTCTTCGAGGGGCGGAAGCGGATGCGGCAGGCGGACGACGGCATCGCCGAGATGGTGAAGCACGTCGACACGATGATCGTCGTGCCGAACGAGCGGCTGCTCGCGGTCGTCGGCCGGGGGATTCCGTTCCAGGACGCGCTCAAGAAGGCCGACGAGGTCCTGCTGCAGGCGACGGGCGGCATCTCGAACATCATCACGCGTATCGGGATCATCAACGTCGACTTCGCCGACGTGCGGACGATCATGCATGACGGTGGCTCCGCGATCATGGGGACGGGGATCGGGCGCGGCGAGCAGCGCGCGATCGAGGCCGCCCGGATGGCGATTGAGTCGCCGCTCCTCGACAACGTCTCGATCGGCGGCGCCCGCGGCGTCCTGATGAACATCATCGGTGGGCCGGAACTGACCCTCGGGGACATCAACACCATCGCCGACCTCGTGAAGGAGGCGGTCGGCGAGGAGAGTGAGATCATCGTGGGCGCGGCGACCGAGGAGGCGATGCAGGGCGAGGTGCGGGTCACCGTCATCGCGACCGGCTTCGACCAGAAGAAGGTGGCGGCACCGGCGGTCACGCGCGCCGCGGCGACGCCGATCATCCCGCTCGACCCCGCGCTGCGCGCCGCTCGGATTGGCACCGCGACGGCCCCGGCCGCCCCCGCCGCCGGTGGGCCTGCCGCCGCGCCTGTCGCGCCGCGGGCGCGCCCGGTCGCCCCCCGCCCGATCGAGGATCTCAGCGACATGGAGATTCCGACGTTCATTCGGAGGCAGATGGATTGACGCGGACTCTGCCGCGTCTCCTCCTCGGTGCGGCGCTCGCGGTCCTCGCGATCGCCGCACTTCGCTTGCCCGCCCCTCGCGTCCGCCGTCCCGGCGAACTCCTCGACGCCGAGGTGGCGCGCCGGTGGTTCCGTCGCGACACGCTCGCCGCCGGCGAGGCGCTCGCCACGCTCCTGACCGAGCGTGGGCTCGAGCCGGCCGATGCCGCGGCCATCCTCGACGCGACGCCGCTCGACCCGCGACGCATCCCCGCGGGTCTCGCCCTGGAGATCAGCGGCGACTCCGCCGGGAGCCCTGTCACCACCGTGCGCTTCTTCGTCGCCGTCGACCGCGTGATCATCGTGCGTCGCGTGGCCTCGGGCTGGGTCGCCGAGGATACGCGCCTCCCGTGGGCGGTCGACACCCTCGTGATCCGCGGCACCATCAGCTCGTCGCTCTACGCGGCGGTCGATGAGGGCGCGGCACCGTATCTCTCCCAGGCGGCACGGCAGGAGCTCGCCTGGAGCATCGCGGACATCTACGAGTACCGCGTCGACATGAGCCGCGAACTGCAGGAGGGGGATCGTATCCGCGTGCTCTTCGAGCGGGAGCGGCTCGAGACGGGCGCGACCCGCATCGGGCAGGTCCTCGCCGCCGGGCTCGAGCGGGGCGGCGCTGAGGTGCAGGCTGTCGCGCTTCCGAACGGCAACGGGCGGAGTCGCTACTACGATCAGCAGGGCCGTTCGCTCGCGGCGTCGTTCCTCCGCGCCCCGGTCGCCTTCCGTCGCATCTCGAGCAACTTCGGCGGACGCCGGCACCCCGTGCTCGGCACCTTCCGCCAGCATCAGGGGACCGATTTCTCCGCGCCCTCCGGCACCCCGGTGCGCACGATCGGTGACGGCGTCGTCAGCTTCGCGGGGCGGCGCGGCGGGTACGGCAACACGGTCGAGATCCGGCATCCGAACGGCTTCGTGACCCGGTACGCGCACCTCCGGGGCTTCGCCGGGGGGATCCGCGGCGGCGCCCGGGTCGAGATCGGCCAGACGATCGCGTTCGTGGGATCGACGGGGCTCTCCACGGGACCGCACCTGCACTTCGAGGTCCTCGTGAACGGCCGGCAGCGCGACCCGCGCCGCGCCCTGCAGGCGACGGCGGGACCGCCGCTGGGCGCCGCCGACCGGCCGACGTTCGAGCGGCTCCGCGCGATGGCGGCGACCGCGCTTGAGCAGCCGATGGGCGTGGTGCGCCTCTCCGACCGGTGACCTCCCCGATCGGGCTCCGGGCGCTGCGCGCGCTCGCCGTCCTCGCGGTCGTCGCGATGGCCCTCGACCTTCCCCTCAGGCCGGCCGCGCCGGTGGCGCCCTGGGTGGCCCTCGACGTCTCGGCGAGCTGGCGGACACAGGACAGCAGCGCGTGGGGTGCGGCGCTGCGCGTCGTCGACTCGGCGCGCGCGGCGGGCGCCGACACCCTCCTGCTCCTCGGAGATTCCGTCCGGGCCGATGCCCCTCCCGCCATCCCGGCGGACCGCGCGAGCCGTGTCGCCCCGCTCGTCAACGCGGCCGTCGCCCTCGGTCGCCCGGTCATCCTCGTCACGGATGGACGGATCGCCGATCCAGAGCGTCTCGCGCAGCTCCCCGCGGGCTCGGCAGTCCGAGTGATCGAGATGGCGGCGCCTCGGGACGCCGCGATCGCCTCGCTGGTGGCTCCCGGCGGCGCGCTCGGCGGGGATACCATCGGCGTCGACATCATCGTGCGGGCCGGCGCCGCGGGCAGCGGGACCCGCGCGCTCACGCTCCGGCTCAGCGAGCGTGTGGTGGAGACGGTGACGATCCCCGCGCTCGAGGCGTACGCCGAGCACGCGGTCTCCATCTCGGTCGGCGTGCCGGCGGTCGATGGGGCCACGATGCTCACCGCGTCGCTGGAGTCCGCGGCGGAGGATCGTGTCCCCGCGAACGATTCCGCCGAGTCGCCGCTGCTCATCTCCGGCGCGATCGCGGCGGTCTTCGTCTCCACCTCCCCCGATCAGGACGCGCGCTATCTGCTCGCCGCGCTGCGGAGCACGCGGCGTGGGCCGGTGCAGGGGTTCTGGCGTGTCGCCCCAGGGGAGTGGCGCACCGACGGTGCGATGCGCCCGGTCAGCGAGGCGTCGGTCCGGGATGCGCTGGGGACGGCGCCGATGGCCGTCCTCCACGGTGACACGGCACTCTTCGGGAGCCCGCGTACACTGACGACGGGCCGGCTCGTGCTCGTGGCCCCACCGCCGCCCGGGGAGGATCAGTACCCAGTGGGTGCGGGGGAATCTCCCATCGTCGCCGCGCTCGCCGGGATCCCGTGGGATTCCCTGCCGCCGCTCGACGTCGCGGCGTCGCGTGAGGAGGGGTTCGCAGCGGTCCGCTCGCGGCGGGCGCGACGGTTCGACGAGCGCGTCGTCGTGCGGCTCGTCGACGGACCACGGCGGATCGCGCTCGTCCCGGCAGCGGGGTTCGGTCGGTGGCGGCTCCGGGGGGGACGGTCCGCCGAGGCGTTCGATGCGCTCTGGGGGAGCCTCTTCGATTGGGTCGGGGCGGAGCGGGCGTCGGACGAGGGCGTCGATCCGCGGCCCGCGCGTGACGCGTCGGAGCTCGTGCCGCGCCGTCCCACCGTGGCCGATGGCCCGGTGGGCGCTGGGCGCCAGATGGCCTCGGCTCCGCGCGCCGGCACCGCCTGGTGGCTCGCCGTGATCGCGGTCCTCGCGCTCTGTGCGGAGTGGATCTGGCGTCGCCGCGTGGGGCTCCGCTGATGTCGCTCCTCCGGAAGTCCTTCTGGCAGCGGCTGAAGGAGATCGCGCTCACGGACGTGGGCGTGCTCGCGCGCGGCGGCGTCGACGCCGATGCCCTCGACCGGCTGGAGCAGACGCTCCTCGAGGCCGACTTCGGGGTCCCGGTCACGTTGCGACTCGTCGAGGCCATCCGCGCGCGGGCCGCCGCCGGGGAGATCCGGACCTCGACGCAGTTCCAGTCCGCCCTCGCATCCGAGATCGCGGCAGCGCTCCGCGCCGGTCGCAGCGCCCCCGGACTGCGGTGGCCTGACGCGGCGCCGGCGGTCTACGTCGTCCTCGGCGTGAACGGTGCGGGGAAGACGACGTTCATCGGGAAGCTCGCCGCGCGCTTGCGCGCGCAGGGGAAGCGGGTGCTCCTCGGGGCGGGGGACACCTTCCGTGCGGGTGCGATTGACCAGCTCCGGGTCTGGGCGGAGCGGACGGGGAGCGAGTTCGTCGGCGGGACGCCGGGCGGGGACCCCGGGGCGCTCGCCTGGCAGGCGATCGACGCCGCCGTCGCGCGGGGCGCGGACGTGGTGATCATCGACACTGCGGGGCGGCTGCATACGAGCGGCGCGCTGATGGACGAGCTCCGGAAGGTGCAGCGCGTGATCGAGAAGCGGCTCCCTGGCGCGCCGCACGAAGCCCTCCTGGTGCTCGACGGGACGGTCGGGCAGAACGCCGTGCAGCAGGCGACGCTCTTCGCCGCGGCGGTGCCGGTGACGGGCCTCGTCGTCACGAAGCTCGATGGGACCGCCCGGGGTGGCGTGGTGGTCGCCGTGCACGAGGCGATCGATGTCCCCGTGAAGTTCCTGGGCGTCGGCGAGCAGGCCGCGGATCTGCGCGACTTCGACGCCGAGGCCTTCGCCCGCGATCTGCTGGAGGCGTGACGCCGCGCCCCGCCGGCCGCCTGACGCTCGAGACCCCGGTCACCTACCTCACCGGGGTGGGGCCGCGGCGCGCCGAGCTGCTGAAGCGCCTCAACATCTTCACCGCGCGCGACCTCCTCTGGCACATCCCGCATCGGTACGAGGATGCGACCACGGTGCGGCGGATCGCGACCCTGCGCGTCGGCGAGGATGCGACGGTCATCGGGACCGTCGTGAGCACGGGGATCCTCCCCACGCGGAAGGGGCTCCGCGTCTTCCAGGCCGTGGTGCGCGATGCGTCAGGCCTCATGGAGGTCGCCTGGCCCGGCCAGCCCTGGCTCGAACGCCAGATCGCGAAGGAGGACGTCCTCCTCCTCTCGGGGCCCGTGCGCTTCTTCCACGGGCGCCAGCTCACACCGCGCGAGTTCGTGAATCTCGGGAAGGATGCCGACGGCACGTCGGGGGGACGCGTGCTCGCGGTGTATGGCGCGACCGAGGGGCTCTCGGTGAAGGTGCTGCGTGGACTGGTCGAGGCGCATCTCGACGCGCTGCTCCCCCTCGTGGAGGACTACCTCCCCACGTCGATGCTCGCGGCGGCCGGGGTGCCGACGCTCCCCGAGGCCCTCGCGGCGGTGCATCGCCCGACGAGCGTGGCCGCGGCGCTCGCCGGTCGGTCGCGCCTCGCCTTCGAGGAGCTCCTCTGCGTCCACCTGCTGCATCGGCGCGCGCATGCGCTGGCGCAGCAGGCGCAGGATGGGATCCGCTTCACGAACCGGCGCGATCTCACCACCCGCTTCCGCGCCGCGCTCCCCTTCGCACTCACCGGCGCGCAGACACGGAGCGTTCGCGAGATCGTGGCGGATATGACGGGGCCCTGTCGGATGCATCGCCTCCTGCAGGGTGACGTCGGCGCGGGAAAGACCGTCGTCGCCGTCTTCGCCGCGCTCGTCGCCATGGAAAACGGCTATCAGGTGGCATTCATGGCCCCGACGGAGCTCCTCGCCGAGCAGCACGCGCGCACGATCACGACGTTGCTCGCGCCCCTGGGCATCGTGCCGGTGCTCGTGACGGGGAGTCTCGGCGCGGCGGCACGGCGTGCGGCGGCGGCGACGCTCGCGGGGGAGACGCCGTGCCTCGCCGTGGGGACGCACGCGCTGGTGCAGGAACGGGTCCGCTTCGGTCGCCTCGGCCTCGCGATCATCGATGAGCAGCATCGCTTCGGCGTCGATCAACGCCGCGCGCTGGGCGAGCACCGGACCGAGGGGCGACGGCCCGATGTGCTCCTGATGTCCGCGACGCCGATCCCGCGCTCCCTCGCCCTGACGGTGTACGGCGACCTCGACGTCAGTCTCCTCGACGAGCGGCCCCCGGGGCGTCTCCCGGTCACCACGGCGCTCCGTCCGGAGTCGGCGCGCGCGCGGGTCCTCGGCTTCGTGCGGCGCCAGGTCGAGGCGGGCCGGCAGGCCTACGTCGTGTACCCGCTCGTCGAGGATTCCGAGAAGGTCGCGCTCAAGGCCGCGACCACCGCCTTCGAGGAGCTGTCGAGCGGTCCGCTCGCCGGCCTGCGACTCGCCCTCCTGCACGGGAAACTGTCGTCGGAGGAGAAGGATGCCGTGATGCGCCGCTTCCGCGACGGCGCGATCGACGTGCTCGTCGCCACGACGGTGATCGAGGTCGGGATCGACGTGTCGAACGCGACGGTGATGCTGATCGAACATCCGGAACGCTTCGGGCTGTCGCAGCTCCACCAGCTGCGCGGCCGCGTCGGGCGCGGCGCGGCGGAGTCGTTCTGCATCCTCCTCGGGGATGTCGGGCCCGAGGCGGCCGAGCGGTTGCAGGTGATCGTCGACCACGAGGACGGCTTCGAGGTCGCCCGTGCCGATCTCGCCCTGCGGGGGATGGGAGATCTCTTCGGCGAGCGGCAGAGCGGGGTCCCCACCTTCCGCATTGCTGACCCGCTCAAGGACGAGGCGCTGAGCGACCGCGCCCGCGAGGCGGCCGAGCGCCTGCTGGCGGACGATCCGGCGTTGACGCGGCCGCCGCATCGTCGGCTCGGTGAGGTGTTGCGTCGGAACTACGGACGGGCGCTCGAGCTCTTCCGCGTGGGGTGAACGCGAAAGAGGCTCGACCCGGACCGTACCGCGGTCCGTTGCCGAGCCTGTTCCCGCTGGTATCGCCGGTTCGTGCGTTTCGACATGCCACGCGGAACGTGGCCTCGCCGGCGATTTGCCCTTGTCGGACGGTCCCGACGCAGGTGCATCCGTGATCCGGATGCGATGGTCGTGACCAGCGACCTCACGACCTGTGGAGGAGTGTCGAACTCTCCTCCACGGCCCCCAGAGCGGCGTCCCGGTGGGAGCAACGTCCGCGGCTGACCGTCCCGTGAACGCGAGTCGAAGATGGCACCGTCGGCGGCCCGCTTCGATGGGAGAAACCCGGAAATCGGCGGGGGGATCACCCGACGGGGGACTCGGCGGATCACGAGCGCGCCGCGCGGGAGTTTGCCGACTGCGGTCGCGCGGGCGCGGGGCAAGGCTGCAGGCCGTGGATTCGTTCCGTGAATCTGGCGTCCTGACCGACCGGTGCGCGCCCGCCGTGCCGGCGGTGGGAGCGCCCCCCATCCCCCGCCTCCTGGAGAGCCCTATGCGTGCCCGCGACCTGATGACCCCCCGCCCGGCGATGATCGCAGCCGGCGACACCATTCCCCACGCCGCGGAACTGATGCGGCTGCTGAACGTCGGGATGCTCCCGGTCGTCGAGGACCTCGCGAGCAAGCACTTGGTGGGGATCATCACCGACCGCGATATCGTGGTGCGGCATGTGGCGCTGGGGCACGGCAACGGGAGCAAGGTCCGCGACCATATGACGCGCGGGCCCCTCGTGACGGTGAGCCCGGATGCGGCGGTGGGCGACATCGCGGACCGGATGATCCGCAACCAGGTCCGCCGGATTGCGGTGATCGATGCCCGGGGCACGGTCCTCGGCGTCGTGGCGCAGGCCGACCTCGCGACGCACGTCGGCCCGACGGACCCGGAGATCGTTGAGCGCGTGGTGGAGGGGATTTCACGGCCGGGTGCACTCGTGCACTGAGCGGGGTGGCGCGTGCGGGGCGGTGCCGTCGCCCGCCGTCGCTTCCTCCCCGTCTCGGCCGGGCCTAGCTTTCGCAGGTCTCCTCACGCGAAGCCCGCCGATGTCCGCGTCCGATCCCATCATCCGCATCGCCGATCTCCCTGACCGGGTCGGCCAGACCGTCACCCTCTCCGGCTGGGTGACGCACCTCCGGTCATCCGGGAAGATCGCCTTCATCGTGATGCGCGACGGGACCGGCGTCCTCCAGTGCGTCGTCGCCAAGAAGGAGGTCCCGGAGACGGCGTGGGAGGCGTTCGCGACCCTCACGCTCGAGACGTCGCTGCAGGTCACCGGGGTCGTGCGCGCGGATGCGCGGCAGGCGGGCGGGGTGGAACTCGGCCTCTCGGATCTCGCGGTGATTGGGCCGAGCGCGCTCGACTATCCGATCCAGCCCAAGGAGCACGGGATCGACTTCCTGCTCGACCACCGGCACTTCTGGCTCCGGACGCCGCGGCAAGTCGCGATCATGCGGATCCGGAACGAGATCGAGCAGGCGATCCACGACTTCTTCTACGAGCGCGGCTTCCTCCGGGTCGACACGCCGATTCTGACGGCCGCCATCGGCGAGCGCGCGGGGCTCTTCTCCACCGAGTACTTCGACGAGGGGAACGCGTATCTCGCCCAGACCGGCCAGCTATACGGCGAAGCGGCCGCGGCGGCCTTCGGGAAGATCTACACCTTCGGCCCGACCTTCCGCGCCGAGAAGTCGAAGACGCGGCGCCATCTCACCGAGTTCTGGATGATCGAGCCGGAGGTGGCGTTCAACGACACGCACGCGAACATGCGTCTGCAGGAGGACTTCGTCGCCTTCCTCGTGCGGCGCGCCGTCGAGCGTCGGCGGGCGGAGCTCGTCGAGCTCGGACGCGACGTCGCCAAGCTCGAGGCGGTGCAGACGCCCTTTCCGCGTGTCGACTACAGCGATGCCGTGAAGACGCTGCAGGCCAAGGGGAGCGCCATCCAGTGGGGCGACGACCTCGGGGCCGAGGACGAGGCGCTCCTCGTCGAGGACTACACCACGCCGATCTTCGTGTGCAACTACCCGAAGGAGGCGAAGGCGTTCTACATGAAGGAGAACCCCGATGATCCGCGGACCGTCCTGTGCGACGACATGCTCGCCCCGGAGGGCTACGGCGAAATCATCGGCGGCTCGCAGCGTGAGGACGACCATGACAAGCTCCTCGCGCGGATCCGCGAGGAGGGGCTTCCCGAGGACGCGTACAGCTGGTACCTCGACCTTCGGAAGTACGGGACCTTCGTGCACGCCGGCTTCGGTCTGGGGCTCGAGCGGACGGTCGCCTGGATCTGCGGCTCTCCGCACATCCGCGAGTGCATCCCGTTCCCGCGGATGATGCACCGGCTCCGGCCCTGATGCGCGGAAGCGCCAGCGGATTCCCGCGTCACCGGCAGCGCTGGTCCGTCGCGGCGTGGCGACGCCTCCACGCGTGAGCGGCCTCCCGCGGAATCCCGGTCAGCCCCTCGACCTCGAGGTCGTGCGGGCGATTCGCGTGAACCGCAGCGCCGCGGAGCGCCGCGCCGCGACAATCCCGACGCGCCGCACGGTGAAGAAGCAGTGGCAGGCCGCCTGGCTGCTCAAGGCGATCGCGCTGATGGACCTGACCACGCTGTCGGGCGACGATACGGCGGGGAACGTGCGCCGGCTCTGCGCGAAGGCGCGGCATCCGCTCCGGGACGATCTGACCCGTGCCCTCGGCGCGAAATCGCTCGGCCTCACCGTCGGCGCGGTCTGCGTCTACCATCGATGGGTCGAGACGGCCGTCCGTGCGCTCGAGGGGAGCGGGATCCCGGTCGCCGCGGTCTCGACCGGATTCCCGGCGGGACTCTCGCCCTTTGCGCAGCGGCTCGAGGAGATTCGTGCCTCCGTCGCCGCCGGCGCCCGCGAGATCGACATCGTGATCACGCGGGCGTATGTCCTCACCGGGGACTGGGCCGCCCTCTATGACGAGGTCCGCGCCTTCCGTGAGGCCTGCGGCGTCGCGCATATGAAGGCGATTCTCGCCACCGGCGAACTCGCGACGCTCACGAACGTCGCGCGCGCGAGCTGGGTCGCCATGCAGGCGGGGGCGGACTTCATCAAGACGAGCACCGGCAAGGAGGGCGTCAATGCGACGCTCCCCGTCTCCCTCGCGATGGTGCGGCAGATCCGCGCGTACCACGAGGCCACCGGTGCGCACGTGGGCTACAAGCCCGCGGGCGGGATCCGCACCGCGAAGCAGGCGCTCGACTACCTGCTGTTGATGAAGGAGGAGCTGGGGGTGCGCTGGCTCCAACCCGACCTGTTCCGGTTCGGCGCCTCCTCGCTCCTGACCGATATCGAACGCCAGCTCGAGCACTTCGCGACCGGCCGGTACGCGGCCGCGCACCGTCACCCGATGCCCTGAGGCACGCGCCGATGCCGACCGTGACCGAGATCTTCAAGACAATGGACTACGGCCCCGCGCCCGAGGGGGATGCGGAGGCGCGCGCGTGGCTCGCCGGCCATCGCGCGGTGTTCGGGCATTTCATCGGCGGGACGTGGACGAAGCCGGGGACGACGTTCGACGTCACCGACCCGAGCACGAACGCGCGGCTCGCGCGCGTCACGCAGGGCACGTCGAAGGATGTCGACGCCGCCGTCGCCGCGGCGCGGAAGGCGTTCGGGCCCTGGACACGGCTCCCCGCGCATGCGCGGGCCCGGCACCTCTACGCGCTGGCTCGGATGGTGCAGAAGCACAGCCGCCTCTTCGCGGTGCTTGAAACCCTCGACAACGGGAAGTCGATCCGCGAGACGCGTGACCTCGACATCCCGCTGGTCGCGCGGCACTTCTACCATCACGCGGGGTGGGCGCAGCTGCGGCCCGCCGAGTTCGAGGGCTACGGCCCTGTGGGTGTGGTGGGGCAGGTGATCCCGTGGAACTTTCCGCTGTTGATGCTCGCGTGGAAGGTCGCGCCGGCGCTCGCGGCGGGGAACACGGTGGTGCTCAAACCCGCCGAGTACACGCCGCTGACGGCGCTTCTCTTCGCGGAGCTGGCGCATCAGGCCGGGCTCCCGGCAGGCGTGCTGAACGTGATCACCGGCGACGGGCGGACCGGGGCCGCACTCGTCGAGCACCGCGGCATCGACAAGGTCGCCTTCACCGGGTCCACCGAGGTGGGACGGATCATCCGGAAGGCGACCGCCGGGAGCGGGAAGAAACTCTCGCTCGAACTCGGCGGGAAGTCGCCCTTCATCGTGTACGAGGACGCCGACCTCGATGCCGTCGTCGAGGGGGTGGTCGATGCGATCTGGTTCAACCAGGGTCAGGTCTGCTGCGCCGGGTCGCGCCTGCTGGTGCAGGAGGGGGTGCACGACCGGCTGATCACCAAGCTGCGCGCCCGGATGGAGACGCTTCGCGTGGGGCCGCCGCTCGACAAGGCCGTCGATATGGGCGCGATCGTCTCGGCGGAGCAGCTCGCGCGCATCCGCGCGCTCTGTGCGACCGGTACGGCGGAAGGGGCGACGATGTGGCAGCCGAGCACGCCGGTCCCGACGACCGGCTGCTTCTTTCCGCCGACGCTCTTCACGGAGGTCGCCCCCGCGAGCACGATCGCGCAGGAGGAGATCTTCGGCCCCGTATTGGTGGCGATGAGCTTCCGCACCCCGGAGGAGTCGGTGGCGCTCGCGAACAACACGCCCTACGGGCTGGCGGCGAGCGTCTGGACGGAGAACGTGAACCTCGCGCTCGACATCGCGCCGAAGCTCAAGGCGGGCGTGGTGTGGGTGAACGCGACGAATCTCTTCGATGCGGCCGCCGGGTTCGGCGGCTATCGCGAGAGCGGGTACGGGCGCGAGGGGGGGCGCGAGGGGATGTGGGAGTACCTCGCCCCCGTGACGACGCCGGCGGGCCGTGCCGGCGCCACCGTGCGTGCCAAGGGGAAGGGCGCGCGCGCGGTGGCGGCCACGCCCATCACCGAGGCGCTGCCCGCCATCGATCGGACGCCGAAGCTCTTCGTCGGCGGGAAGCAGGTCCGCCCGGACTCCGGGTATGCCCGCGTGATCGCGGATCCGAAGGGGCGGCGCATCGGCGAGGTTGGGGAGGGGAATCGCAAGGATCTGCGGAATGCGGTCGAGGCCGCGCGCGCTGCGGTCAGCGGCTGGAGCCGCGCGACGGCGCATCTGCGCGCGCAGATCCTCTACTACGTCGCCGAGAACCTCTCGGCGCGTCGCGACGAGTTCGCCTCACGCCTGCGGGCGATGACCGGAGGCACTGCCGCTGCGGCGCGTGCGGAAGTGGAGGCGAGCATCGATCGCCTGTTCACCTACGGGGCGTGGGCCGACAAGTGGGATGGGGCGGTGCATCACGTGCCGATCCGCGGCATCGCGATCGCGATGCCCGAGGCGATCGGCGTCGTGGGCGTCGCGGCGCCGGACGAGGCGCCGCTGCTGGGGCTCGTGTCCACCATCGCCCCCCTCGTCGCGACGGGGAACGCGGTGGTCGCCATCCCGAGCGAGCCGCATCCCCTCGCGGCGACGGACCTGTACACGGTCTTCGAGAGTTCCGACGTGCCGGCGGGCGTGATCAATCTCGTGACCGGCGCGAAGGATGCGCTCGCCGCCGTCCTCGCGGCGCACGACGACGTCGACGCTGTGTGGTACTGGGGCACCCTGGCGGGACGCACGGCGGTGGAGGCAGCCTCCATCGGCAACCTGAAGCGCACCTGGTGCCACACGAGCCCGGTCGATTGGTCCGCCGCTCCGGACGCGCCGGCCTTCCTCCGTGAGGCGACGCACGTCAAGAACATTTGGGTCCCCTACGGCGAGTGAACGATGTTCCCACGTGACCTGTACGAGATCGTCCATCTCATCGGTATCGCCCTCACGATGGCGGCGCTCGGCGCCACCGCGCTGCACGCGCTCGAGGGTGGGACGCGTCGTGGTCCGCGCGCGCGACGTGCGCTCGTCGCGCTCTACGGCGGTGGCCTCTTCCTGGTCCTGCTCGGCGGCTTCGGGATGCTCGCGCGCCTCGGCATCGCGCGCGCGGGGATCGCCGCCTTCCCCGGGTGGCTTTGGGCGAAGCTGGCGGTGTGGGCGGTCCTCGGCGCCGTGATGCTGCTCCCGTATCGCCGGCCCGCGTGGGGGATGCCGATGCTCCTGCTCGCGCCGCTGCTGATCGGGCTCGCGACCTACTTCGCGCTCTACAAGCCGATCTGACCCGATCGGCGCCCACGCGCGCCGTCGCCGGAGCGCGTCAGGGCGTGGCGTGGCCGCGCCGCGCGGCCCGCGTCGGCGCGGTCAGCCGCGCTCCTGCGCCTTCACCTCGTCCCAGATGCGGTCGAGCGCCTCAAGCCCGGCCGTCCGGACATCGAGCCCGCGTGCGGCGGCGCGCTGCTCCACCGACTCGAAGCGGCGCTGGAACTTCGCGTTCGCCCGGTCGAGCGCGAGCGCGGGATGCGTCCCGGCCTTGCGACAGAGATTGACCACCGCGAAGAGTAGGTCGCCGAGTTCCTCCTCGAGCGCGGCGTGCCGCGGATCGGCGCTGGGCACCCCGTGCGTCTCGAAGTACGCGCCGTCCTGCGCGATCTGCGCGCGCACCTCCTCCAACTCCTCGGCGACCTTCTCGAGCGGGCCCGCCACGTCAGGCCAGTCGAAGCCGACCCCCGCCGCGCGTTCCTGGAGCCGATGGGCGCGGTGCAGGGCGGGGAGCCCGGCGGGGAGGCCCTCCGCGAGCGACCCGCGCGTCTTCGCCTTCATCTGCTCCCAGGGCGTGCGCTCGGTGTCGGTCCCGTAGAGCCAGGGGTGCCGCCGCCGCATCTTCCCGACCAGCGAGCCGGCCACCTGCTCCGGGCCGAAGGCGCCGCGCTCCTCGGCGATCACCGCGTGGAAGAGGACCTGCAGGAGGACGTCGCCGAGCTCACCGCACATCGCGGCGTCGTCGCGGTCGCGGAGCGCCTCGTCGAGCTCGTGCATCTCCTCGTTGAGATAGGGGCGGAGCGACTCGTGCGTCTGGGCCCGATCCCAGGCATCACGGGCGCGGAGGTCGCGCATGATCGCGAGCGCATCATCAAGCGTGGCTTTGTCTTGCATGGCTCACAGGGCTCCGGTACTCTTTCGGCTTCGCATGGGAGCAGAATCTAGTCCGCCCGTCCCGCCGCGCGCGTGGGTGGAGGTCGACGTCGGCGCGGTCGTCCGCAACGCCGAGGCGCTCTCTCGGCACGCCCGTGCACCGCTCATCCCGATGGTGAAGGCGGATGCGTATGGGCTCGGTGCCGTCCCGGTCGCGCGGGCCCTGGACCTCCTGGATCCCTTCGCCTTTGGCGTCTCGTCGATCCCCGAGGGTGAGGAACTGCGCGGCGCGGGCATCACCCGTCCGATTCTCTGCTTCACCCCCATCGGGGTCGACGACCTGCCGCGGCTGCGTGCCGCCAGCATGACCCCGACGCTCTCGACCGCGGAGACGATCACCGCCTGGACGCGCGAAGGCGGCGCGTGGCACCTCGCCATCGACACGGGGATGCACCGTGCCGGCGTGAACTGGGATCAGCTCGATAGTCTGCGGGAGCCCCTCGCGGCGCACCCGCCGGCCGGGGTGTTCACGCACTTCCACTCCGCCGAGGCGGATGATGGTTCGATGGAGCGGCAGGAGGAGCGCTTCCGCGCGGCCCTCGCACGGCTTCCCGAGCGACCGACGTTCGTCCACGCGGAGAACAGCGCTGCCATCGTGCGGCGCGGTCCCTCGGCGTGGGACGCGGTCCGGCCCGGGATCTTCCTGTACGGGGTCGGGAGCGGACCGGGGGCGGCGCTGCAGCCGGAACCGGTCGCCGGGCTCCACGCGCGCGTGCTGGAGCTGCGCGATCTCGCGCCCGGCGAGTCGGTCAGCTACGGCGCGACCTGGCGCGCCCGCACCGCGCGTCGCATCGCGACCGTCGCCTGCGGGTACGCCGACGGGCTCCGGCGCGCGCTCGGGAACAGGGCCACCGCGCTCTGTCACGGTCACCCGGTGCCGATCGTCGGCGTCGTCACGATGGATATGGCGATGCTCGACGTCACCGACGTCGCGTGCGGTCTCGGTGACACCATCACGTTCCTCGGTCGGAGCGGCGATGCGCTGCGCACGGTGGAGGTGGTGGCGACGAGTGGCGGCCTCTCACCGTATGAGCTGCTGACCGGGCTACGGCTCCGTCTGCCGCGCGTCCACCGGGGCGGCTGATGGCGCGGCGCGCGATCATCCTCGTGCTGGACGGTGTCGGGATCGGCGAGGCGCCCGATGCGGCGGCCTACGGCGACGTCGGCTCGCACACCCTCGGCAACCTCGCACGCGCCGTCGGAGGGCTGCAGGTCCCGCAGCTGGAGCGGGCCGGCCTCGGGTGCATCGCGCCTCTGCTCGGCGTGGCGGCGGTCGAGGCCCCAACGGCGGCGTGGGGACTCCTGGAGCCTCGATCCGCCGGGAAGGACAGCACCACGGGCCATTGGGAGATCGCCGGGGTGCATCTGGACCGCCCGTTCCCCACGTATCCGCAGGGATTCCCCGCGGCGCTCGTCGAGGGGTTCGCGCGTCGGACGGGGCGGCGGGTGCTCGGGAACGTGGTTGCCAGCGGCACCGCGGTCCTCGACACCTACGGCGAGGTGCATCAGCGGACCGGGGACTGGATCGTCTATACCTCTGCGGACTCCGTCTTCCAGATCGCCGCGCACGAGGCCGTCGTGCCCCTCGCGGAGCTCTACGCCGCCTGCGAGGCGGCGCGGGCGATGCTCGTCGCGCCGCACGACGTCTCCCGCGTGATCGCGCGCCCCTTCGTCGGCGTGCCCGGGGCGTGGCGACGCACTGCGAATCGACGCGACCTTGCGATCGCGCCGCCCGCCGAGACGCTGCTCGACGCGCTCGCGGCCGCGGGGATCCCGCGGACCGGGGTGGGGAAGGTCGATGACCTCTTCGCCCGGCGTGGGCTCGAGGGGGGGCACACGTCGGACAACGCCGAGGGGGTCGCGCGGATCCTCGACTGGGTGCGCGCGGGGCCGGATGGGTTGTTGTTCGCCAACCTTGTAGATTTCGACCAGCTCTTCGGGCATCGGAACGATGTTCCGGGGTTCCACGGGGCGTTGCGTGCCTTCGACGCCGCACTCCCCGAGCTCATCGCCGCCCTCCGCCAGGACGACCTGTTGTTCATCACCGCCGATCACGGGAACGACCCCACCACGCCCTCGACGGACCACGCGCGCGAGTGCGTGCCGGTGCTGGCGCTCGGGCGGTCGGTTGTCCCGGGGCCGATCGGGCGGCGGTCGACCTTCGCCGACCTCGGGGCGACGGTGGCCGAGTGGCTCGGCGTCGCGTTCCGCGGACGCGGCCGCTCGTTCCTCCCGACGATCGTCCGATGACGCTCGATCC
>DAISWY010000008.1:28117-32543 GCA_036826135.1 Gemmatimonadaceae bacterium | reverse complement strand
CTTCGATGAAGTCGAAGTCGAGGACGAGGTTGAAGGCCGCGATCAGCACCACGACGACGCTGAAGACGATGCCCCACGTGCCACTCGAGTGGATCACGGGGATGCTCCGGCCGAAGAATCCCATCACGAAGGAGACGAGGTAGAGCAGGGCGATCCCACCGGTCGCGGCGAAGAGGCCGAGGCGGAAGTTCTCGGTTGCCCGGATGAGGCCCGACTTGTAGGCGAGCAGCAGCGCGAAGAGGGTACCGAAGGTGAGCCCCACGGCCTGCGGCACGATGCCCGGGTAGCGCTGCTCGAAGATCGCCGAGATGGCGCCGAGCGCGACGCCCTGTGCCAACGCGTAGAAGGGGGCCAGCGTCGGCGCGGCGGTCGGCCGGAAGGTGATGATCAGGCCGAGGACGAGGCCGGCGATGCTCCCCCACCACGCCCACGCGGGGGGCGCGCCGGTGGCCGCGAACTCGTTCCACGCGATCGTCGCGCCAAGCACGACGACGATGAGCATCAGGAACGTCTTGTTCACCGCGCCGCGGAGCGTCATCCGCTCACCGACGTCAGTGAGTCCGGTGAAGGTCTTGGCGGTGAGGGTCGGATTGCCGGATCGCACGGAAGCTCCGTTGGAGGGGGTGCCGGGAAGTTATTCGCGCCGTTCAGGGAAGGAGGAGGCCGATCCCTGCCCCCGTCGCCAGCAACACCATCGGCCCCGCACGTCCGGTCACGAGGAGGACGAGTGACGGGAGGCCCACGCCGGCGAAGAGCAGTGGTCGCATCGCCGCGCCCGTCGCGATCGGGACGAGCGCGGCGAGCATCACCCCCACCGACGCCGCGTTGAGGCCGTCGAGGGCGGCGCCGAGATCACGGTGCGCGCGTAGCCGGGGCAGGATCGGTGCGGTGAGCGCGACGAAGAGGAAGGCGGGGAGGAAGATCCCGAGGGTCGCGACCGCGGCACCGTGGGTTCCGGCAAGCTGGTAGCCCACGAACGTGGCGGTCGTGAACACCGGACCCGGGGTCGCCTGACCGACGGCGATGGCATCGAGGAGCTGTGCCTCCGTGAACCAGCCGAGGCGCTGGACGAGGTCCGCGCGCAGGTAGGCGATGAGGACGTATCCGCTTCCGAAGAGGAGGCCGCCCGCCTTCGCGAAGACGCCGAAGAGGGTGCTCAGCGCCACAGGGTCCATCGCGGGGGCGAGCGGGTCGCCCCCCGCTGTCGCGCGTCGGTCGAGCACCGCGATCCCGCCGGCGACGCCGAGCACGAGGAGTTCGTGGATGCCGAGTGCCACGGCCGTGGCGGCGGCGACGGCGATTGCCAGGGTGAGCGCGGAACGCACGGCGGATTTTCCAAGTCCCCAGAGGGCGTGTGCCACGACGGCGAGGACCACCGGCCCGACCCCGGCGAGGACCGCCTGCCCGCGCGGCACGAGGCCGTACCGCGCGTAGACCCACGCGACGCCGAGTGTGATGAGCGCGGCGGGAACGATGAAGGCGGTCCCCGCCACGACAAGACCGGTCCACCGCGCCCGCGCGTAGCCGATGTGCATCGCGAGCTCCGTGGAGTTTGGGCCCGGCACCAGCTGTGTGGCGCTCACGAGATCGAGGAACGCGGTGGGGGTGAGCCAGCCGCGGCGGCGGACGACCTCCGCCTCCATCGCGGCGGTGTGCGCCGCCGGGCCGCCGAAGGCGGTAAGGCCCAGGCGGAGGAAGAGGGGGGCGAGGTCGCGGAGCGGGGAGGGCATCGCCGACAAGTTACGTGGCTAGATTCCGGAGATGACGCCCTGGGTGCAACGCCTCATCGTCGCGAACATCGCCGTCTTCGGTCTGCAGGTCCTCGTCCCGGGGCTCGCGGCGTTCCTCGTCTTCGTCCCGAGCGAGGTCGTCACGCGGCCCTGGACGATCCTCACGTACATGTTCCTGCACGGCGGCTTCAGCCACCTGTTCTTCAACATGCTGGGGCTCTTCTTCTTCGGCGGACGGGTCGAGCATCGGCTCGGCGGTCGCGATTTCGCGCGACTGTACGTCGTGAGTGGGGTCGCGGGGGCGCTGCTTTCCCTCGTGCTCGATCCACGGTCCCCGATCATCGGGGCCTCGGGTGGGGTGTTCGGCGTCTCGCTCGCCTTCGCGATGTTCTGGCCGCGCGAGCGGATCTACATCTGGGGCGTGTTGCCCGTCGAGGCGTGGCTCCTCGTCGCGATCAACACCGGGCTTTCCGTGTTCTCGGGATTCGGCGGGACCGGGAGCGGGGTCGCGCACTTCGCCCATCTCGGGGGGTACCTCGGCGCGTGGGCCTACCTGACGGCGCGGGCGCGGTTCTCGTCGGCGCAACGCTTCCAGCGGCAGGTACGGAAGGTGCCAGCGGCGGCAGACCGCGCGGTGCGCCAGAGCCTGGACCGGCTGCAGCTCGACGGGGTGCACGCGCTGACGCGAGCCGAGGTGGATCGGATCCTCGACAAGATCTCGGCCGAGGGCATAGGAAGCCTGACGGCACAGGAGCGGCTCTTCCTGACAAACTTCGTGCCGCCTGATGACCGGAGGTCGTGGACGGCGTAAGTCGCCGGCTGGGTGGGACAAGCAGGTCGCGGCGTGACGGAGGCAACCGGCTGGCGCGAGGCACGGCCGAGTGTCAAATTATTAGACGTCACGAAAGTGGTCATCTCCACCTGAACCCGCGTTCCCTGCTCATGCGACGTCTCCCGTTCCGCACCCCCTTCGCGTGGCTCGCCGCGCTCGCCGCGGTCACCATATCCTGCAACGATTCCCCGACGGGGCCCAGCCGGAACGCGCCCGACGGTTCGATCGCGCTCTCTGACTCCGTCTTCACCCGCGGCCAGGTGGTGCAGGCGCGAGTTGGGGCGCCAGCGGGCTACAGCGTGGTGCCTGGGACGGTGACTTGGACGGTCGTGGCCGGTGGCGCCACCCTGACCGACGTCGGCGCCGGCGACACGGTGGACGTCGCCTTGACCGGGGCGGGCTCGGTGCAGCTGCGCGTGAGCTACACGCTCCGCAGCCTCGGCGTCGGGAGCAGCCTGACAATTGCCGGGCCGACGCGTCGTCCTGGCGGTGACGTCGGGGTGGAGGGGGTGCGCACGATGCTCGTCGCGGCGCCGCTCCTCGACTACACCACCCTGCCGACGTCCAGTGTGACGGCCGGCGCGACCCTCGGCAATGTGCAGGTCGCGCTGAAGGACTCGCGTGGCCGCGTGATTACCACCGCCAACGACAGCATCGTCATCGGGCTCGACCCGACCTCGGGCGCGCCCGGGGCGACGCTCCTCGGCACCTTGCGCGCGCGTCCGACGAATGGCGTGGCGACCTTCGCCTTGATGAGCATCCAGAAGGCGGGGGTCGGGTATCGGCTCATCGCCTCGAGCCCGACCGTGGCGTCGCGCGACACGGCCACGACCACGGTGGTGGCTGGTGCGCCGACGGCGGCCCAGAGCACGCTGGCCGTGGCGGACACGATCCGGTCGGTCGGCCAGACGACGACGGTGACCGTCACCCTGCGCGACGAGTACGGCAATCCCGTCCTGACGGCCACGCCGGCCTCGTTCACACCGAGCGCCTCGACGGGAACGTTGGGCGCCTTCACGTGCGCGAACGGCATCTGCACCGCGACCTACACCGCACCGAACACGCCGGGGACCCCGGTCATCGGGGCGACGATCGGCGGGACGCAGATCACCGGCGGTCCGAAGACGATCACCGTGACCCCGGGCCCCGCGGCGAAGCTCGTCATCACGGGCCTGAACGCCCAGACGGCCGGTACGGCGCAGAACATCACGATCACGGCCTATGACGCCTTCGGGAACGTCGCGACGAGCTACACTGGCGCGAAGGACCTGACGTTCAGCGGTGCTTCGGTCGCCCCGAACGGCACCACGCAGCCGACGGTGTCGGCGGCGAGCTTCGCCGCCACGGCCGGGATCACCTTCGTGAACGGCGTCGCGACGAACGTGCCGATGGTTCTGTACAAGGTGGAGACGGCGACCATCTCTGTGTCAGACGGGACGATCGCGACGACCGGGTCGGATCGACTCCCGGTGACGGTAACGGCAGCGGTGCCGAGTCCGACCACGGTTGGTGGCGGTGCCTCGGGCGTCACCTCCTCGCTGAGCATCTCGCGGGACACGGTGGCCCTCGGCGAGACGCTGACGGTCACGGTCAGGCTCTTCGACCTGTACGGCAATCCGATTGTGACCGCGACGCCGAGCGCCTTCGTGGCGACGCCGAGTGCGGGGACGCTCGGGGCCTTCACGTGTGTCGACGGGGTGTGCACGGCCACGTACACTGCGCCGAACACGCCTGGCGCGCCGACCATCGGTGTGACGATTGGTGGGACGCCGGTCGGCGGCAGCCCGAAGACGGTCCAGGTCGTGGACCGCACCCCGCCGACGATCACGGGCCCGAGCGGGGCGGCGGGGGCGGCCGCGAGCGC